>DATLIR010000278.1:0-10943 GCA_035539315.1 Casimicrobiaceae bacterium
GCCGGTACTCCGGCTCTACAACGACGGCATGACCGGCGCACCGAACCACCGCTTCACCGAGAGCCAGGCGATCTACGACGACTTCGTCGCGAACCAGCACTGGACGCCCGAAGGCGTCCGCTTCTGCGCGCCGCTGTAGCGGTCGTCCCTGCCCGGGTCGCTCGACCGGCCCGCGCGGCCGCACACCTCGTGCCCGCTCCTGGATGGCCGCGGATCCGGATCGCGGGCGCGGGGCTACGGCCGGCAGTCCGACGTCGACGTGCGACGGACGCGGCATGCCGCGAATGGTTCGCTTGTGCAACGCCTTCCCGCAGGACTAGGATCGCACTGACGTCCCGCCGTACGCCCGGGAGGTGCCATGTTCGCGCTCCGAGTCCGGCTTTGCCTCGCTCTCGCTTTCGCTGCCCTGTTCTTCGCTTCGTCGCACGTTCAAGCCGCCTTCACCGCCGACTGCGCATTCGCGGGCGGAGGCGACCTCATCTCGCGGGGCTTCTACGTCAGCAACTACCAGGGGTCGACGCTCGACACCGTCACGCTCGCCCATTCCGCGAGCGTCGCCGGCGAGCGCACGATCGGCCTCACCGCCCGGCTGACCAACTTCAACGGCACGTTCATCGCCGTCGCGCAGGTCACGCGCACGGTGACGACGTCGATGTCCAAGTCGGTGTTCGACTTCGGCGGGGTGGCCGTCCCGGTCGGGTCTCGGATAACGTTCACGCAGACGCTGCTGGCAGGCGACGGCAGCGTCTTCTTCGACACGGGCGTCGGCCCGTGCGCCGACGTCGTCGAGACCGAAGATACCGACCCGCCGCTGTCGTCCTTTCGCCGCAATTCGGTCGGCCTGGTCATCACCGGCGAGCCGGCGTCCATCGCCTCCGCGATGACCTACGACTGTCCGTACGGCACCAGCGCGGGCGGCGACTTCATCGACCGCGGGTTCTACATCACCAACTACCAGGGCGTGACGATCGACACCGTCCGGCTGCGCCACCGCGCCAGCACCCCGGGCAGCAAGACGATCACGCTGATCGCGCGCCTGAATCGCTATGACGGCCCGCTGGTGGGCGTCGCGTCGGTGACGCGAAACATCGACGACCCCTTCTCTGAGTCGTTGTTCGATTTCGGCGACGTGCCGCTGCCCGCAGGCTCCACGGTCACGTTCGAGCAGGTGCTGACCGCCGGTTCCGGCACGATCTCCTACGACGTCGGCTTCGACCTTGGCCCGTGCACCGACGTGACCCAGACCAACGGCGTGAGTCCGCCCCTCGACACGTTCCGTCGCAACACGGTCGGCGTCAAGATCACCGGCCGCGTAGCCTCCGCCTTCGCGATCACCGTGGTCGAGTACTTGCACACCGTCTTCGGGCATTACTTCATGACGGCCGATCCGGACGAGATCGCCGGGCTCGACGGCGGCGCCTACGGCGGCGTCTTCGTCCGCACCGGAGAGGAGTTCCTCGCGCGGAACGGCCCCGCGCCCGGCACCGCGGACGTCTGCCGCTTCTTCACCGTGACGTTCGCCCCCAAGAGCTCCCACTTCTACACGGCGGATCCGGTCGAGTGCGCCGGCGTGAAGCTGAATCCCGACTGGCAGTTCGAGAAGATCGCGTTCTACATCCCGGTTCCCGCGGGCGGCGTGTGCGGCGCCGGGCTGATCCCGATCTACCGGATGTACAACAACGGGATGACCGGGGCTCCCAACCACCGCTTCACGACGAGCCCGACGATCTACGAAGTGTTCACGACGACACTGGGCTGGGCGCCCGAGGGCATCCGCTTCTGCGCCCCGTCGCCCGTGTAGCGCCGTCGTCGCCCGCGCGGCCGACCCGCGGGCGCCCGAGGTGCCATGAACGCGCCGCCGCGCCATGCGGCGGCGCGTAGAATCCGGGGCTCCGCGAATGGAGCCCCGCGATGACCCAGGACGAACTGAAGCAGGCCGTTGCGCGCGACGCGATCGCGCACGTCGTCGACGACGCGTGGATCGGCGTCGGCTCGGGGTCGACCGCCAACTTCTTCATCGACGAGCTCGCGAAGATCAAGGGGCGCATCAAGGGCGCGGTCGCCTCGTCGGTCAGGACGGCCGAGCGGCTCAAGTCGCACGGCATCCCGGTCGACGAGCTCAACAACGTCGGCCCGCTGCCCGTGTACATCGACGGCGCCGACGAGGTCACCGAGCACGGCGCGATGATCAAGGGCGGCGGCGGAGCGCTCACGCGCGAGAAGATCGTGGCCGCCGCGTCGCGAAGGTTCGTCTGCATCGTCGACCGCAGCAAGCTGGTCGACGTGCTCGGGAAGTTTCCGTTGCCGGTCGAGGTGATCCCGATGGCGCGCAGCTACGTCGCACGCGAGATCGTGCGCCTGGGCGGCCAGCCGGAGCTGCGGTCGGGGTTCACCACCGACAACGGCAACGTGATCCTCGACGTGCGGGGACTGAAGCTCCTCGACCCGGTCAGGCTCGAGAGCGACCTCAACCAGCTCGCCGGCGTCGTCACCGTCGGGCTGTTCGCACGCCGCGGCGCCGACACGATCCTCGTCGGCGGCGAGAACGGCGTGCGGCGCATCGACGTGCGTCGCTAGGGCCCGCTACCTGCGCATGCCGAGGGGTCGCACCTGATCGGCGTGCGCCGCCGCGCGCAGCGCGTAACGGCCGCCGTGCCTAGAAGCGGAACGACGCGCCGAGGAACGGCCCGGTGAGCGCCGCGTCGAGGACGTAGGGGCCGTCGTCGTAGTCGACCTTGAGGTAGCGCCAGCCGCCGATGATGGAGCCCCAGTTGAAGCGGTAGCCGACCGCGCCGATCGCCTGCCACGACAGGTTGGAGCCGCCGGCGCCGACGTCCGCCTGGACGTACCCCTGCCAGTTCTGCGCGAACTGCGTCGCCCATCGAACGCCGACGACGCCGTCGACCCATTGCGCGTCGCCCTTGAGATCGACCCCCGGCAACGCTCCGCCGGTCAGCCCCATTGTGATGTCGAGGTCGTAGTAACGGACGCCGGCGAACACGTCGAGGTGCGACGGGCCGCCCGCGCCGAAGTCGTAGCCGACGTTGCCCTGGACGATGTTGCCCTTGATCTCGCCGTTGACGCTACCGTACAGATTGGGAACCCTTGTGGGGGCGTCGGACTCGACCTTCGCCCAGGTCCAGTCGCCGAATGCGGTCCAGCGGCCGTCGCGCCAGCTCCCGTTCAGCATGAAGCCGCCGAGCGTCAGGTTGTCCTCGAACTTGTTGAATTCGAGCGAGACGCGATCGCCGAGACCGGCATTGCCGCCGGCGGTGCCGACGGTGCCGTCGAAGCCCGCCGCCCACAGGTACGGGGTCACGTTCCATTCGGGCGCGGCCTCGGCCGCAGGCGCCAGCGTCAGGAGGGTTGCGGCAAGTGCCGCGAGCATGCTGCGTCGATTCACGTGGAGCTCCTCGAAAGAACGGGCGGCCGGGGAGAGGGCGGGCCTGCCGATATCGAAAGACTACGTGCGTTCGGCCGAATCGTCATCCCTTTTCGCGACAACGAGCCCCGGGGGCCCGGGCTACAATCCCCCGATGGCCACCCTCGCCGTCCCCGCCCCGGGCACGATCGCCGATGTCGCCGCGTACATGCGCGGCGTGGGCGCGGCCGCGCGCGCTGCGTCGCGCGCGGTGGCGTGTGCCGACACGGCCGCGAAGGACCACGCGCTGGTCGCGATGGCGAAGGCGATCCGGCGCGACGGTGCAAAGCTCCTGGCCGCCAACGCCGAGGACGTGCGCGCGGCGGTCGCCGCGGGCCAGGACCCGGCGTTCGTCGATCGGCTGACGCTCACGCCGAAGGCGATCGAGGCGATGGCGAAAGGCCTCGAGGACATCGTGGCGCTGCCCGACCCGGTCGGCGAGATCGCGGAGTTGCGCTACCGGCCGAGCGGCATCCAGGTCGGACTGATGCGCGTGCCGCTCGGCGTCGTCGGCATCATCTACGAATCGCGGCCCAACGTGACCGCGGATGCGGCCGCGCTGTGCCTCAAGGCCGGCAACGCGACGATCCTGCGCGGCGGCTCCGAGGCGATCCGCAGCAACACCGCGATCGCCGCGTGCGTGCACGAGGGACTGCGCGCCGCCGGATTGCCGGAAGCGGCGGTGCAGGTGGTCGCGACCACCGATCGCGCGGCGGTCGGCCACCTGATCGCCGACCAGGCCCACGTCGACGTCCTCGTGCCGCGTGGCGGCAAGGGGCTGATCGAGCGCATCGCGCGCGAGGCGAAGGTGCCGGTGATCAAGCACCTCGACGGCGTGTGCCACGTGTTCATCGACGCAGCGGCCGACCTCGCCATGGCGATCGCGATCGCCGACAACGCGAAGACCCAGCGCTACTCGCCGTGCAACACGATGGAGACGCTGCTGGTGCACGCGGCCATCGCGAAGCGCGCGCTGCCTCCGCTCGCGGAGCTCTACCGGGCGAAGGGCGTCGAGCTGCGCGGCTGCGAGCGCTCGCGTGCGCTGGTGCCGGCGATGAAGGCCGCGACCGAGGACGACTGGCGGACCGAGTACCTGGCGCCGATCCTCGCCGTGCGCGTCGTCGACTCGCTCGACGACGCGATCGGGCACATCGCGCGCTACGGCTCGCAGCACACCGATGCGATCGTCACCAACGACCACGCCGCCGCGATGCGCTTCCTGCGCGAGGTCGACTCGAGCTCGGTGATGGTGAACGCGTCGACGCGCCTCGCCGACGGCTTCGAATACGGCCTCGGCGCCGAGATCGGCATCTCCACCAACAAGCTGCACGCCCGCGGTCCGGTCGGCCTCGAGGGGCTGACGTCGCGCAAGTGGATCGTGCTCGGGACCGGGCAGGTCCGCTGAGGGGTCGGACCCCTGACGTTCGCGCGCTACCTCAGGCCGGCCTGGGCGCGAGGCGCCGCGCTCTCGCGAGCCATGCGACCGCGAGGACGACCACGACCAGCACCGGCAGCGCCGCAACGTTCATGCGCTCCCAGCCGGCCAGCGACACCAGCGCGCCCGACGCCGCCGACGAGATCGCCATCGTCGCGAACACGGCGAGGTCGTTGACGCCTTGCGCGCGCGCCTTGTCCGCCGGCGCGTACGACGAGGTGAGGAGCGTGGTCCCGCCGGTGTACATGAAGTTCCACCCGACGCCGAGCAGCACCAGCGCGACCGCGAAATGCGCGACGGTGACGCCCAAGAGCGCGACCGCGACGCAGCCGGCCATCAGGGCGACGCCCGCGAGGATCACCTTGAGCACGCCGAAGCGGCCGATCAGCGAGCCGGTGACGAGCCCGGGCGCGAACATCGCGACGACATGCCATTCGATGACGAAGGCGGCTTGCGCGAACGGATGGCCGCAAAAGTCCATCGCCAGCGGCGTCGCCGTCATCAAGAGGTTCATGACGCCGTAGCCGAGCGCTCCCGCCAGCACGGCGACGACGAACGCAGGCTGCCGCACGATCGTCACGAGCGGACGTCGCGCGGCGGAGCGCTCCGCGAGCGTCGGCGGCGGCACGTTCACACGCGACTGCACCGCCAGCGCGACCAGCGCGTAGGCCGCAAGCACGACGAACGAGCCGGCGAACGGCGTCGCGAACCAGTCCTTGGCCACGCCCATCGATGCCGGCCCGAGCACGCCGCCCGCGATGCCGCCGGCGAGCACCCAGGAGATCGCCTTTGCGCGATCCGCCGCCGTCGCGACCTCGGCCGCGGCGAACCGGTATTGCAGCCCGATCGCGTTGTAGACGCCGATCACCGCGGTCGCCGCACAGAACAGCGCGAAGCTGCGCTGCCAGAGCGCCAGCGCCGCGAGCACGCAGCCCCCGACGTTGATCAGCGCACCCGCCATGAAGCCGGCGCGGCGCCCGGCCTTCGCCATCCACAGCGCCGCCGGCATCGCCGCGAGCGCCGAGCCGATGACGTAGGTCGTCGCGCCCAGCGTCGCGAGCGACCTGGTCGGCGCCAGGTCGTAGCCCACCAGGGCGTTCATCGAGATCAGCGCCGAACCGTTGGTCAGGAGCAGCGCCTGGCACACGGCGAGCAGCGCCAGCGTGCGGAAATCGGTGGTGGCGGGCGGGGTCATCCGCGAAAGCAGGGTCAGACTCGACTTTTCCCGGATGTCCGGGGAATCCGGCGCGCGACGCAAAAGTCGAGTCATGACCCTGCTTTTCGCGAGCCCTTATCATACGCCGGTGGACGCCCTCGCCCGCGACACCCTCGCGTTCTGGTTCGGCCCGGCGCCGCACGCCGAGCGCTCCGTCTGGTTCTTCAAGGACGAAGCGTTCGACGCGACGATTCGCGAGCGCTTCGGCGCCGCGGTCGAGGCCGCCCTCAGTGGCGCGTACGAAGCATGGAGCGCGACGCCGCAAGGGGCGCTGGCGCGCATCCTGTTGCTCGACCAGTTCACGCGCAACATCCACCGCGGCACGCCGCGTGCGTTCGCCGGCGACGTGCGCGCGCTGGAGCTCGCCGGGCGCGCGGTCGACGGGGGCCTCGACCGCGAGCTCGACGTCTTCGAGCGCTGGTTCTGCTACCTGCCGTTCGAGCACGCCGAGAGCGTCGCGGCGCAGGAGCGCTCGCTCGCGCTGTTCGCCGCGCTGGCCGCGGAGACCGGGCGCCGCGATCCGTTCGTCTGGGCCGAGAAGCACGCCGTGATCGTGCGGCGCTTCGGCCGCTACCCGCATCGCAACGCGATCCTCGGCCGTGCGTCGACGCCCGACGAGATCGCGTTCCTGCGCGAGCCGGGCTCGAGCTTCTGAGCGCGGGGCGCCCGACGCGCGATGTCGTCCCCGGTACTCACCATCGAACTGGTGCTCGCGCTGCTGCTCGCGCTCGCGGTGATCGCAGCCGTCGCGCGCTGGACGCGGCTGCCAGGGCCGCTGTTGATGATCGCCGGCGGCGTGGCGCTGTCGTTCGTGCCGGGCCTCGAGCGGGTCCACCTCGATCCGGACGTGTTCTTCCTGTTGTTCATCCCGCCGCTCCTGTACTCCGACGGGTGGCTGATCCCCAAGCGCGAGTTCGCCGACGTCATGCGGCCGGTGCTGCTGCTCGCGTTCGGGCTCGTGTTCGCCACCGTCGTGGTGGTCGGGTTCGCCATGCACACGCTGATCCCCGCGCTTCCGCTGGCCGCGGCGTTCGCGCTCGGCGCCATCGTCTCGCCGACCGACGCGGTCGCGACCGCGTCGATGACGGCGCGCCTGCCGCTGCCCGGGCGCGTCAGCGCGATCCTGACCGGCGAGAGCCTCATCAACGACGCCTCGGGCCTGGTGGCGTTCAAGTTCGCGGTCGCCGCCGCGGCCACGGGCGTGTTCTCGCTCGCGTCCGCCGGCATCGAGCTTGCGTGGGTTGCGCTCGGCGGCCTCGTCATGGGCCTGGCCTGCGGCTGGGCGATCGGCGTGCTGCGCGTGGGCCTGAAGCGCGTGTGCGTCGACGATCCGACGATCCAGACCGTGCTATCGCTGCTGTCGCCGTTCGCCGCCTACCTGGCGGCCGAGCATGTCGGCGTGTCGGGCATCCTCGCCGTCGTCGCGGCCGGCCTGTACGGCGGCTGGCACGACGCGCGCACCTTGTCGCCCGCGACGCGCCAGCACGCGTGGGAAGTGTGGGGCATGGTGCTGTTCGTGTTCAACGGGCTGGTCTTCGTGCTGCTCGGCGTGACGCTGCCGCCGGCCATCGAGACGCTCGCGCGCACCGAGTCGCCGGCGCGACTCGCGGGCTACGCGATCACGCTGTGGGTCATCGTGACGCTGGTGCGCATCGCCTGGGTCTACCCGGGCACCTACCTGCCGGTGCTCCTGTTCCGGAGCATTCGCGAGCGGGAGGCGCGGCGCGATCCGCGCGCGGTGTTCCTCGTCGGGTGGTCCGGGTTGCGCGGTTCGGTGACGATGGCCGCGGCGCTGTCGGTGCCGGTTCTGACCGCGGCCGGCACGCCGTTCCCGGGCCGCGACCTCGTCATCTTCCTCGCGGCCACCACGATCGTCCTGACGCTGCTCGTCAACGGCCTCACGCTGCCGCTCCTGATCCGGCGCCTGGGCGTGCGCAGCGACGGCTCGCGCGAGCGCGAACGCCGCGCAGCGGAGATCGCGATCGCGCAAGCCGCCGCACAAGCGCTCGAGCGCGAGGCCGCGAAGCTCGCGCGCGGCGACGAGACCGCCGAGGCGCGCAAGCTTGTCGCCGAGTACGCGATGCGCGCGGCGCGCCACACCGCGAACGCCGACCGGCGCGTCGAGCTCGAGCGCGTCGCGTCGTCGCGCCGACGCCTCGTGACGATCGCGCTCGACGCCGAGCGCCGCGAGCTCGCGTCGATGCTCGACGCCGGCCTCATCAACGACGAGACGCGCCGCGCGATCGAGGCGCGCATCGACCATGCCGAGATGCTCGCCAGCGACGCGCCGCGTGCGGAGCACGGATGAGCGCGAGCGAAACGGACGCGCCGCTGGTGCTGGTCGGCGGCACCTTCGATCCCGTGCACGCCGGCCACCTCGGCCTCGCCGACGATGCGCGCGGGGCGTTCCCGGGCGCCGAGGTGCGATTCGTCCCCGCGGGCGATCCGCCGCATCGCCCTGCGCCCGGCGCGCCGGCGGCCCACCGCCTGGCGATGCTGAAGCTCGCGCTCGCCGGGCGCCCGGGCATCACGATCGACACGCGCGAGCTCGCGCGCCTCGGCAAGAGCTACACGGTCCTCACGCTCGGCGAGCTTCGCGCCGAACAGCCCCGCCGCCCGCTGATCCTCGTGCTGGGGGCCGACGCGTTTCGTGGCCTGCCGAGCTGGCATCGCTGGACGGAGATCCTCGCGCTCGCCCACGTCGTCGTCGCGGCGCGGCCGGGCGATCCCTTCGACGCGGCGCTGCCCGCGGCGCTCGCGCCGCTGTGGCGCGCGCACCGCACGCCGGCTGCCGCCGACTTGATTCGCGCGCCGGCCGGCCGCATCTACGTGCTCCCGACCGTCCCGCGCGACGTCTCGGCGTCGGCGATTCGCGCGGCGCTCGCGCGCGGCGGCGACGCCGCGCCATCGGTTCGCGCGTTGATGCCGCCGGCGGTTTGGGACTATATTGCCAACCATCGGCTCTACGCCGGCTGACCCTGGAATGCGCCTAGACAAGCTCGCCAAGACCGCCGTCTCCGCCCTCGAGGACATCAAGGCCCGCGACATCACCGTCCTCGACGTCCGCAAGCTCACCAGTTTCGCCGACACGCTCGTCATCGCGAGCGCGGATTCCCACCGCCAGGTGAAGGCGCTCGCGCATCACGTGCGCGACGCGCTCAAGGCCGCCGGCGCCTCGATCGTCGGCGTGGAAGGCGAGGAGGGCGGCGAGTGGGTGCTGGTCGACGCGGGAGACATCGTCGTGCACGTGATGCAGCCCGCGGTGCGCGCGTACTACAACCTCGAGGAACTGTGGACCGCACGACCGACCCGCCGCGCCCGCGCGGCGACGGCGGCGTGACTGTTCGCGCCTCGTCGCGGCGGAGCGCGTGAAGCTCTCGATCGTCGCGCTGGGGCACCGGATGCCGGCGTGGGTCGGTGCCGGCTACGGCGACTACAGCGCCCGCCTGCCGCGCGACTGGCCGCTCGACCTGGTCGAGCTCAAGCCCGAGCCGCGCGATCGCGGCCGCACCGTACCGCAGCTGCTCGAGGCGGAGAGTAGGCGCCTCGATGCCGCCTGCGCGGGGGCGACCATCGTCGCGCTCGACGAGCAGGGCTCGGCGTGGACGACGCGCGATCTTGCCGAGCGCCTCGAGCGCTGGCGCGAATCGACCGCGTCGCTCGCGTTCGCCATCGGCAGCGCCGACGGCCTCGACGCCGGCTTCAAGCGTCGCGCCGCGGCGCGCTTCTCGCTCTCCGCGCTGACGCTTCCGCACGCGCTCGTGCGCGTGGTGCTCGCCGAGCAGATCTATCGCGCGACGAGCCTCATCGCCGGCCACCCCTATCACCGTGAGTAGATCGATGCCGAAGATCTGGCTCGCCTCGAAGAGCCCGCGCCGCGGCGAGCTGCTCGCGCAGATCGGCATCGCGTTCGACGTCCTGCGGTTGCGCGAAGGCGCCGGCCGCACGCCCGACGTGCTCGAGGTCGCCCACGACGGCGAGCCGGCGCTGCACTACATCGAGCGCATCGCGCGCACCAAGGCGAACGCCGGCTGGCAGTCGATGCTCGCCCGCGGGCTCGAGGCGCGGCCGGTGCTCGGCGCCGACACCGAGGTCGTGCTCGACGGCGAGGTCTTGGGCAAGCCGGCGGACGAGCGCGCGGCCAAGGCGATGCTCGCGCGGCTCGCGGGGCGCACGCACGACGTGGTCACCGCGGTGGCGCTGCGCTGGCAGGACGACACGCAGTTCGCGCTGTCGACGTCCCGCGTGACGCTGGCCCCGCTGTCGAAATCCGCCATCGCCGCCTATGTCGCGAGCGGCGATCCGTTCGACAAGGCGGGCGGGTACGGGATCCAGGGACGCGCCGCGACGTTCATCACGCGCCTCGACGGCAGCTATTCGGGTGTCATGGGATTGCCGCTCGCCGAAACGGCCGGTTTGCTCGCCCGGTCGGGTTTTCCCGTACCATGACCGTCCACGGTGCCGGGCACGGCCCTTGCACCGGCCAGCGAACGATCGCCCCGCGGCCCCGCCCGCGGCGCCTTCGGCAGGATTGCACGGCGGACGCCCGTTGAGGCGGCCCCGACGAGGACTTCGATGATCCCCACCCTTCCCTGCCGATGGCCCATGAAATCCTCATCAACGTAACGCCGCAGGAAACCCGCGTCGCGATGCTCGAGCAGGGCGTCGTGCAGGAATTGCACATCGAGCGCACCAGCGCGCGGGGCCTGGTCGGGAACATCTACCTCGGCCGCGTCGCGCGCGTGCTGCCCGGCATGCAGAGCGCGTTCGTCGAGATCGGCCTCGAGCGGGCGGCGTTCCTGCATATCGCGGACATCTGGGAGCATCGCCAGAACGGGCACGGCGAGCACCGGCCGATCGAGCGCATCCTG
>DATLIR010000279.1:0-2659 GCA_035539315.1 Casimicrobiaceae bacterium
CGACCGGCACGCGGCGCGACAGCCCGATCAGCCTCAGGTCGAGCACGACGATCGAGCCGACGACGATGGCGAACGCCGCGATGTGGATCGTCTCGGCGATCGGGAATGCCCACAGCGACTCGCGCATCGCCCGCCCGAGGCTGGTTGCCTCGACCGCATGCGCTGCCGTGGTCATCGCGCGTCGGGCCTAGCGCAGCTCGACGGTGCGCCCGCCGATCGTGATGCGCTCGGCACGCATCTCGTCGGGCTTGTTGCGGTTCGCGTAGCCGACCACCGTGACTTTCGCGCCAGGCACCAGCTCGGCGCGCGGCAGGCCGCGATTCTCCATGCGCGAAGGCGGCGCGAGCACGGCGTTCCAGGTCTTGCCGTCGGCGGTGAGCCTGACATGGCCGTGCGGGTGCTCGTAGCCGGCCTGCTCGATCGTGCCGGTGAGGGTCAGCGTGGTGGTGCTGTCGTACTCGCTCCAGCCGTGGTGGGCGTGCGCCGGCGAGGCCGCGATCACCAGGAGGGCAAGGACAAGGCGGGCTCGCGTCATGGGGTTCCCGGTGTCGTGCCGCGGCTCGTCGACGGCCCCGCCGCGAGCGCGGATCCCTCAGGCATCCTCGAGGCCGCGGCGGATGCGGCGCAAGGCGAACCATAGCGCACCGGCGATCAGCGGGATCGCGATCGCGACGATGAGGTCGGCGTCGAGCGGCGCGCCGGCGACCTTCGCCGCTTTCGCGACGTAACCCGTCAGCCCGGCGGCATAGTAGGTGATGGCCGCGATCGACAGGCCCTCGACGGTGCGTTGCAGCCGGAGCTGCAGGCGCGCGCGGCGGTTCATCGACTCGAGCAGCGCCTGGTTCTGGCGCGCGAGGGCGACCTCCACCCGGGTGCGCAGCAGCTGGCCGGCGCGCGCGACGCGCGCGGACAACTCTTCCTGCCGGCGCGCCACCGACTCGCAGGTCGCCATCGCCGGGGCCAGCCGGCGTTCCATGAATTCCCCGAGGGTCTGCACGCCCGGAAGCCGCTGCTCGCGCAGCTCGGCGATGCGCTGCCGGACGAGGTGATGGTAGGCGCTCGCGGCGCCGAACCGAAACCGCGTCGCGGCGTCGCGCTGTTCGACGTCGGCCGCGACGTGCATCAGGTCGTCGAGGAGCGCACCTTCGTCCGACGCCTGCATCGAGGCCAGCCGCTCGGTGATCGCGGCGAGCCGGCGCTCGGCCTCCGCGAGCGGACCGGTCGCCGCGCGCGCGGCCGGGAAGGCGAGCAGCGCCATCATCCGGTAGGTCTCGATCTCGAGCAGCCGCTGCGCGAGCCGCCCGGCCTGGCGCGGCGTGAGCGAGACGTCGACCACCACGAATCGCGTGCAGCCCTGCTCGTCCATCCGAAGATCGGTGAGCGCGTAGCCCGCGGCGTCGGCCACGCGCGCGCCGATCACGGGGGTGTCGCCGAACGAGGCGATCGCGTCGCGGAGATCGTCCTCGACGCCGCGCCGCACGTCGACCTCGGCATACACGATCGTCGATCCCGGCAGGCGGGCGCGCCAGACCGCGGGCACCACCTCCAGCGCGCGTCCCTCCCCGGGCACGTCCGCGGCGACGGCGTGGTAGACCGTCAGCGTGCTGAACTCGGTATGCCGCTCCCACTTGAGGCGGTACGCGCCGCAGTCCAGCCAGAGGTAGCCCGCGTCGAACGACGGCGCGGGCATGCCGTGCTGCGACGCGAGCGCGGCGAGGGCCGCCTCCTCGTCCGCCCGCTCCTCGGGCGGGATCCGCAGCGCGAGATGTCCGATCCGCTCCGGCGTGAACAGTCGTGCCGGCGGACGCGCGTGGATCTCGTCGTGCAGCGATCGCCGCTGCGGATCGTCGTGCGGTCGCGTGGGCGTCGAGCGTGGCTGCGGCGTCGCGGCCGAGGCGGCCGCGTCGGGTGCCCCGGCATTCGTCGGCAAACGCATGCGGCTAGAGGCGTGCTTCGACCCAGCCACGCACCGACCTGAGGGCCGCCGGCAACGCCGCAGGATCGGTGCCACCCGCCTGCGCCAGGTCGGGTCGCCCGCCGCCCTTGCCGCCGACCTGCGTCGCGACGTGGTTGACGAGCTCGCCCGCCTTGACGCGACCGGTCAGATCGCCGGTGACGCCCGCGATGAGCGTCACCTTGCCGTCCGCAATGCTGCCGAGCACGATCGCCGCGCTCTTGAGCTTGTCCTTGAGCTTGTCGACGGTTTCGCGCAGCGATTTCGCGTCGGCGCCGTCGATCGACGCCGCCACCACCTTGACGCCGCCGACGTCGGCCGCGCCGCCGGCGAGGTCGTCGCCCGCGGAGGACGCCGCCTTCGCCTTGAGCTTCGCGAGCTCCTTCTCGGCGGCGCGCGCCTGCTCGGTCAGCTGCGCGATGCGCGTCTCGAGCTCGCCGACCGGCGCCTTGAGCGCGGCTGCGACGCCGGCGAGCGCGCGCTCCTGCTGCTGCACCCAGGCGAGCGCGCCCTTGCCGGTGGTCGCCTCGATGCGCCGGATGCCGGCCGCGACGCCGCCTTCGCCGATTACCTTGAACATGCCGATGTCGCCGGTGCGCGCGACGTGCGTGCCGCCGCACAGCTCGCGCGAGCTGCCGATGTCGAGCACGCGCACGTCGTCGCCGTACTTCTCGCCGAACAGCATCATCGCGCCGAGCTTCTGCG
>DATLIR010000280.1:0-9911 GCA_035539315.1 Casimicrobiaceae bacterium
CCGGCGACTACCTGTCGGCCGCCTCGTTCCTCGGCATCGCGGGCCTCATCTCGCTGTACGGCTACGACGGCTTCATGTATTCGGTGGGCTGGCTCGTCGCCTACATCACCGTGCTGCTGGTGATCGCCGAGCCGTGCCGCAACATCGGCAAGTACACGCTCGCCGACATCCTGGCCTACCGCAACGACCCGCGCAAGACGCGCATCGTCGGCGCGATCTCGGTGATCACCGTGTCGACCTTCTACCTGACCGCGCAGATGGTGGGCGGCGGCGTGCTGGTCAAGACGCTGATCGGCATCGACTACGAGATCTCGGTGGTCGTGGTCGGCATCCTGATGCTTTCCTACGTGCTGTTCGGCGGCATGGTCGCGACGACCTGGGTGCAGATCATCAAGGCGGTGCTGCTGGTCGCCGCGTCGATCGTGCTGGTCGTCATGGTGTGGGCGCAGTATGGCTTCTTCGGCGACTTCCTCGCCAACGTCGTGGGCGACCCGAAGGTGCAGGCGCGCGTCGCGCAGATCCTGGGCGACGCCGGACGCAACATGTCGCCGGCCGAGCTCGGCCAGCGCTTCCTCGAGCCGGGGCTCCTGTTCAAGGCGCCGATCGACCAGATCTCGCTCGGCATGGCGCTGGTGTTCGGCACCGCCGGCCTGCCGCACATCCTGATGCGCTTCTTCACCGTGCCGACCGCGCAGGCCGCGCGCGTCTCGGTGATCTGGGCGATGGCGATCATCGGCGGCTTCTACGTGCTGACGCTGTTCCTCGGCATGGGCTCGGCGATGAAGGTCGGCGCCGACCAGATCCGGGCGATCGACCCGGGCGGCAACATGGCGGCGCCGCTGCTCGCGCAGGCGCTGGGCGGCGGGGCGGACTCGCTGCTCGGCAACTTCATGCTCGCGTTCGTCGCCGCGGTCGCGTTCGCGACGATCGTCGCGGTCGTCGCGGGCCTCGTGCTCGCCGCGGCCTCGGCGATGGCGCACGACCTCTACGTCGGCGTGATCCGCGGCGAGCACGCGACGCCGCAGGAGCAGGTGCGCGCCGCTCGCATCGCGACTGTGGTCGTCGGGGCGATGGCGATCGGCATCGGCATCGCGGCCAAGGGCCAGAACGTCGCGCACCTGGTGGCGCTCGCGTTCGCGGTCGCGGCGTCGGCGAACTTCCCGTGCGTGCTCCTGACGCTCTACTGGAAGCGGTGCAACACCGGCGGCATCGTGCTCGGCATGATCGTCGGCACGCTCACCGCCATCGCGCTGGTGCTGGTGTCGCCCAACATGACCTATCCCAAGGCGCTCAAGGCGGCGGCGCAGGCGACGATCGACGGTTCGGCCGCGCGCAGGGTGAAGGCGGACTCCGACCTCGCGGCCGCGACGAGCGACGCGGCGAAGGCCGCAGCGACGCGCGCGAAGTCCGCGGTCGACAAGGACGTGGCGACCGCCCAGGGCACGCTCGAGCGCCTCAAGGGCGACGACCGCTCGCTCGTGGGGCTCGAGAAGCCGCTGTTCGAGCTGCGCAACCCGGGCATCATCTCGATCCCGCTGGGGTTCCTGGCCGTGATCGTCGGCTCGCTCCTGTGGCGCGACAAGCGCTCCGAGGACATGTGGGACGAGCTCTACGCGCGCCAGAACACCGGCATCCTCGCGTCCAAGGCCGCTGCGCACTGACCCCGGGCCCGCCCTCGGAGCGTCGCCGATTCCCGCCCGCCCGGGACGGGAACGCGCACGCACGCTCGCCATGACGGCCGGGACGCCCGACGCGCTCGCGCAGCCGGTGCGCGACTTCCTCGTCCGCCATGCTCCGTTCGACCGAATGGCGGCCGACGACCTCGCGTTCGTCGTGCCGCGCCTCACGCTCGCGTACTTCGCCGAGGGTCGCGAGATCGTCGCGCCGGGCGGCGCGCCGGCGCACGAGCTCTACCTGATCCAGCGCGGGCGCGTCGGCAGCCGATCCGACGATCCGGCGGCACCGCCGGACGCGACGCTCGGCCCCGGCGAGATGTTCCCGGTCGGCGCGTTGTCGGCCGGGACGGCCGCGAGCCGCGTGCACGTCGCGCTGCACGACACGTTCGCCTTCGTGCTCGGCCGCGACGACTTCCTCGCGCTGCGGGCGCGCTCCGAGATGTTCGAGCGCTACTGCGCGAGCGCGATCGCCGAGACGCTGCGCCAGTCGCTCGCGCAACTCGCGTCGCGCTACGGCGAGCGCGCCGCCGAGGAGCAGGCGCTGTCGCACCGCCTCGTCGATCTCGTGCGTCGCGCGCCGGTCGCCTGCGCAGCCGCGCGACCGCTGGCCGAGGCGCTCGCCGCGATGAACGACGCCAAGGTGCGCACCGTCATCGCCACCGACGCGGACGGACGGCCGATCGGCGTGTTCACGCTTGTCGACCTATTGCGGCGCGTGGCGCTCCCCGGGCGCGGCCTCGACGTTCCGCTCGGCGAGGTGATGTCGTCGCCTGCCGTCGTGCTTCCCGGCAGCGCCTCGGCGAACGAGGCGCTCGCGCTGATGGCCGAGCGCGGGATCCGCCAGATCGTCGTGGCCGACGGCGACCGCCCGCTCGGCGTGGTCAACGAGCGCGACCTCTTCGCGCTGCAGCGCGTCTCGATGCGGCAGGTGGTCGAAAGCGTGCGCGAGGCGGGAAGCGTCGAGGCGCTCGCGCGGGCCGCCGGCGACGTGCGCCGCCTCGCGCGGAACCTGCTGGCCCAGGGCGTGGCCGCCGAGCCGCTGACCCGCACGATCTCGTCGATCAACGATGCGATGACGCGCCGCGTGCTCGAGCTCGAGCTCGCCAGGCACGACGTGTCCGACCTCGACTGGTGCTGGCTCGCGCTCGGCAGCGAAGGGCGCGGCGAGCAGACGCTCGCGACCGACCAGGACAACGCGCTCGTGTTCGCCGCGCCCCGCGCCGGCAGCGCCGACGCCGCGCGCGCCCGCCTGGTCGCGTTCGCGCGCGACGTCAACGACGCGCTCGCGCGGCTGGGCTTCCCGCTGTGCCGCGGCGGCGTGATGGCCGGCAACCCCGCGATGTGCCTCACGCTCGACGAGTGGAAGGCGCGCTTCATGGGCTGGCTGTCGGCGCCGACGCCGCAGGCGCTGCTCGAGGCGAACATCGTGTTCGACTTCAGGGCGCTCTATGGGGACACCACGCTCACCGACGAGTTGACGCGCTGGCTCCACGGCTACTCGACCGGCTCCACGCTGTTCCTGCGGCTCCTGGTCGACAACGCGCTGCAGACCACGCCGCCGCTCGGCGTCCTGCGTGCGTTCGCCGTCGACGACGACGCCGCGCATCGCGGCACGATCGACCTCAAGGTGCGCGGCACGCGCATCTTCGTCGACGCGGCACGCGTGTTCGCGCTCGGCAAGGGTATCGCGGAGGCCGGCACGGCGGCACGCCTGCGGCGCGCCGGCCAGGTGATCGGCGTCGAGCCGCGTCACGTCGAGGCGGCGGTGGACGCGTTCCAGTTCCTGCAGCTGCAGCGGCTGCGCCTGCAGGACCACGAGGGGGGCGATCCCAACCGCGTCGACCCCGAAACGCTCAACGAAGTCGAGCAGCGGATGCTGAAGGAGGCGTTCCGCCAGGCGCGCAAGCTGCAGGAGCGGCTTGCACAGACCTTCCGTGCCTGAGGCCGACGGTTGGCGCCACGCACCGGCCCGCTGGGTCGCCGGCGCTTTCGACTTCCTGCTCGGGGGCCCGCGCGTCGGCGGCATGCTCGCCGACCGGCTGTCCGCGTGGGCGCGTCGCCCGCGGCCGAGCGACGTCCGTCGCCATGCAGAAGTGCGCTATGTGGTGATGGACAGCGAGACCAGCGGCCTCGACCTCGCCCGCGACCACCTGATCGCGCTGGGCGCCATCGCGATAGAGCGCGGGCGCGTGGCGCTAGGCGACGCGTTCGCGGCGGTGCTGCGCCAGGACGCGGCGTCGGCCCACGCGAACATCCTGATCCACGGCATCGGCGGCACGGCGCAGCGCGGCGGTCGCGAGCCGGCCGAGGCGCTGATCGCCTTCCTCGAGTACGCCGGCAAGGATCCTCTGGTCGCGTGGCGAGCCGACTTCGACCGCACCGTTCTCGTGCGTGCGTGCCGCGAGATCCTCGGCATCGATCCGCGCCTCGTCTTCATCGACCTCGCGTGGCTCTTGCCCGCGCTGTTCCGCGGCACGTCGTGCGACAGCCTCGACGACTGGCTCGCGCATTTCGGCATCGACGCGGGGGCGCGGCACGATGCGGTCGGCGACGCCTGGGCGACCGCGCAGCTCGCCCTGGTTGCCTTCGACGCCGCGGGGCGGGCGGGCATGCGGACGCCGCGCGACCTCGTGGCGATGCAAAAGGCGCAGGCCTGGCTCGGGACGCGCCGCTAGCGCTGGCACCGAAAGCGCCCGGCGGGCACCGCCGCGATTGCAATCCGGACGGCAACCGGGATAATGCGCGGCGCGTAAGATAGGGGGTTCGGCCCGGTTCCCGGGCCGTCGATCATGGCGGACGACACGATTCTCGAGACGCGTGGGCTCACCAAGGAGTTCCGGGGCTTCGTCGCGGTCAAGGACGTGAGCCTCAAGGTGCGTCGGGGCTCGATCCACGCGCTGATCGGCCCCAACGGCGCCGGCAAGACCACCTGCTTCAACCTGCTCACCCATTTCCTCGTACCGACGCGCGGGCAGATCCTCTATGCCGGGCGCGACATCACCGGCTCGCGTCCCGCCGCGATCGCGCGCATGGGGCTGGTGCGCTCGTTCCAGATCTCGGCAGTGTTCGCGCACCTGACCGTGCGCGAGAACGTGCGCATCGCGCTGCAGCGCGCGCGCGGCAACTCGCTCGACTTCTGGCGCAGCGAGACGCTGTTGCGCGAGCTCGACGGCCGCGCCGACGCGCTGATCGACGCGGTCGGCCTCACCGGCTTCGGGGCGACCACCGCCGGGGAGCTGGCCTACGGCCGCAAGCGCGCGCTGGAGATCGCCACGACGCTCGCGCTCGAGCCGGAGATGATGCTGCTCGACGAGCCGACCGCCGGCATGGCGCATGAGGACGTCGGGCGCATCACGGCGCTCATCAAGCGCGTCGCCGCGAACCGCACCGTGCTGATGGTCGAGCACAACCTGTCCGTGGTGTCGACGCTCTCGGACACGATCACGGTACTCGCGCGCGGCGAGATTCTCGCCGAGGGCGACTACGCGAAGGTGTCGCGCCACCCGGCCGTGGTCGAGGCCTACCTCGGGGCGGCCCATGGCTGACACGGCCCGCGTCGCCGACGCCGATCGCACGCCGATGCTGGTCGTGAAGGCGCTGAACGCGTGGTACGGGGAATCGCACATCCTGCACGGCGTCGACTTCGAGGTCGCGCGCGGCGAGGTGGTGACGCTGCTCGGGCGCAACGGGGCCGGCAAGACGACCACGCTCAAGTCGATCATGGGCATCGTGCCGCGACGCGAGGGGTCGATCACGTTCGAGGGCCAGGAAACGATCCGGATGCCGTCGAACCGCATCGCGCGGCGCGGCATCGCGTGGTGCCCGGAGGAGCGCGGGATCTTCGCGAGCCTCGACGTCGAGGAGAACCTGCTCCTGCCGCCGGTGGTGGGCGAGGGCGGCCTGCCGGTCGCGCAGATCTTCGAGCTGTTCCCCAACCTGCGCGAGCGGCTGCACAGCCCCGGCACCAAGCTGTCCGGCGGCGAGCAGCAGATGCTCGCGATCGGGCGCATCCTGCGCACCGGCGCGCGGCTGCTGCTGCTCGACGAGCCGACCGAGGGGCTCGCCCCGGTGATCGTCCAGCAGATCGGCCGCACGATCGGCGCGCTGAAGGCGCGCGGCTTCACGATCCTGCTGGTCGAGCAGAATTTCCGCTTCGCGGCCACCGTCGCGGACCGGCATTACGTAATGGAGCACGGGCGCGTCGTCGACATGATCGAGAACGCCGCGCTGGACGCTTCGATGGGCAAGTTGCACGACTACCTGGGCGTCTAGGGGCGCATGGCCCCGACGGCGCTCGACCACTGGAGGAACACATGAAGGCATTCAGGCGCGGTCTACTCTCGCTCGCGGTCGCCGCGGCACTCGCCGCCGGCGCCGCCCAGGCGCAGGTGTCCGACAACGTGATCAAGCTCGGCGTGCTGTCCGACATGTCGAGCCTCTACACCGACCTCGCCGGTGCCGGCTCGGTCGTCGCCGCACGCATGGCGGTCGAGGACTCGGGCATCGAGCGTCGCGGCTACACGGTCGAGATCGTCTCGGCCGACCACCAGAACAACGACGACGTCGGCTCGGCGGTGGCGCGCCAGTGGTACGACACCGACAAGGTCGACGTGATCCTCGATACGCCGAACTCCGGCGTCGCGCTGGCCGTCAACCAGATCACGCGGGACAAGGGCAAGGCGTTCCTGGTGTCCGGCGCGGCGTCGTCCGACCTGACCGGCAAGGCGTGCTCGCCCAACACGATCCACTGGACCTACGACACGTGGATGCTCGCGAACGGCACGGGCAGCGCGATCGTCAAGACCGGTGGCGACTCGTGGTTCTTCCTGACCGCCGACTACGCGTTCGGCCACGCGCTCGAGCGCGATACCGAGGCGGTCGTGCAGAAGATGGGCGGCAAGGTGCTGGGCAAGGTGCGCCACCCGCTCAACACGCAGGACTTCAGCTCGTTCCTGCTGCAGGCGCAGGCGTCGAAGGCGAAGATCATCGGCCTCGCGAACGCCGGCGGCGACACGACCAACTCGATCAAGCAGGCGGCCGAGTTCGGCATCGTGAAGGGCGGCCAGAACCTCGCCGGGATGCTGGTGTTCCTGACCGACATCCACGCGCTGGGCCTGCCGACCGCGCAGGGGCTGATCTTCACCGAGACGTTCTACTGGGACATGAACGACCAGACGCGCGCCTTCGCGAAACGCTTCGCCGAGCGCGACAAGGGCATCCACCCGACGATGATTCACGCCGGCGTCTACTCGGCCGTGCTGCACTACCTGAAGGCGGTCGAAGCGCTCAAGAGCGACGACGGTACCAAGGTGATCGCGCAGATGAAGGCGATGCCGACCGACGACGCGCTGTTCGGCAAGGGCAGCATCCGCGCCGACGGCCGCAAGATCCACCCCGCCTACCTGGTCGAGGTCAAGAAGCCGGCCGAGTCGAAAGGCGCCTGGGACTACTACAAGGTCCGCACGACGATTCCGGCGGACCAGGCGTTCCGGCCGCTGGCGGATGGTGGCTGCTCGCTGGTCAAGTAGACGTTATCCGTCACGCCGGCCCATGGGTCTGCCTGGATGCATGTCCGTCGGCGTGACGGACGAACGCCTCGCGTTCGCTCGAACGGCGCGTTGCACGACGCCACGCCATGACTGAGCTCTTCGGGATCCCGCTGCAGGCCCTCATGGGCCAGCTCCTGATCGGCCTCATCAACGGCGCGTTCTACGCGATGCTGTCGCTCGGCCTCGCGGTGATCTTCGGCCTCCTCAACATCATCAACTTCACGCACGGCGCGCAGTACATGATGGGCGCGTTCGCGGCGTGGCTGCTGCTCGACAAGCTCGGCGTCCCCTACTGGTGGTCGCTCGTGATCGCGCCGGTCGCCATCGGCGCGATCGGCGTCGTGATCGAGCGCACGATGCTGTCGAAGCTCTACCAGCTCGACCACCTGTACGGCCTGCTGCTGACCTTCGGCCTCGCCCTGATGATCCAGGGGCTGTTCCAGAACGAGTACGGCAGCTCGGGCCTCCCCTACCGGCTACCGACCGAGTTCGCCGGGGCGTTCGACCTCGGCTTCATGATGCTGCCGCGCTACCGCGCGTGGGTCGTCGTCGCGTCGCTCGTGATCTGCCTCTCCACCTGGTACGTGATCGAGCGCACCAAGCTCGGCTCGTACCTCCGCGCCGCGACCGAGAATCCGACGGTGGTGCAGGCGTTCGGCGTCAACGTGCCGCGCATGATCACGCTGACCTACGGGTTCGGCGTGGCGCTCGCGGCAATCGCCGGCGTGATGGCGGCGCCTATCTACCAGGTGAGCCCGCAGATGGGCGCGAACCTGATCATCGTCGTGTTCGCGGTGGTCGTGATCGGCGGCATGGGGTCGATCATGGGCGCGATCCTGACCGGCTTCGGGCTGGGCGTGGTCGAGGGCCTCACCAAGGTGTTCTACCCGGAGGCGTCCAACACGGTGATCTTCGTGATCATGGTGGTCGTGCTCCTGATCCGGCCCGCCGGCCTGTTCGGCAAGGAGCGGTGATGGTCGCGCCCGATCCCGCCACGCCCGATCCCGCCGCGCTCGAGCCGGTCGCGCCGGAGGCCGCGGTGCTGGCGGCCGACCCGTCCGTGCGCACGTTCCGCATCGCGACGCTGGTGATGGTGGCCGCGCTCGCGGTCGCGCCGTGGGCGGGCATCTACCCGGTGTTCCTGATGAAGGCGCTGTGCTTCGCGCTCTTCGCCTGCGCGTTCAACCTCCTGATCGGCTACGCCGGCCTGCTGTCGTTCGGCCACGCGATGTTCTTCGGGACCGCCGGCTACATCTCGGCGCATGCCGCCAAGGTGTGGGGATTCCCGCCGGAGCTCGCGATCCTGGCGGGCACCGCGGCGTGCACGCTGCTCGGCGCGGTGGTCGGCGTGCTCGCGATCCGGCGCCAGGGGATCTACTTCGCGATGATCACGCTGGCGATCGCGCAGATGATCTTCTTCTTCTACCTGCAGGCCCCGTTCACCGGCGGCGAGGACGGCATCCAGTCGGTGCCGCGCGGACGCATGTTCGGGTTCCTCGACCTCACGCAGGTGATGGTGATGTACTACGTGGTGCTCGCGATCTTCGTGGCGGGCTTCCTGTTCATCCGCCGCGTCATCCACTCGCCGTTCGGCCAGGTCCTGAAGGCGATCCGCGAGAACGAGCCTCGCGCGATCTCGCTCGGCTACGACGCCGACCGCTACAAGCTGATCGCGTTCGTGCTGTCCGCGGCGCTGTCGGGCGTCGCCGGCGCGACCAAGGCGATCGTGTTCCAGCTGGCCTCGCTCACCGACGTGCAGTGGCAGATGTCGGGCGAGGTCGTGCTGATGACGCTGCTGGGCGGGATGGGCACGGTGTTCGGCCCGGTGGTCGGCGCGTTCACGATCATCTCGCTCGAGCATTACCTCGCCGACCGCGGCCAGTGGGTGACCGTGATCACCGGCGCGATCTTCGTCGTGTGCGTGCTCGCGTTCCGCCGGGGCATCGTCGGCGAGCTGGCCGCATGGTGGGCCCGCTCGCGCGGCTGATCGCGCTTCTGCCGCTCGTGCTGTGCGCGGCCGCGGGCGCCGCCGCGCCAGCCAGCTCCGCGTGGACCGTCGACGCGACGTGCCGCGACGGCCAGCCGCACGGGAACTACGAGCTGCGCAACGGCGATGGCGCGCTGCGCGTCGCCGGCGCGTTTCACTACGGCAAGCGGACCGGATCGTTCATCTTCTGGAACGATAGCGGCGCGCGCCTCGCGCACATACCGTACGACGAAGGCGTGCGCAACGGCACGCTCGCGACGTGGTACGACCGCAAGGGCGGTGCCGAGCCGCCGCGGCGATTCGAATCGGCGTGGCGGCGCGGCGCGCGGGACGGCCTCACGCGCACCTGGTATGGCGATGGTCATCATCGGTCGGAGACGGAGTACGCGCGAGGTCGCTTCGTATCGAGCACCGGCTGGAGCGACGCGGGTGCGCGCCTGACCGAGCGCGGCGCGCGCGAGCTCGCCGACCGCGACGCCGCGACGGCAGATGCGCTGTACGCCGAGCTGGAGGCCCTGGTGCAAAACCACTTGCCGAGCTGCGACTGATCCCACTTTGACGCGCCATCGGCTTCGCGCTAGATTGCGCGCTCGAAAGCGCCCGGCCGAGGCGCGCCACCGTCCCACAGTCGAGGTCCCCATGCAAAGCCCGTTCACTCAACGCTTGCTCGGCGCGCTCGCGTTCGCCGCCGCGCTCGGT
>DATLIR010000281.1:0-10746 GCA_035539315.1 Casimicrobiaceae bacterium
TTCCAGGACATGAAGAAGCCGGACGCGAGCCCGGGCCAGTCGCCCGCGGAGCTCATCTCGGAACGAATCGCGAAGCTCGGGGACTGGCGCGGGAAAACCCTCGGCAGAATGCGCAAGCTCATCCGGGAAGCCGACCCGGACGTCGTCGAGGAGTGGAAGTGGATGGGCACGCCGGTGTGGTCGCACGACGGCATCATCTGCACAGGCGAATCCTACAAGGAGGTCGTGAAGCTCACCTTCGCGAAGGGTGCGTCGCTGAAGGATCCGACGCGACTTTTCAACGCGAGTCTCGACGGAAACACACGCCGGGCGATCGACATCCACGAAGGCGAAGAAGTCGACGAGTCCGCCTTCAAGGCGCTCGTCCGCCAAGCGGTCGCCCTCAACCGTTCCGGCAAGGCGAAGGGTTCGAAGCGAGCGAAGTCTTGAGGAATGCGGCCGCTGGAACGGTCCGACAGCAAGGTCGTACGGTCAGTGGCGGTCACCGATGGACGACCCGGCTCGACGCGTCGCACGCCGTCGGCCGCTACTCCTCGGGGCCTTCGCGCTCGAGGTAGCCGCTGATCACCGCATGCAGTTCGCGAGGCTCCAACGGCTTGCGAACGAGCGCCCGGACGCCTGCCGCCCGGAGCTCGGCCGGGTCCACCGCTTCCGCGTAGCCGGTATAGAGGACGACCGGGGGTGCTGCCGGGCTGCGGCCGATCTCCATCGCCAGCTGAAGTCCGCTCATCCGGGGCATCGTCTGATCGGTGATCACGAGGTCGTACCCGTCGGCGTCGACCCTCAGCATCGCCAGGGCCACTTCGGGTTCGACCGCAATGCTCGCGTCGAGGCCCCAGGAATGCAGCAACTCGCCCATGAACTCCGCGACGGTCGGCTCGTCGTCGACGACGAGAACCCGGCCGCGCAGCCTGGTTCGTGGCTCGAGCGATTCGGCTCCGCTTGCAACGGGGGACGCGAGCGAGGCCTCGAGAGCCTCGGCGGAAGGCAGCAGTATCCTGAAGACGGTGCCTCGCCCGAAGAGCGTTTCGACGATCACGTGCCCACCGTGCTCGTGCACGATGCCGTGGACGACGGCCAGCCCCATCCCGCTCCCCTTGCCTGACGCCTTGGTCGAGTAGAAGGGCTCGAAGATCCGCTCCAGCACCTCCGGCGACATGCCGGGCCCGTTGTCGGCCACGGCGAGCTCCACGTAGCGGCCGGCGACGCGTTTGCGGCAGCTTGCGCAGACGAGGTCGAGCGTGTCGACGGTCCGAACGGCGACGTCGACGATCCCCACGCCATCCAGCGCATCCCGGGCGTTGATGCAAAGGTTGAGGAGGACCTGCTCGATCTGGACGGCATCCGCGACGATCTTGGGCACCTCGTCGATCGCCACCCGAAGCTCCAGCGTCGAGGGCATGGCCGATCCAATGAGGTCCCGGCTCTCGGCAACGATCGCGGACAGCGAAATGAGGCTGCGATCCCCGCGTCGGCCGCGGGCGAAGGTCAGCAGCTGCTGGATCAGATCCCGCGCGCGCTGACCCGAGGCCTGCGCGAGCTCGAGATAGCGCTTGAGCTTCGCGTTGTCCGTGACTTCCCGGTAGCCGGCGGCCAGCATCACGTAGCCGAGGAGGCCGGTGAGGATGTTGTTGAAGTCGTGCGCGATCCCGCCCGCGAGGTGTCCGATCGCCTCCATCTTCTGCGCTTGCCTGACCTGCTCCTCCAGGCGAGCGCGCTCGGCCTCGGCGGCCATGCGTTCGGTGATATCCCGGGCGACGGTGATCGCATGGGTCGCGCCACGGTAACGCACCGGGATGGTCCGCACCTCGATGGCGAAGCGCTCGCCGCCGCTCCGGAGTGCCGTCGTCTCGATCCGGCACGACTCGCCCGCGAGGGTCCGGCGCACGATGGCATTCAGCGCATCGACGTGCTCCGGCGGAAATCCGGGAGGCAAGGACTTCCCGATCACCTCGTCGCGCGAATAGCCGTACATCGCGAAATAGGCCGGGTTCGCGTCGATCATGCGAAGGTCGGGTCCCCACAGATTGATGGCATCCACGGAGACGTTGAAGATGGCGCGGTACTGCTCCTCGCTCGCCGTCTCGTCCTCGACGAACTCGAGCACGCCTTTCTCGTGGTTCGCTCGCCGTCTCGCTTCGAGCCGGCGAAGCTCCGCGCGCAGGATCTTTCCCGTGGCCGTCTTCGGAAGGTCGGCGAACTCGAGCCGCCGGATGCGCTCGTACGGGGCCAGCCGTTGGCGAAGGTGCGCGAAGATGTCGGCGGCGAGCTCGGGCGTCGCAACGTAGCCCGCCTTGAGCGTCACGAACGCCTTCGGCACGGCGAGGCGCAGCGGATCGGGGCTCGGCACGACCGCCGCCTCGGCGATCGCCGGGTGCTCGATCGCGACCGACTCCAGCTCGAACGGCGAGATCCGGTAGTCCGACGACTTGAACACGTCGTCCGCGCGGCCGATGTACCACAGGTAGCCCTCGCCATCGCGCCGGGCCACGTCGCCCGTGCGGTAGAACGTGTCCCCTGACGAGGCGACTGCGTCCGCCGGGCCGCCCGAATAGCCCGTCATCAGTCCCACCGGACGAGGATCAAGACGGATCGAGACTTCACCTTCGTCGGCCAGGGCGCCGTCCGCGTCCAGCAACACCACGTCGTAGCCCGGGAGCGGACGCCCCATCGAGCCCGCCTTCACCGGTTGCCCGACGGAATTGCCGACCAGGGCGGTCGTTTCGGTCTGGCCGAAGCCGTCGCGGACCGTGATGCCCCAGGCCGCCTGCACGCGATCGATGATCTCCGGATTCAGCGGCTCGCCCGCGCCGATCAGCTCGCGGAGGGCAAGGCGTCCTCGGCAGGCGGCGAGATCCTCCTGGATCAGCATGCGCCAGACCGTCGGAGGCGCGCAGAGCGTCGTGACGCGGCAACGTTCGAGCACGGCGAGCATCGCCTTCGCATCGAACCGCGCGTAGTTGTAGATGAAGACGCACGCCCCGGCGTTCCACGGGGCGAAAAAGCAGCTCCACGCGTGCTTGGCCCACCCCGGGGACGAGATGTTGAGATGGACGTCGCCGGGCCGAAGGCCGATCCAGTACATCGTCGACAGGTGCCCCACCGGATAGCTCTGGTGGGAGTGCAGCACGAGCTTGGGCCTGGCCGTGGTCCCCGAGGTGAAGTAGAGGAGCAACGGATCGCCGGCACGCGTCCGGACCGCGGGCGTGAAGGTGGTCGGGAAGCGGCTGGCGTCGGCGAAGTCGAGCCAGCCGGGGGTGAGCTCGCCGACCGCGATGCGCGTGAAGTTGCCGCCGAGCGCATCGACCTTGGCGGCATGGGCCGACGCGGCGACGACATGGCTGACGCCGCCTCGCGCGATCCGATCCTTGAGGTCGTCGCGCGCGAGGAGGCCGGAGGTCGGGATCAGCACGACACCGAGCTTGATCGCCGCGAGCATCACCTCCCACAGCGCCGCCTCGTTGCCGAGCATAAGCAGCAGGCGGTCGCCGCGCTTCACGCCCTGCGCCTGCAGCCAGTTCGCGGCCTGGTTGGAACGCGCGGCCAGCGCCGCGAACGACAGGCGGCATTCCTCGCCCGATTCCTCGACGATCCACAGCGCCGGATTCTCGTTGCCGGCCGCCATCGCATCGAAGTAATCGAGGGCCCAGTTGAAGTCGGGCGTGCGCGGCCAGGCGAATCCCTTGCGCGCGCCTTCGTAGTCGGCGCGGTGCGCGAGAAGGAAGTCGCGCGAGTCGAGGAACGAGGCGGAAGCGACCATCGGTACCGCTCCCTCCGGACATGGGTTGGCAGCGTTCACGGCGAAGTCTAGCGGCTGTCGCGCGCCAGGAGGTCATCGATTACCCGCCCGCAACAACCGATACGCGCCCGTTACACGCGCCGGGGGGACCGCCGGCGCAAGGGCATCCGCCGCCGGCGCGGACGAAAAAGCCCCGCGACGCGAGTCGCGGGGCTCTTGGCATTCGACGGCGGGTCGAGCGGGCTATTCCTTGATGTCGACCCCGTAGAACGTGTGCCGCCCGAACGGCGACAGCTTGAAGTCGATCACTTCCTTGCGCACCGGCTTCAGCTGCACCGCGTGCGCGATCGTGAACCACGGCGCCTGCTCCTTGAACACGACCTGGGCGCGCTCGTAGAGCGCGGTGCGCTCCTTCTGGTTCGACAGCGTCTTCGCCTGCAGCACGACGTCCTCGAATGGCTGGTGGCAGAACTTCGCGACGTTCGAACCGTTCGTCTTCGCCGCGTCGCAGCCCAGCAGCGTGTGCAGGAAGTTGTCCGGATCGCCGTTGTCGCCGGTCCACCCGAGCATCCCCATCTGGTGCTCGCCGTTCTGCATCCGCTTGCGGTACTCGCCCCACTCGAAGCTCTTGATCTCGGCCTTGATGCCGACCTTGTCGAGGTCCGCCTGCATGAGCTCGGCGATGCGCTTCGCGTTCGGGTTGTACGGGCGCTGCACCGGCATCGCCCACAGGTCGGTCGAAAAGCCGTTCGGGTAGCCCGCGTCCGCGAGGAGCTTCTTCGCGGCCGCCGGATCGTACGGATCGTCCTTGATCGCCTTGTTGTACGACCACATCGACGGCGGGATCGGGTTGGTCGCCGCGACGCCGGCCGACAGGTAGACCGCCTTGATGATCGCCTGCTTGTCGATCGCCATGTTGACGGCCTTGCGCACGCGCACGTCGTCGAAAGGCTTCTTCTGCGTGTTGTACGCGAGGTAGCCGACGTTGAGGCCCGCCTGCTCGAGCACCTGGATCTTGGGATCCTTGCGAATCGCGTCGAGGTCGGCCGGGTTCGGGTACGGCATCACGTGGCACTCGCCTTTCTGGAGCTTGGCCCAGCGCACCGACGCGTCCGGCGTGATCGAGAAGATCAGGTCGTCGATCTTCGCCTTGCCGCCCCAGAACTGCGGGAACGCCTTGTAGCGGATCACCGCGTCCTTGATGTAGCGCACGAGGTAGAACGGACCGGTGCCGATCGGCTCCTGGTCGATCTTCTCGGGCGTGCCCGCCTTGAGCATCGCGTCCGCGTACTCCTTGCTCTGGACGCCCGCGTACTCCATCGCGAGGTCCGAGAGGAACGGCGCCTCGGGGCGGTTGAGCGTGATGCGCACGGTGTAGTCGTTGACCTTCTCGAGCGACTTCAGGAGCTTCGGCATCCCCATGTCGTTGAAGTACGAATGGTTCGGGCTCGTCACCTTGAAGTACGGGTTCGACTCCTTCCACTGCCGCTCGATCGCGAAGATCATGTCGTCGGCGTTGAAGTCGCGCGTCGGCTTCCAGTCGCGGTGGTTGTGCCACTTGACGCCCTTGCGCAGGTAGAACGTGTAGACCGTGCCGTCGGGCGAGATGTCCCACCGCTCGGCGAGGCCGGGCACCACGTTGGTCGTCCCTCGCTCGAAGTCGACGATGCGGCCGTAGATCTGGCTGTTGGCGTCGAACGACGTGCCGGTGGTGTTGACGGCCGGGTAGAAGTTCTCGGGGCTGCCCTCCGAGCAATAGACCAGCGTCTTGGCGGACGCCGGGAGGGCGATCAGGCCGGTCAGCGCGAGCGCGGCGGCAACCGACGCGGCGTGGCGGGGGAACCGGATGGGCGTGGCAGGTTTCATGGATTCACTCCTGGGGGTGCGCCTGTTTGCACAGGCTCGAGGAAGCGTTCGGCGAGGTGACAGGCCACCGCCCGGCCGTCCAGCGGCCTGGGCTCGGGCCGCTCCTGGTGGCAGCGGTCGATCGCGTGGGGGCAACGCGTGGAGAATACACATCCCCGCGGCGGGTTCAACGGGGACGGCAACTCGCCCTCCAGGCGGACCCGCGCGTGCCGGGCCGTCCCCGCCATCGCCGGGACCGACGCCAGGAGGGCTTGCGTGTAGGGGTGCAGCGGGCGAGCGAAGATGCGCCCGGTCGGGCCCTGCTCCATCGCGAGCCCGAGGTACATCACCAGCACGTCGTGGGCGATGTGGCGGACCACCCCGAGGTCGTGCGAGATGAACAGGTAGGCGAGCTTCAGGTCCTCCTGCAGGTCGGCCATCAGGTTCAGCACCTGCGCCTGCACCGACACGTCGAGCGCCGAGACCGGCTCGTCCGCGACGACCAGCGCCGGATTGAGCATGAGCGCGCGCGCGATCGCGATGCGCTGGCGCTGGCCGCCCGAGAACATGTGCGGATAGCGAACGTAGTGCTCGGGCCGCAGGCCGACGCGCGCGAGCATCGCCTTGGCGCGCTCCGCGCGCTGCGCCGCGTCGAGCTTCGCGTTGATCTCGAGCGGCGCCTCGAGGATCTGGCCGATCTTCTTGCGCGGATTGAGCGAACCGTACGGGTTCTGAAACACCATCTGCACGGAGCGCCGCAACAGGCGCTTCGCGCGCGGCGACACGTGCACCGCGTCGACGCCGTTCAGCATGAGCGTGCCGGCCGACGGCGGCTCGAGCAGCGAGACCACGCGCGCGAGCGTCGACTTGCCGCACCCGGACTCGCCGACGATCGCGAGCGTGCGTCCGGCCTCGACGCTGAACGACACGCCGCCAACCGCCTGCAGTCGCAGCCGGTCGCGGAACGGGCCGCGGCGGATCTCGTAGATGCGCCGGATGTCGTTCGCGACGACCACCGGCGTGTCGGCCGGGTCGGGCGCGAGCGTCGCCCCAAGCGCGCTCACGGCGCCTCCGCCGGCTCGAGCGGCCCGTCGCGCAGCCGCTCGTGATCGCGAAGTGAATCGCCCATCGGATAGTGGCAGCGCACCAGGCCCTGCTGCCACGCGCGCAACGCCGGGCGCTCGCGCTCGCAACGGCGCGTCGCGTATTCGCAGCGGGGCGAGAACAGGCAGCCGGACGGCCGGTCGTAGAGGCCCGGCACGATGCCCCGGATCGTCGCGAGGCGCGCGTGGCCGATGCTGCGCTCGGGCATAGCAGCGAGCAGCGCGGCCGTGTACGGATGCTGCGGCATGGCGAAGAGCTCGTCGGCGAGCCGCTCCTCCATCACCTGCCCCGCGTACATGACCGCGACGCGGCGCGCCATGTCGGCGACCACGCCCATGTTGTGCGTCACCAGCACGAGCGCCATGCCGCGCTCGCGCTGCAGGTCGCGCAGCAGGTCGAGGATCTGCGCCTGGATCGTCACGTCGAGCGCGGTCGTCGGCTCGTCGGCGATGAGCAGCCTCGGGTTGCACGCAATCGCCATCGCGATCATCACGCGTTGGTTCATGCCGCCCGACATCTGGTGCGGGAACTCGTCCAGCCGCGTTCCCGCCGCCGGGATGCCGACCTGCTCGAGCAGCTGGACTGCGCGCGTTCGCGCCGCCTTGCCGTCGAGCCCGAGGTGCAGCCTGAGCGTCTCGGTGAGCTGGAAGCCGATCGTGAAGCACGGGTTGAGGCTCGTCGTCGGCTCCTGGAAGATCATCGCGACGTCCTTGCCGACGATCTTGCGACGGTCCCTGTCGCTCGCGTGCAGCAGGTTGCGCCCGGCGAAGGTGAGCTTCTTCGCGCGAACGCGGCCGGGCGCGGCGACGAGCCCCATCACCGCGAGCATCGTGACGCTCTTGCCCGAGCCCGACTCGCCGACGATGCCGAGCACGTCGCCTTCGTCGAGCACGAGGCTCACGCCCTCGACCGCGCGCAGCACGCCGCCGGCTTGCGACGGGAACTCGACGTGCAGGTCCTCGATCTCGAGCAGCGGCATCGTTAGCGCTTCAATTTCGGGTCGAACGCATCCCGCAGCCCGTCGCCGAGCAGGTTGAACGCGAGCACCGCCATCAGGATCATGAGGCCCGGGAATGTGACGGCCCACCATGCGCGGAGCACGAACTCTCGGGCGTCCGCGAGCATCGTGCCCCACTCGGACGCGGGCGGCTGCGCGCCCAGCCCCAGGAAGCCCAGCGCCGCGGCGTCGAGGATCGCGGTCGACACGCCGAGCGTCGCCTGGACGATCAGCGGCGCCGCGCAGTTCGGCAGCACCTCATTCAGCATGAGCCGGATGCGCGAGGTGCCGATCGCGCGCGCGGCGGTGACGTAGTCCTTCGACATCTCGGCGATGACCGACGCGCGCGTGATGCGCACATAGTGCGGAAGCACGATGACCGCGACGGCGAGCATCGCGTTCATCAGGCCGGGCCCCAGGATCGCGACGATGACGATCGCGAGCAGCAGCGACGGCAGCGACAGGATGATGTCCATCAGGCGCATGATCGCGATCTCGGTCACGCCGCGGAAATAGCCGGCGACCAGCCCGAGCATGATCCCGACGACGATCGACAGCGCGACGACCGCGATGCCGATCGACAGCGACAGCCGCGTGCCGTGAATCAGCCGCGACAACATGTCGCGTCCGATCGCGTCGGTGCCGAGCGGATACGCCCACGAGCCGCCTTCCTGCCACGCCGGGGGCTTCAGGAACACCGCGTTGTTCGTCAGGTCGGGCGGGTACGGCGCGATCACGTTCGCGAACGCCGCGACGAGCAGCAGCAGCACGACGATCGCCAGCCCCGCGACCGCGCCGTGGTTGGCGCTGAAATAGCCCCAGAACTCGCGCAGCGGGCCGATCGGCTCGCCCGGCGCGTCGGCGGCGGCGACGATGGTGTGATCCCCCCGGAGCTCGCTCCGCGAGCCTCCCCCCAGGGGGCGAGCGCCTTGGGGCGGCCCAGCGGCGCTTCCGTCGGTCGTCATCGCGCGTGCCGGATGCGCGGGTTGATGATGCCGTACGCGAGGTCGACCACGAGGTTGACCAGCATCACGACGCCGCCGAGCAGGAGCAGTCCGCCCTGCAGGATCGGGTAGTCGCGCCGGTTGATCGCCTCGATCAGCCACTTGCCTACACCGGGCCACGAGAAGATCGTCTCGGTCAGGATCGCGCCGGTGAACAGCACGCCGACCTGCAGGCCGATCACGGTGACGACCGGAATCAGCGCGTTGCGGAACGCATGCACCGCGATGACGCGCCAGCGCGGCAGGCCCTTCGCGCGCGCCGTTCGGATGTAATCCTCGCCCAGCACTTCGAGCATCGCCGAGCGCGTCATGCGCGCGATGACCGCGAGCGGGATGGTGCCGAGCACGATCGTCGGCAGGATGAGGTGCATGACGGCGGACTTGAACGCGCCCGTCTCGTCGGACAGCAGCGAATCGATCGTCAGGAAGCCGGTAACCGGCTCAACGAAGTAGCGCGCGTCGATGCGTCCCGACACGGGGGTCCAGCCCAGCTGCACCGAGAACAGCAGGATGAGCAGCAGCCCCCACCAGAAGATCGGCATCGAGTAGCCGGTCAGTGAGACGCCCATCACGCCGTGGTCGAACACCGAGTTGCGTCGAACCGCGGCGATCATGCCGGCGGGTATGCCGAGCACGAGCGCAAACACGATCGCGCACAGCGCGAGCTCGATGGTGGCGGGAAACAGCGAGGCGAACTCGCGCACGACCGGCTCCTGCGTGATCATCGACTTGCCGAGGTCGCCGTGCAGCACGCGGCCGATGTAGATGCCGTACTGAACGATCACAGGCCGGTCGAGGCCGTATTCCTTGCGGAGCTGCTCGTGGCGCACGGCGTCGATACCGCGCTCGCCCGCCATCGTCTCGATGGGGTCGCCGGGAACCAGCCGGATCAGGAAGAACGCGAGCAGCGTCATCCCGATGAACGTCGGGACGACGAGCGACAGCCGGGTGGCGAGGAAGCGGAGCATGCGGAGCCGGCGAATCCCCCCGCCGAGCTCGGCGGGATGCCGGTTGAGGATGGTGCCACAGCCGCCCGCGTCCGGCGCGGCGGACCGGTGACCAACGCGTCAGTACGCCAGCGCGCGCATCTCGGCGATCAGGTCGGCCTTCCCTTCGAAGCCGATGCCGGGCAGCGGCGGCAGGTCGACGTGGCCATCGGCGACTCGCACGCCATCCGGGAAGCCGCCATAGGGCTGGAACAGGTCCGGATAGCTCTCGTTGCCGCCGAGCCCGAGTCCGGCCGCGATTGCGAGCGACATCTGGTGCCCGCCGTGCGGGATGCAGCGGCGCGCCGACCACCCGTGCTCGCGCAGCATGTCGAGCGTGCGCAGGTACTCGACGAGCCCATAGCTCAGCGCGCAATCGAACTGAAGCCAGTCGCGATCCGGTCGCATGCCGCCGTACCGGATCAGATTGCGCGCGTCCTGCATCGAGAACAGGTTTTCACCGGTCGCCATCGGACCTTCGTAGATCCTCGACAACTCCGCCTGTAGCGCGTAGTCGAGCGGATCGCCGGCTTCCTCGAACCAGAACAGCGGGTACCGCGACAATGCATGCGCGTACGCGACCGCGGTCGCCAGGTCGAACCGTCCGTTGGCGTCGACGGCGAGCTTCTGACCCGCACCGAGCATTGCCAGCACGGCCTCGATGCGCGCGCAATCCTCGGCGAGGCTCGCGCCGCCGATCTTCATCTTGACGACCGTGTAGCCGCGCTCGAGATAGCCGGCCATCTCGCGGCGCAGGCCGTCCAGCCCTTTGCCGGGGTCGTAGTAGCCGCCCGCAGCGTAGACGAAGACACGTGGGTTCGCCCGGCCGTCGCCGTAGCGGCGCGCGAGGAGCTCGTGCAGCGGCAGGTCGGCAATTTTCGCGACCGCGTCCCACACCGCCATGTCGATCGTGCCGACCGCGACCGAGCGCTCTCCGTGGCCCCCGGGCTTCTCGTTGGACATCATCCGCGCCCAGATGCGGTGCGGATCGAGGTTGTCGCCCGAGTCGTCGAGCAGCGACGCCGGGTCCGCGTCGAGCAGGCGCGGCGCGAATCGCTCGCGGATGAGCCC
>DATLIR010000282.1:0-15892 GCA_035539315.1 Casimicrobiaceae bacterium
GGTCGGGAGCGAGCTCGAAGCGCTTCGCGCAGCATCCCTCGGACATGACTCGGCGTGGGCGGACGCGGCGCGCTCGATCATGCTGCGCGCGGACAGCATGTAGGCAGCAGTCAGGATTCGATCGACTGGAAGTCAGCAAGCGACGCCACGACCGAGGCGATGCCGGCGGAATCTCGCCGTGGGGGTGCGTCGCCGCACCGACCAGCAGGGGAGATCGGGTCATCATTCCTGTGACCGGAACCCCGATGACGAATCCTCTCGCGCATTTCCCGCACACGGGCAGCCTGGCCGCGGGTGCGCTGATCGGCCTGTCGATGGTGACAGCCGGGTTCGCGCTCACCGAGACGGCGACCGTCGGCTGGCAGGCATCATTGGTCGTCGCCGTGCCCGTCATGCTCTCCCTCGGCATCGCCCTTCAGGTCCTCGTCACGTCCCCCCGGCTTCCCTCCGGGTCGTAACGAACCACGCCTGCACGATCCCGGCGTTGCGGCGTCCGGCGCTCCGTGGCCCTCCACTTCGCCACGCCATGCCATGCAGTGCGCGCGCGGTCGTCGCCACCGCGACCGAAGAACCCCCACGTACCCGCGCTGGTGAGCGATCGGAACGTCAGGTCCGTTGGGGCCTCCGTGACCCTCTGCGCAGGCGAAAAAAACGACCGGGAAATCGCTCCCCCGGTCGAACTGTCCGACCCGCGCCTCACCCGCGAGGGCGATGCGCGAACCTCGCATCAATCTCAGGACTTGCCGTATTGCGCCTTCGCGGTACCGACGCACGCGTCCTTGGCCGCACCGGCGAGCGCATCGCACTTCTCGATCGCCACGTTGAATTCCGCGTCGCGCTTGTCGACCGTCGCTTCCTTCTTGGCCTCGGCCTGCTTGGTCGCGGCTTCCTGGCTCGAATCGGCCGCGACGCGGTCGACCTTCGCATTCGCCTTGCCCTTGACCAGCTCGGCCTTGGCCTCCTTGACGCAGACGTCCTTGCGGTTGCCCGCGAGGTCGTCGCACTTCTCGACCGAGACGTCGTAGGCGGCCTGGGCGTGCGCGAGCCGCATGGCCTCCCGCGCCTTCGGCGTGTTCGAGTAGGCGGCATCGGCGTCGGCCTTGGCGATCTTCTCGTGGCCCTTGGCGTCGGCGACGCAGATGTCCTTCGCGTTGCCGCTCAGCGACGCGCAGGCGTCCTTGTCGACCTTGTATTGCATGTCGGCATGCTTCATCGCCGTCGTGTGGGCGTCCTTCGACATCGGCATCGAGGGGGACATCGGCGAAGCCATTTGCGCCGCGGCGGCGCCGGCGATGCCGAGCCCGGCGGCGACCATCAGGGCGGTCAGGAGTCTGGACATGGTGTTTCCTCTTCTTGGACGTGGTGGGAACCTTGCCCGGGCCGACAGCGCCATGGCTGCATCCGTCACGGAACGAGGCGGCGCGGACTGCCATGGCGGTCCGCGACCCAGCGTGCGACGAATGCGGTGTCCCTCAGGAGAGCGAGGGTGGGCGCATCGCGACCGCGCGTCTGTACGTTGGCGCACCCGTGGCGCCCCGGCTGGCATCGACCCGACACTCGGGACGCCGTGGGTCGCAACCCTCTGTGCGGCAGCGCACGGAGCTGCCGTGGGGAGTGGGGCACGCTAGGATGGGTCTCGACGAGGGAAACCGCGCACGTTGCGTTCCGCATGGCACGACCGAGGGAAGTCCGCATCCCGACGACCGCGAAACCGGCGGCGCACTCGCCTTGGCGCCACGGCGGCATCGTGCTCGCGTTGGTGGCGACCACCGGTGGGCTCGCGATGGTTCCGTGGACGGCCCCGTCGCTCGCCAGCCTTCCCGGCGTCATTTCCGGATCCGGACCTGCCAAGGTCGGGGAAGCTGTTGCCGGCATGCCGTCCGGCGAGCAGCGAGGGCTGGAACCGTCGACGACGACCCCGTCGCGCTCCTGGCCGCGCTGCCCGGAATGCGGCGTGATCGAATCGGTCCGGCCGATCGCGGGGCCCGGCGGGCCGGGCGAACACGACGACGCGAACGATCGCGCCGCGGCACGCGCTTTCGTCGCGGCCGCGGACCGCGAAAGTGCAGCCCGCGACGGTTACGAAGTCACGGTCCGCTTTCGCGACGGCTCGACAACCACGTTCGGCGCGTCCACGCCACGCCTCTGGCGCGTCGGCAGCCGCGTCAACGTGATCGGCACTCCCGAGTCCCGTCCGTGAAGCGAACTACCGCGCATTCGCCCGCGAGGAGGCCCGGCCCCCGAGGCGTCCTCGTCCCCGCAGGAGGCTCCATGAAATCGATCCTCGACCCGACGTTTCGCTACACCCCGAGCACGCACACCGACATCGCGAGGACGTTCGCGCGCATCCGGCGCGAGCAGCGGCTGTCGATGCGGATCGTGCAGGCGCCCGGGGCCGGATCGGTCAGGACGCTCTCTCTCGTCGCGCGGCGCGCGACGCGGGCCACGCGCTAGCCTCGAAAGCAGCGTCGCGTCGATTCGCGGCTAGCGGACGACGTAGGGCAGCAGGCGGTCGAATTCCTTGCGGACCACCTCGTAGCACTCGCAGGTGCGCGCTTCCAGACCCGGTCGATCGAGCACCGTGATCTTGCCGCGGTGGTAGCGGATCAGGCCGGCGTCCTGAAGCTTGCCGGCAGCTTCGGTCACGCCCTCGCGGCGCACGCCCAGCATGTTCGCGATCAGCTCCTGCGTCATCGACAGCTCGTTGGACGCCAGGCGGTCGAGGCTCAGCAGCAGCCACCGGCACAGTTGCTGGTCGACCGAATGGTGCCGGTTGCACACGGCCGTCTGCGACATCTGCGTGATCAGCGCCTGCGTGTAGCGCAGGAGCAGGTGCATCGTCGGGCCGAAGCGGGCGAACTCCGTCTTGATCAGCGCCGCCTTGAGCCGGTAGCCGTGCCCCGCGCTCTGCACGACGGCGCGGCTGGGAGTGGTTTCCCCGCCCATGAAGAGCGAGATGCCGAGGATCCCCTCGTTGCCCACGACGGCGATCTCGGCGGACGCGCCGTCCTCCATGACGTACAGCAGCGACACGATCGACGTGGTGGGGAAGTACACGTAGCGCATCGTCGAGCCGGACTCGTAGAGCACGTCGCCGAGCGACATCGTCACCAGCTCGAGGTGCTCCGCGAAGCGCTCGAGATCGCCTGTCGGCAGCGCGTCCAGCAGGTGGTTCTGGTGCGGCGAGTGACGCGACCCGGCGGTCGAGCCCTTGTCCGGGAGCGACGGCTTGCCTCCCGTGCCTCGACGCAATGGCCTAGATTCCATGTCGCGATTATAGTCTTTCCGGGCTTCGGGGGTGCGGTAGCGCACCCAGCGCTCCACCGCGACTCGCGCGCTCCCGATGTTTCGCGACGCTCACCGCTTGCTATATGTTGACGGGTCGCTCGCGGCGATTTCGGACCGTTCCGGCGCGCGAGGAACGGCGAACGCGAGTGCCTGTGTGCGTCTCCGCACCGACCTCGTGCGCGCGCGACGCTATCGTCGTCGCCATCGGATGTTCCTCACTCGCCGGAACGCGCCGCAATCGCCCGGAACGTTGACGGGCCGCGCGTGCTGCACGGCACTCGCGCCGGCTCCGCCGCCGACCTTCAACCTCGCATCGGAAACCACGCCATGGCCAAGTCCGCGCTCCTCACCGACGTCCCCACCCTGCGCAAGCGCGCGCGCCAGCACATCGACGAAGGCTCGGTCACGGCCGGCTATTCCGCCGACCGCGCGACCGTGCTCAAGCTCCTGAACGACTCGCTCGCCACCGAGCTCGTGTGCGTGCTGCGCTACCGGCGCCACCATTTCATGGCGCGCGGCATCCATTCGCAGAGCGTGGCGCAGGAGTTCCTCGAGCACTCGAACGAGGAGCTCGGCCACGCCGACGAGATCGCCGAGCGCATCGTGCAGCTGGGCGGGGCGCCGGACTTCGCGCCGAGCGGACTCGCCGGCCGCAGCCACGCGGAATACGTCGAAGGCCACACGCTGGCGGGGATGATCCGCGAAGACCTGGTGGCGGAGCGGATCGCGATCGACAGCTACCGCGACATCATCCGCTACCTCGGCGACCACGATCCGACCACGCGCCGCATGATGGAAGGCATCCTGGCGGTCGAGGAGCAGCACGCCGACGAGCTGGCCGATCTCCTGGTGGCGTTCCCCGACGGCGCCGACGCGCTGCGGCGACCGGCGCCCGTGAAATAGCGCTTCGCACCGAGCGCCGCGGCGACGATCAAGGCAGCCGCCGCAACGCGAGCGCCAGCGCGCCGATCAGGATCGGCTGGTGGATCATGTAGATCGCGAGGCTGTGTCGCCCGAGCCAGCGCAGGGCATGCGGCGCCCGGGCGACGGCGGCCAGCGGCGCGAAGTCGCGGCGCATCAGCGTGTGGCCCGCGGCGATCCCGACCAGCGTCGCGCCGAGCCACGGGAACAGCGGCACATAGTCCTCGGTCGCCGGCTTGGCCGTCGTGAAGCCGATCCAGGCCAGCGCCGGGGCGTCGAACGCCGGGTGCGTGACGACGAGCCCGGCGACGATCACGCCGACGCCGAGCGCGAGTGCCATGCGTGGATGCGGCGCGAGCGGCCACGCGAGCACGCTCGCCACGGCGATCGCATGCAGGATGCCGAACCAGATCCAGGTCGCCGGGAACGCGAGCCGGCTCGCGACACTCACCGCCAGCGCGCAGGCGACGATCACCGCGACGCGCCGCCAGCGCCGCGAAGTCGTCGCATGCTGCGCGCGCGCGAGCACGAGCGACGCGCCGACCAGCGCCATGAACGTCGCGACGATCACCGCCCGCGCCGCCAGCCAGAACGGATCGTGCTCGAAGTCGAGACGTGCGAGGCGGAAGAGCCGGAGGTCGAACGAGAAGTGGTACGCGATCATCGCGAGGATCGCGATGCCGCGCAATGCATCGACGGCGGCGACGCGCGCAGGCGGCGCGGCCCGCGGCGCCGCGCGCTTCAGCGACGCTCGGACAGCCACTGCAGGCGCACGGTGCCGTCGGCGTCGGGCGGACCGAGCTCACGCAGCACGCGCACGACTGTCTCGCTCGCGCCCGAGCGCGGGGCGAGCAGGGCGTCGAGCGCGACGCCGGAGGTGAGAAGCGTCATCGTGCCGGCCACGGCGGCTTCGCCGCCCACGTTGGCGATGCGTCCGGTGAGCGTGCCCTCGCGCGGCACGAACGACGCCGTCACCGTGCCGAGCGAGACGCTCGTACCGTCGCGGGCGGCGAGCCGGGCGCGCTCCCACCGCATCGTCACGCCGCCGCTGGCCCGCGGTCCTTCGACCGCGAGATCGCGCGCCTCGACTCGGATCTCGCCGCCGAACGTCGCCGGCGAGCGGCCGGCGAACGCGCTTTCGAGTATCGTCGCAGGCAGGTCGAGCACGAGCCCCTGCGTCGCGAAGCCGGTGCGCGACATCCGCAGCGTGCCGCGCGGCGTGTCGCGCCCGGAATGCGCGACCAGCTCGACCTCGACTTCGCCGCGCAGAAGCGGCGCGGCCTTGAGGTGCCAGGCCACCGGCACCTTCCAGCGTCCGTCGGGACTGGTCAGCACGCCGCGGCCGTCCCACACCGTGCCTTCCGCCTCGATCACCCGCACCGAGCCGCCGATCGCTTCGGCCAGGCGGTGCGCCACCCACGACGCCGGCGCCTGCAGCGCCAGCACGACGACGGCGATGACCAGGCAGAACAGCACCAAGGCGGAGAGGCGGCCCATCGTGTCGAAGGGTCAGCGCGCGGCGTCGCCGGCGGGCAAAGGCGCGGACATCAGCGGGCCAGCGCGAGCTCCGCGCGCACGCGCCCGGGCTCGACGCGCGCGGTGATCGTCGCCTCGACGACGTGCACCGCATGCTCGCGCGCGAGCGTGTCGACGAGCCCCACCAGCGCGGCGAAGCGTACCGACGGCAGCGTCACCGACGCGCGGCCGCCGGCGAACTCGATCGACGCATCGCCAGTGCCCACGCCCTGGCGTGCGAGCGCGCTCCGCACCGAGGCGTCGAGCGGGTCGCGCGTCGGCGTCGCCGCGCGCGTCGCAGCGACGGCGGCTGAGGCGCCGGCGGACGCAAGCCTGCGCTGTGCGCGCTCGGCGTCCGCGCGTGCGCGCGGCAGGTCGGCCACGAGCGGCAGCCAGAGCAAGGCGTAGCCGAGCGCGACGGCCACGACGACCGCCCCGACGACGAGCATGCGCCGCTCGCGCGGCGCGAGGGCCGCCCAGCGGTCGCGCCAAGCGGCGGCGTCGATCATGGTCCGACCGTGGCGGACAGTCGCACGCCGCCGGCGATCGGTGCGGTGACCGTCGCAAGTCCCGCCGACGCGAGATCCTGCACGAGGCGCGCCAGCCGCGCTTCATCGAGCGCGCCCAGATCGGCCACCAGGCGCCGCTCCGCGACCGTCAGCTTGCGCACGCTGCCCGCGGGCAGGGCGGCGAGCGGGCCGGCCGCGCGCGCGAGCGTCGGCAACGCGTCGCCGTCCGCGCCGCGAGCCTCGGCGTGCAGCGCCGACGCGGCGCGCCGTGCGAGCAGCGATTCGGCGGCGCGCGCATCGGGCACCGTCCCGAGACCGGCATCGCGCGCGAGCGCCACCACGTCGCGGTCCGCCCGCCAGGCGACGTAGCGATCGTGCGCCCACACGCCGGCGGTCGCGATGAAGTGCAGCGCGACCGCGGCGAGCACGAGCGCGATCGCCGGCGCGAACGCGCGCAGCGACGGGCGCGATCCGGCGTCGCTGACGCCATGGCCCGTCCGCAGATCCGGCGCGGCGGCCCATGCGGACGCCGGCACGCGCTCGAGCATCCACGGCGTCCCGCGCGCGAACGTGACTCCGCTGGCCCGCGACCACGCCGCGAGCCGGGCCGTGTCGACGTCCGCATCGACGATCACGCGCGCGCCCTGGCGCGGCGCGCGCGCCAGCGCGGCGGCGAGCGCCGCGGGCAAGGCGTCGCTCTCGGCCGAGTCGGTGGCGAAGGCGCTGCCGTCGGGCCGGCGCACGAAGCCTGCGCCGTCCGTCCCGATGCACCAATGCCACGCGCCGTCGCTGACGACGAGATCGGGCTCGGCGACGACTCGCTCGATCGCCGGACGATGCGCGGCGAGCCACGCGATCGCATCGCGGTCGACCACGCGCGCCATGGCGGGCGCGCCGCCCGCTGACGCGGTCACCGCGAGGTGCATGGACTCGACCGGTGCGGCGAGCTGGTCCTCGAGCGCGAATGCTGCGGCCGTGCGCAGGCGCGATGCGGGCATCGGCGGCAACGCCAATGCGACGATGCGCACGTCGGCCGCCGCCATCACCGCCTGCACCGGGTCGGCCGCGGGCCACGCGGAGGGCGGGGTGACGCCCCGCGCGACGATGCGCCCGGTGTCGTCGACGCGCCACCACGAGGCCGGGGCGATGGGGTCGAACGGGGCCGGCAGGCGGACGCGCAGCGTGGTCATGGCGAGCGCAGTCTAATCCAGCCTCGCGGGCGCCTCAGTCGACCACCTGCCACACGATGACCGGCAGCCGTCCGTCGAGCCGGGCCAGCAGCGCCTCCGCGCGCACCACGACGTCGCCCTGCTTCGCGCGCACGTTCACCAGGAAATGGCGGCTGCCCACGCCGAGGCCGGTCGTGTCGAGGGTGCTCGTGCCCGGCGCGACGCGCGAGCGAAAATCGTCGAGCGAAGCGTACGGGCGCTCGCGCCGCGCGGCGACCAGCGTCGCGATCGCGCTCGCGTCGAGCGAAGGCAACGCGGCGGCGAGCACGTTCGCGGTCGCGGTGTTGACGTTCACGCCCGCGTCGGCCGGCAGCGCAACGACATCCGCGGCGAGGCGCGCGAGCGACGCGGCGCGGATGCCGCGCACGGCGGCCAGTTCGCCCGCCCGCGCGAGCGGTGCGTTGGCCGCGACGCCGCCTTCACTCGCGTAGGCCGCGTCCTCGGCGCCGCGCTCTCGCGGCGCCGCATCCGCGTCGATCCAGTCGGCGATGGCATCGGCGAGGGCGGCATCGATGCCGTGTTGCGTGAGCAGGCGGCCGAGCCGCGCGCGCGCGATGCCGGCCGCGGCGTCGACGCCGCCGACGGCGTTGAGATTGAGACGCGCCTGCGCGTCGTCGATGCGGCCTTCGACGCTGCCGCCGTCGATCGGCGTCGGCGGCAGCGCGAACGCCCACGGCTCGCCGAGGTGGTCGACCGGACCCTGGATCGCATCGTCGGCGAGGGCCTGCCGTGCCCACTGGACTCCGGCCATCGCGAGCGACGCGGCGCGCGCGTGGTCGCGCCGTCCCTCGACGACCGTTTGCCAGCGGACGCCTTCGACCGAAAGCGTCGTCGCGACCGCCGCGGCGATCGCGGCGACCAGCATCGCGACCAGCAGGGCGGCCCCGCGTTGCGCGTGCGCATTCATCGCAGCGCGATCAGCCGCTCGAGGCGCGCGCCGTCGGCGAGCGTCAGCGTCACGGCCAGCGCGCGCGGCAGCTCGTCGCGACGATCCGGCGGCCAGCGCTCGCTCCATGCGCCGTCGTCGTCGGCGTAGCGCACGTCGAAGCGCGCGATGCCGCCGGCCAGCGGATAGGAGGTAGGCTGCGTGCCCGCGCCGCGATCGAGGCGCGGCCAGTAGACGATCTCGAGCGTGTCGCCGGTCAGCCGATAGCCCAGGCGCACGCCTTCCGCGCCCGGCTCGCCGGCCGCGCCGCCCGCGCGCGTGAAGGCGAACGCCGCCGCGCCGTCGACCGCGCTCGCGCCGGCGAACGCGGGCTCGCGGCCCTGCGGCACGCGGATCGACCGCGGCATCGCGGCGCGCAGGTCGCCTTCCAGACGGGCGAACAGCGCGTCGAGGCGCTGCCAGCGCTGCGCTTCGAGCGCCAGATGCGCTTCGCCCTCGACCAGCGACGCAGTGGCGCGCCAGGCGAAGGTCGCGAACACCGCGAGGATCGCCAGCGCGACCAGCACCTCGACCAGCGTGAAGCCGCGCGGGCGCGTCATCGGCGGGGCCCCGCGACGTAGCCGGTGAGCCGCGCGAGCACGTAGTCGGGCGCTGCGGCTTCGGCGACCTCGACGTCGACGCGCCGGAACACCGGGTTGGGCGTCGCACCGACGGTCTCGCGCCAGACGAACCCGATGCCGGCCTGCGCGGCCTCGCCGCCGCGCCGTCCGGTCGGTGGCAGCTCGCTCGCGAAGGCAGCCGTGGCGAGCCGGTTCTGCGCGACCCACAGCGCGAGCGTGCGCGCCTTGAGCGTCCCCGCGCCGTCGGCCGCCTGCGCGAGCGCACGCATCCCGGCGGTCAGCGCGACCGCGACGATCGCCAGCGCGACCAGCATCTCGACCAACGTGAAGCCGCGCCGCCGCGCGGGGCTCACGGCGCCTCGCTCACGACCACGCGATTGAGCGGATCGGCATCGACGCGTATGCGCGTCTCGCCGGACGCGAGCACGACCGCCAGCGGGTCGTTGCGGCCGCTCGCGCGAAACGCGACCAGCATCTCGGGCTCGAGCGCGCGTCCGGCGCGCGCGATCTGCACGACGGTCGTGGCAGGCCAGGCGCGCTCCGCGAGCGCGTCGTCGTCGCGCAGCGGTGACCAGCCTCCGCGCTCCGCGTCGCGTTGCCAGAAGCGGAAGCCGACGGCGTCGAGGCCGAGCGCGAGGTCCTCGTGGCGCCACTGCGCGCGCTGGGCCGCGTACTCGATGGCGCCGGCGAGGCGCTGCGCCTCGCGCCGCAGCGAGCCTGCGTCGCCGCCGCGCCACGCGAGCCAGGCGGCGCCGCTCGCGATCGCGACGATCGCGAGCACGACCAGGATCTCGACCAGCGTGAACCCCGACCGGCGGTCGGGCGACGCACGTGGGGCCCGCAGCGTCAGGGCTCCCACGATCCGACGTCGGCGTCCTGCCCGGTGCCCCCCGGAGCGCCGTCGGCGCCGGTGCTGTAGACGTCGATCTCGCCCTTCACGCCAGGATTGAGGTAGACGTAGGCATGGCCCCACGGGTCCTGCGGCAGTTTCTCGAGGTAGCCACCGGGCTTCCAGTTGCCCGGTACGGGCGGCAGCTCGGGCCTGGCGACCAGCGCGGTCAGGCCCTGCTCGCCGGTCGGGTAGCGCTGGTTGTCGAGTCGGTAGAGCTTGAGCGCGCCGACGATCGCCGCGATGTCGGCCCTCGCGGCGATGCGCCGCGCCTCGTCGGGCCGGTCGAGCACGCGCGGCACCACCAGCGCCGCCAGCACGCCGAGGATCACGATGACCACCATGATCTCGATCAGCGTGAAGCCGCGCGGACGCGTCGCGAGCGATCGCATGCGCCGATTATAATCGCCGGGCTTCCCGCCGCGACGATCGCCGCCTTCGCATGCCCGGCTTCTCCTTCCTCCGCTACCTCCTGCGCACCGCGTTCTCGCTCGCGGTGGTGCTCGCCGTCGCGGCGGCGGCGCTGTGGTGGTGGCTCGACCGGCCGCTCGCGTTCCCGGCCTCGCCTTACCCGCTCGAGGTCCGCTCGGGCGCGAGCCTCGCCTCGGTCGCGCGCAAGCTCGCCGACGACGGCGTGATCGCGCATCCATGGTTGCTCACCGGGCTTGCGCGAGCCCGCGGCGTCGACCGCTCGATCAAGGCGGGCCAGTACGAGTTCGAGGGCACGCTCGACCTCGCCGGCCTGCTCGCGCGACTGACGGCGGGGGACGTCACGCAGTCGGCGATCACCTTCGTCGAAGGGTCGACTGCCGCCGAGCTCCTGCGCCGGCTCGCGAGCGAGCCGACGGTCGGCCACGGCCTCGCGGGGCGCTCGCAGGCGGAAATCGCCGCCGTGCTCGCGATCGACGCGCCGTCGCTCGAAGGCCAGTTCTTCCCGGACACCTATTTCTACGCGGCCGGCAGCGCGGATCGCACGGTGCTCGCCCGCGCGCATCGCACGCTCAAGGAGCGGCTCGACGCCGCGTGGACGCGCCGCGCGCCCGACCTGCCGTTCGCGACGCCGTACGAGGCGCTGATCCTCGCGTCGATCGTCGAGAAGGAGACCGGGCGGCCGGCCGACCGCCCGATGATCGCCTCGGTGTTCGTGAACCGCCTGAAGCGCGGCATGCGCCTGCAGACCGACCCCACGGTGATCTACGGCCTGGGCGACGCGTTCGACGGCAACCTGCGCAAGCGAGACCTCGAGACCGACACGCCGTACAACACCTACACGCGCGACGGGCTGCCGCCCACGCCGATCGCGCTGCCGTCGCAGGCGGCGCTCGACGCGGTCGTCGACCCGCCGGCGTCCCCGTACCTGTACTTCGTCGCCCGCGGCGACGGCACGAGCGAGTTCTCGGCCACGCTCGCCGATCACAATCGCGCCGTGGCCAAATACCAGAAAGCCCCGAAATGACCTCGCCGCGCCCGCGCTTCATCACGCTGGAGGGCGTCGACGGCGCCGGCAAGAGCACGCACGTCGCGTTCCTGGCCGAGCGCATCCGCGCCGCCGGCCACATCGTGGTCACCACGCGCGAGCCGGGCGGCACCGCGCTCGGCGAGACGCTGCGCGAGCTGGTGCTGTGCGCGCCGATGTGCCACGACACCGAGACGCTGCTCATGTTCGCCGCGCGGCGCGAGCACCTCGAGTGCGTGATCCGTCCGGCGCTCTCGCGCGGCGACTGGGTGCTGTGCGACCGCTACACCGACGCGACCTGGGCCTACCAGGGCGGCGGGCACGGCGTCAGCGGCGCGCTGATCGGGGCGCTGGAGCGGCACGTGCACGACGACTGCCGTCCCGACCTCACGATCCTGTTCGACGTGCCGCCGCGCGTGTCGCGCGAACGCCTCGAGCGCGCGCAAAGCCACGGCCGCTCTCTCGACAAGTTCGAGCGCGAGGACGCGTCGTTCACCGAGCGCGTGCGCGCGGTGTACCTCGAGCGCGCGCGCGCCGAGCCGAAGCGCTTCCGCATCGTCGATTCGTCGCGCCCGCAGGACAGCGTGCGCGACGAGCTCGCGCGCCTCGTCGCCGACGCATGAGCGACGACACCGACCTGCCGGCGTCGCCGCCGTGGAGCGCGCCGCTGCTCTGGCAGGGCGCATGGCTTTCGCGCGTGCTCACCGGGCGCGATCGCGCGCACCACGCGCTGCTGGTCACCGGCCGGGCAGGGATCGGCAAGTCGGTGCTCGCGATGAACCTCGCGCAAGGGCTCCTGTGCGAGGCGCCGCGCGACGACGCCCTCGCGTGCGGCCGTTGCGCGGGTTGCACGTACGTCGCCGCCGGCACGCATCCGGACCTGCGCGTGCTCGACCTCGTCGACACCGACGACGACGGCGAGCCCAAGGCGGTCCAGGAGATCGGCATCAAGCGCGTGCGCGCGCTGATCGAGATGCTCGAGGTGACTGCGCACCGTGCGGGACGCCGCGTCGGCGTCGTCGTGCCGGCCGAGCGGCTGACGACCGAGGCGTCCAACGCGCTGTTGAAGACGCTGGAAGAGCCTCCCGCCGGCACCACGCTGATCCTGGTCGCGCACCAGCCCGGGCGCTTGCTGCGCACCGTGACGAGCCGTTGCCAGCGCCTGCCCGCACCCGTGCCGACACCCGCGGAAGCGATCGCCTGGTTGGCGGCGCAGCGGGTGGCCGACGCGCCCGGCGCGCTCGCCGAAGCGGGCGGGGCGCCCCTCGCCGCGCTCGGGCTGGCCGAGCCCGAGGGCCGCGCCGAGCGCAAGGCATGGTTCGACGCGCTCGCGCATCCGGAGCGGCTCGCGCCGATGGCGCTCGGCGCGAGGATCGACGCCGCCGGCAAGGACGAGCGCAAGCCGCGACTCGCCGCGGGGCTCGACGCGCTCGTCGCATGGACCGCCGACCTCACCCGCGTCGCGGCCGGCGGGCGCGCGTCCCGGTTGCCGTCGTACGAGCCGGCACTGGCCGCGCTGGCGCCGCGGGTGGCGAGGATCGCCCTTTGCCGCTATCATCGTACGGTGCTGTTCCAACGCGCCCATCTTGCGCATCCGCTGCAGCCCCGCCTCGTCGCGGAAGCGCTGCTGGCCGACTATCGCGCGCTGTTCGCCTGACCATGGCCGAGCCCAAAGCCCCGTTGGCCGCGGCACCGCGACCGGGCGTGCTGTCCCTCAACATCCGCGAGAAGGCCGCGCTCTACGCGGCCTACATGCCGTTCCTCAAGGGCGGCGGCATCTTCATCCCGACGTCGCGCTCGTACACGCTCGGCGAGGAAGTATTCATGCTGCTCTCGCTGATGGACGACCCCAACCGCATCGCCGTGCAGGGCAAGGTCGTCTGGATCACGCCCGAGGGCGTGCAGGGCAGCCGCACGCAGGGCATCGGCGTGCAGTTCACGCTCGACGAGACCGGAGCGTCGGCGCGCGCCACCATCGAGAAGATCCTCGGCGAGTCGCTGGCGTCGTCGCGGCAGACGCATACGCTGTAGCAGGCATCGGGAATCAGGCATCAGGGATCAGTGGCGCGGCGCGACGCTGCACGTGCGCTATCTGATGTCCGACCCCTGAGGCCCGATCCCTGCCATGTTCGTCGACTCCCACTGTCACCTCGACTTCCCCGAGCTTTCCGCCGACCTGCCGGCGAAGCTCGAGGCGATGCGAGCGGCGCAGGTGACGCACGCGCTGTGCATCTCGGTCGACCTGCCCGACTGGCCGCGCGTCCACGCGCTCGCCCTGGCGCACGACAACCTCTACGCGACCGCGGGCACGCATCCCGACTATCCGGACACGCTCGAGCCGACGGTCGCCACGCTGGTCGACCTCGCTGCGCGACCGAAGGTGGTCGCGATAGGCGAGACCGGGCTCGACTACTACCGACTCTCCGGGGACCTCGACTGGCAACGCGAGCGCTTCCGCACGCACATCCGCGCTGCCCGCGAATGCGCCAAGCCGCTGGTCATCCACACGCGCGCGGCCGCGGACGACACGCTCGCCATCATGCGCGAGGAGCGCGCGGCCGAGGCGGGCGGCGTGATGCACTGCTTCACCGAGTCGTGGGAGGTCGCCGCCGCGGCGATCGACCTGGGCTTTCACATCTCCTTCTCCGGCATCGTGTCGTTCCGCAACGCGACCGCGCTGCACGAGGTCGCGCGGCGCGTGCCGCTCGAGCGGATGCTGATCGAGACCGACAGTCCCTACCTCGCGCCGGTGCCGCACCGAGGCAAGCCCAACGAGCCGGCGTGGGTGGTGCACGTCGCCGAGGCGATCGCCCGGCTGCGCGGCACCGACGTCGCGAGCGTGGCGCGCGCAACTTCCGCCAATTTCTTCGGTCTGTTCGGGATCGACCCCGGACCCGAACCGATAGCAGCCGATGCGACCTGACCTGCGACCCTTCCTGGCCGTCCTCGCCCTGGCGTGGACGCTGCCGCTCGCCGCGCAGAACCTGCTCGCCGATTTCTTCATTGCCGCCACCAACGACCGCGCGGCGGAGGTGCGCGCCTTGCTCGCGCGCGGCATCGATCCGAACAGCGTCGACGCGATCGGCGACACGGCGCTCATCGCCGCGGCGCGCGGCGGCAACGCCGCGACCGTCGACGTCCTGCTCGCCGCGCGCGCCGATCCCGAGCGGCGCAACCGCTTCGGCGACACCGCGATGATGGTGGCGACGCTGAACGGCCATCTTGGCGTCGCGAAGGCGCTGCGCGCGCGCAACGCCGCGGTCGACGGCAAGGGGTGGACGCCGCTGATCTACGCGGCCACCGGCGGCCACGACGAGATCGTGCGCTGGCTTCTGGGCGAGGGCGCCGACATCAACGCCGCGTCGCCCAACGGCACCACGGCGCTGATGATGGCGATCCGCGAGAGCCGGTACCAGACCGCGTTGCTGCTGATCGCGCGCGGCGCCGACGTGAACCGCCGCAACGAGAACGGCGCGAGCGCCCTCGACTGGGCGAAGCGGAACGACGACGGGACGATGGTGGAACGGCTGAAGCGGGCGGGCGCCCGCGAATAGCGGTACGCGACCAGGCCCGAGCGGGCGTACCGTCGACCGGCGCGCTCAGCGCGCCACGGACGCCGGCGCGTCGACGATGGTCGCGGCCTCGGCGCTCGGCACGAGCCCCGGCAGGACGCCGACCAGGCGGCGCGCCCCATTGAAGTGCTTGCGCCAGTAGCCGTTGTTGAGCTCGGCGATCTCGACCTCGCTCCCGCGCGAGGGCGCATGGATGAAGCGGTCGTCGCCGAGGTAGATGCCGACGTGCGAGAACGCGAAGCTCCGCGTGTCGAAGAACACGAGATCGCCGGCCTTCAGGTCGCCGCGCGCGATCGGGGCGCCGATGCGCGACAGTTCCTTCGAGGTGCGCGGCAGCGTCACGCCGGTGACCTGCTGGAAGACGTGCCGGACGAGCCCGCTGCAGTCGAGGCCGCCGTCCGGCGTCTCGCCCCCCCAGCGGTAGTCGACGCCGATCAGCCCGAGCGCGTACATCGCGAGGTCCTGCGCGCCGTGCCACACCGACTCGACGGTGGTCTTCGTCGAGGCGGCGAGCGCGGCGGCGCGCGACGTCTCGGCCGCCGCGAAAGACGCGGTGAACGACACGACGAGGGCCAGGGCGGCGGTGGCCGCCCGCAGGAACGGGGCGCGGGACACGGGCCGATTGTCGTCGAATCGCGACGTCGGCGCCAGTCGGACGACGACCGTCAGCCGCGCCGGCGAGATTTTCCGCCTCCCGCCGACGGTTTTCCGCCTTGAAGCCGCGCCCGTGCCCGGCGCACCGATTTCGCGTCGACGACGAGCGGGCGCGTGATCTCGACGCGGTCGCCGTCGCGCAGCGGCGTGGCGGCGCGTGCGGTCTGGCCGAAGATCGCGTAGCCGGCGGTACCCGCCGCGACCCCTGCGAGCGCGAGGCCATCGCACGCGGCGACCGCATCCGCGACGCTCGCGCCCTCGGGGAGCTCGACGGCGATGCTGCCCTGCGACGCCGGCGACGCCCAGGCGACGACGACCTTCACCGCGCCCCGTACACGGACTCGGCGCGCTTG
>DATLIR010000283.1:0-3278 GCA_035539315.1 Casimicrobiaceae bacterium
CGGCTCACCGTCGACGCCGTGCTGGCGCGCGACTTCCCGACGATCCAGGGCGTGATCCTGCTGTTCTCGTTCGCGTACGTGCTGATCAACCTGCTCGTCGACGTGTCGTACCTGTTCCTCGACCCGCGCATTCGCTACTGATCCCATGACCATCGAAGCGACGGCCGACCCCCTCTCTCCCTCGGGCGAGCGGGCGGCCGCTGAGGGAGCGGCCGACGTAGCGGGCGCCCTCGCCAGCGCGCCGGCGATCGTCGGCCAGCCCGGCGCCTGGTCGCGCGTCCGCCGCAACCTTTCGGTCCGCATCGGCGGCTCGTTCCTGCTCCTGCTCGTCGCCATCGCCTTCGCCGCGCCGTGGCTCGGCACCGTCGACCCGTCGCTGTTCGACCCGGCCAGCCGCGACCTCCTGCCCGGCCGCGAGGGCGAGATCACGACCCTCGACGGCGAGACGCTGAAGCACCGCTTCTGGATGGGCTCCGACAGCTTCGGCCGCGACATCTACAGCCGCGTCGTCTACGGCACGCAGGTGTCGCTCGTCGTCGGCATCGCCACCGCCGCGGTAGCGCTCACGATCGGCATCGTCCTCGGTCTCGTCGCCGGCTATCTCCGCCGCGTCGACGGGATCCTCATGCGCTTCATGGACGGGATCATGGCGATCCCTGCGATCCTGATCGCGATCGCGTTGGTGGCGATGTGGCGGGGCAGCCTGCTGACGGTCGTGATCGCCATCGCGATCCCCGAGATCCCGCGCGTGACGCGGCTCGTGCGCTCGCTCGTGCTCTCGATCCGCGAGGAGCCCTACGTCGAGGCGGCGATCTCGCTCGGCACGCCGACCATCAAGATCATGCTGCGCCACGTGCTGCCGAACACCGTGGCGCCGCTGGTCGTCCAGGGTACGTTCATCTGCGGCGCCGGGATCCTGACCGAGGCGATCCTGTCGTTCCTCGGCGTGGGCCTGCCGCCGGACATCCCGACCTGGGGCAACGTCATGGCCGAAGGACGCGACCAGTTCAACCAGTATCCGCACAACATCTTCTTTCCCGGCGTCTTTCTCGCGCTGACGGTGCTGGCGGTGAACATCCTCGGCGACGGCTTGCGCGACACGCTCGACCCGAAGATGGCCCGGCGGACATGAGCGGTGCGCCTGCGCCGATCCTCGAAGTTCGCGGGCTGACGATCGCGCTGCCACCGGGCGGCGAGCGGTCGCAGGCAGTGAGCGACATCTCGTTCGAGGTCGGTGCCGGCGAGGTGCTCTGCCTGGTCGGCGAATCGGGATCGGGCAAGTCGGTGATCGCCCAGGCCGTGATGGGGCTGCTGCCGAAGACCTTGCCGGTCGAGTCGGGCAGCATCCGCCTGCAGGCCGAAGAGATCGCGAGCGCCGCGCCGGCGCGGCTGCGCGAGCTGCGCGCGACGCGCATGTCGATGATCTTCCAGGAGCCGATGACGGCGCTGAACCCGGTGATGACGTGCGGCGACCAGATCGACGAGGTGCTGCGCGAGCACACGAAGCTCTCGGCCGGCGAGCGCCGCGAGCGCGTGCTCGCGATCGTCCGCGAGGTGCTGCTGCCCGAGCCCGAGCGCATGGTGCAGAGCTACCCGCACCAGCTCTCCGGCGGCCAGCGGCAGCGCATCGTCATCGCCATCGCGCTCGTCCTCGACCCGGTGCTCCTGATCGCCGACGAGCCGACGACCGCGCTCGACGTGACGACCCAGGCGCAGATCCTCCGCCTCGTCCTCGAGCTGCAGCGACGGCGCGGCGCAGGCGTGCTCTTCATCACCCACGACTTCGGCGTCGTCGCCGAAGTCGCGCACCGGGTCGCGGTGCTCAGGCTCGGCCAGCTCGTCGAGATCGGCACCAAGGACGACGTGTTGCGCCGGCCGCAGCACCCCTATACGCGGATGCTGATCGGCGCGGTGCCGACCCTGCGCGTCGATCCGCGGCCGAGCGACCCCGACGCGCCGTTCGTGCTGCGCGTTCGCGCGCTCGAGAAGACGTATCGCGACCATCGCTGTTTCGCCAAGGCACGCACAGTCCATGCGGCGGCCGACGTCGACCTCGAGATCCGGCGCGGGCAGACGCTCGGCATCGTCGGCGAATCGGGATCGGGCAAGTCGACGGTGGCGAGATGCATCGTCCGCCTCGTCGATCCGACGGCGGGATCGGTGCTGCTCGGCGACGGCGGCGGCGACGACATCGCGACGATGGCGAGCGGCCCGCTGCGCAAGCTCCGCAAGCGCGTGCAGATCGTCTTCCAGGATCCGTACCGGTCGCTGAACCCGCGCCGCAACGTCGCCGAGGCGCTGATCGAAGGGCCGGTGAACTACGGCATGCGGCGCGCCGAGGCGCTCGCCAAGGCGAGGGAGCTGCTCGAGCTGGTGCGAATGGATGCGAGCGCGATGGACCGCTATCCGCACCAGTTCTCCGGCGGCCAGCGCCAGCGGATCTGCATCGCCAGGGCACTGATGCTCGACCCGGAGCTCCTGATCGCCGACGAGGCGGTGTCCGCGCTCGACGTCTCGGTCCAGGCGCAGGTGCTCCGGCTGCTCGACGAAATCCGCTCGCGGCTACAGATCGCGATGCTCTTCATCACCCACGATCTCCGCGTCGCCTCGCAGGTCGCCGACTACCTCGCGGTGATGTCGAAGGGCCGGATCGTCGAGTACGGGCCGGCGGCGCAGGTGTTCGCGGCGCCGCAGCACGAGTACACGCGCGCGCTCTTCGCCGCCGCTCCGGGCGGCGGCTATGCGTTCGCGCCGCAGGCCGCCTGAGGCGCAAGAAAAGGAGTTGCATGCGCGTCCTCGTCGCCGGCTACCAGCACGAAACCAACACCTTTGCGCCCACGCTCGCCGATTGGGGCGCGTTCACGCGGGGCGATTCCTTCCCCGCGTACGTTCGCGGTGACGAGATGGCGAAGACGCTGGGCGGCATCAACATCCCGGTTGCCGGATTCCTCGACGCCGCGAAGGCACGCGGCTGGACGGTTGTGCCGTCGGGCTGGGCCGGAGCGATCCCGTCGTCGTACGTGACGCGCGACGCGTTCGAGCGCATCGCCGGTGCGATCTGCGAAGACATCGAGCGGGCGCGGACGGGCGGCGGGCTCGACGCGATCTACCTCGACCTGCACGGCGCCGCCGTCGCCGAGAACGCCGACGACAGCGAGGGCGAGCTGCTGGCGAGGCTGCGGGCGATCGTCGGCGACGCGCTGCCGATCGTTGCCAGCCTGGACCTGCACGCGAACGTCACCCGACGCATGCTCCGGCTCGCCGACGCGCTGGTGTCG
>DATLIR010000284.1:0-5798 GCA_035539315.1 Casimicrobiaceae bacterium
CACACCCGCAACGGCGCGCCGATCGGTCAGGTTAACGACGCTGCCGGTCGTTACGCTAGGCAATTCTGGACAGCCGACGGATTATTGGCCTCAACCGAGCCGTTGCACAAGTCCTGTGGTCAACAAGAGCACGAGTATTCCGCCCCGCGCCGCGACCGACGAGTCGTGGACGCGCAGGCACGAACGCTTCCGGATCGCGCCCAGGGTTCGTCACCATGTCGCTCCGCGGGCCCCGGCGAGCGGCAGGAGGCCGCGCCACATTCCCGTCCCGGTGCGCCAGCCGTGAACGTGCCGCACGACGCGACGACCGACTGGGCGGGAGCGGCGCATCGGCGCGCGGGCCCCGGCGCGCGGATCGCCTGCCTGGTGCCGAGCCTCACCGAGCTCCTGTTCGCGCTGGATCTCGGCGCGCAGGTAGTCGCGCGCACCGGCTTTTGCGTGCATCCGCGCGCGCTCGTGCGTCGCGTGCCCAAGGTCGGCGGCACCAAGGACGTCGATCTCGAGGCATTGCGGGCGGCGCGGCCGACGCACCTCGTCGTCAACGTCGACGAGAACCGCCGCGAGGTCGTCGACGCCGCGCGCGCGTTCGTGCCGCACGTCATCGTCACGCACCCGCTCGTCCCCGAGGACAACCGGCGGCTGTATGCGCTGTTCGGCGCGGTGTTCGGCCGCGAGGCGGCGGCGCACGCGTTGCGCGAGCGCTTCGACGTTGCGCTCGCCGCATTGGGGCGAGCAGCGGCGCCGCTGCCGCGCGAGCGTGTGCTCTACCTGATCTGGCGGCGGCCCTGGATGACCGTTGCGCGCGAAACCTATGTCTCCGCGACGCTCGCCCGCGCCGGGTTCGACACCGTTCCCGCGACAGCGGCCGTGCGCTATCCCGCGCTCGACGACGGCGATCCGGCGTGGCGCAATGCGCAGCGCATCCTTCTGTCCACCGAGCCGTTCGCGTTCCGCGCGCGCGATCGCGACGCGCTCGCCCGCGCCACCGGCAAGCGCGTCGACCTCGTCGACGGCGAGTGGACGTCGTGGTACGGACCGCGCGCGATCGACGGGCTCGCGGCGCTGGCGCGCTTCCGCACGTCCGGTGGCTGAGGCGCCGCCGCCCTCAGGGCCGGAACCAGGCGTTACCGATCTGCAGGTAGACGGCAGTGTCCTCGGGGCCGCGCGCGACGTCGATGCCCGCGTGCATGCCGAACCGGTGCGCGATTTCGTAGCGGAAGCCCAGTCCGCCCGCGCCCGCGTGCTTCGTGCGTTGAGCGGGGCCGTCGTCGATGCGCGCGAGGCCCGCTCCACCGAACGCCACGACGCTCCAGCGTCCGTGGAACTGCCAGCGTACCTCGGCCTGCGCGCTCGCCACGCTATCGCCGGGATAGCGCATCGCAGGGATGCCGCGCAGCGCGATGTATGGCCGCGCGTAGAACGGCGCATCGCCGCTCACCTGCTGGTAGTCCGCGCGCACCGCGGCGGTGACGCGCGGCGTCGCCGGCCACCACGCCATCGCGACCTGGGAGAAGCGCTGAAAGTCGCGGGTCGCGCCGAAGGCGGCGTCGAACGCGATCAGCGAGGTTTCAGCGTAGACGCCGAATGTCGGCGTGAACAGGTTGTCGCGCGAGTCGTAGGTGAGCTGCACGCCCGGGCCGGCGAGTGTGGTGCGCGTGCGGTCCTCGAGGCCCGGGAAGCGCGGGTCGTCGCGGAGCTTCGGCGTGATTTCCGCATAGACCAGGCGCAGGCCGATCCACCACGGCGACCGCGGCGCGATTTGCCAGTCGACCTGGCCGCCCGCGGCGCGCATCGCCAGCGTGTAACGGATCGGTGAGTCGAGCTCGTCGGCCGTGCCACCGAGCCCGTAGACATCGAGGTTGATGTTCCCGCCGCCCGCGCCGGCCGTCGACTTGAGCCTGCCGTCCTGCCACAGGCTCGAGTCGGCGGCGAAGAACAGGCGTGTGCCGTTCTCGGTGAACACGGCGCCGGCCACCGACAGGTTGGGGCGGGCGAAGCCTTCCTGGCCGACATCGCGCCGCGGACGAACGAACATCGCCGCGAGGCCGCCGCCGTAGCCGACCGCGGGCTCGGTCACGATGATCGGGATGGGCAGGAAGCCGCGCGCGCGCTCGAGGACCGGGCCGACGTCGAGCATGCCGTCGGCAGGATCGACCACCTCGGCGCGAAGATCCCGCCACCGGTCGCCGAAGCTCGCGCGCGCATCCTGCTGCGCCACCGCCGGCGTCGCGCAGGCGAAGGCCAAGGCCAGCGCGACCGCCGCTGCGGCAGCAACCGGCGCACGGCGGCCACGTTGCGCGCCCGGGGCGACCGGATCGCTCGACATGAAAAGGCCGCCCGCGGGCGGCCTCGCCGGATGCGTCATGGCGTGCCGATCATGGCATCGGGATGCGCACGCCGACGATGATGGCATCGTAGTCGCCGTCACCCTCGCTCGCCGTGCCCGTGCCGCTGATGTGAACAGCAGGTAGATGTCGTCGGGCCGGAACGCGCCCACCGTGTAGGTTCCGCCGAGGAGCACCGGCGTCGCGCTGATGGTGCGGTCGTCCGCCGTGCCCGCGTCGGGGGCAGTCTACTCAAAACCGCGTTACAAGGTGTGTCGGGGAGGAACCGCGCCGGGCAGCCGGGGTCAACGTCGTGCCGGCTCGGTGCGTTCAAGGGCGGCGAGGGGAGGAAGCGATGAGGATGACCGCGACGCGTTGGAACGGGGCCGGAGGGATCGGCATCGCCATGCTGGCGATGGGGTTCGCGCTCGGCGCCGGCGGTGCCGCGGCGCAGCAGGGCCGCGGTGACGACGAAGCTCCCGCGCGCGTGGGCCGCATCGCCGACCTGGGTGGCGAGGTCTACCACGCTCCCGAGGATCGTGCGTCCGACTGGTCGACGATCGGCATCAACTTCCCGATCGCGTCCGGCGACAACCTGTGGGTGGCCGAAGGCGGCCGCGCCGAGATCGACGTGGGCGCCGGACAGGTTCGCCTCGGCGGCGCCACCAACGTGCACGTCGCGCGCCTCGACGATCGCACGGTGGCGCTGTTCGTCGCGCAGGGTCGCGTGATGCTGCGGTTGCGCGTGCTCGATCCGGGCGAGGTCGCGCGCATCGACACGCCGAACACGCAAGTCGTGCTGACGCGTCCGGGCCTCTATCGCATCGACGTTTCGGAGGATCGCCAGCGCACGTCGCTGGTCGTGCGGGAAGGCGAGGCGACGTTGCCGACGCCGGTCGGCATGCAGCAGGTGCTGCCCGGCCAGACCGCGCTCGTCGACGGCCTCGACAACCCGCGCATCGACGTGCGGGTGGGACTCGCCACGGACGGCTTCGACACCTGGAGCGCGGATCGCGACCGGCGCTACGAGCGCAGCCGCTCCGCCACCTACGTGTCGCGGCAGATGGTGGGGTACGCGGACCTGGACGAGCACGGCCGCTGGGAAGACGACAGCAACTACGGCGCGGTCTGGTACCCGTCGCTCGTCGACGCCGGCTGGGCGCCGTACCGCAACGGTTACTGGACCTGGGTCGGCGCGTTCGGCTGGACCTGGGTCGACTACGCGCCGTGGGGCTACGCGCCGTTCCATTATGGCCGCTGGGTGCACAACGGGGGGCGCTGGGGCTGGTGCCCCGGCGCCTATGTCGCGCGTCCCTACTGGGCGCCCGCGATGGTCGGATGGGTCGGCGGTCCCGGCTGGGGCCTGTCGGCCAGCCTCGGCGGGCCGGTGTACGGCTGGGTGCCGCTCGCCTGGGGCGAGCCGTACCGCCCGTGGTGGGGCGGCTGCGGCTACAACTGCTGGACGCACTACAACCGTCCTTACTCCGTGCGCGTCGACCGCCGCACCCATGACGCGCCTCCGGTCCAGTACGTGAACGCCAATCGTCCCGGCGGCCTCACCGCCGTGGCGAGCACGACGTTCAGCGGGCAGAAGCCGGTGTTCCGCAATCTCGTGCCGGTGAGCGCTCGCGACATCGCTTCGACGCCGGTGCTGGCGACCGCGCCGGTGGCGTCTCGCCCGGGCGCCGGCAACATCCCGCTGGTCAAGCCGGGCACCGCCAACACACCGGCGCCGGCGTCGGCGAGCTACGCCGCGCGCCGCGGCGCGGACCCGATCGCGCGACCGGGCACCTCGCTCGGCGGCGCGCGCGCGGTAAGCCCGTCCACGGCGATGCCGTCGAGCGGCCGCAGCGCCGTGCCTGGCGCGGCGACGCCGACCTACGGCGCGCCCGCCGTCACGTCGGTGCCCGGCGCTGGCAAGCCGGGCAGCGGGAACGCGGTTGCGCCGGTCACGCGCGACCAACGCGCCCCGGCATCCTCGCGCGATTACCCGGCGTCGCTGCCGGCGCCGGCGTATGTCGCGCCGGCGGGCAAGCCATCGCCGCAAGCCGCGCCGGGTGTTCCGCCGCCGACGCGCTACGCCGCTCCGGTGCCACGCGACAACGCTCCGTCGCACGTGCCGCCGCAACGAGGCACGTCGTCGCCGGGGTACACGGCGCCAGTGCAGCGCGACACGGTGCAACCCTACGTGCCGCCGCAGCGCGCGGCGTCCGCGCCGCAGCCGTCGGCGCCGGTGTCGAGCCTGCCGATGCCGGCGACACGCGTCGCGCCGCCGCAAGCGCCGGTGGTGCAGCATGCACCTCCGCCGCAGCCGATGGTGCAGCAGGTGGCGCCGGCGCCGGCCGCCCAGGGCGGCGGTCGCGGCGCGCGCAGCGAGGGGGGGCGCGACGCCTCGCAAAGCGGCGGTAACGATGCCGGCGGTGCTGGTGGCGGCGGCGATCGCGGGGCGAGCGGAAAGCCAGGTCCCGGTCGCTGAACGGGAGCCGGTTCGCGCGACGTAACGAAAACGCCGGGTCGCCCCGGCGTTTTCGCGTACGCGAATCGGCGTCAGTTCGCGAGCAGCGCCATCCGGCGACCGCCGTCCAGCAGCTTCACGCGCTCGCCTTCGTTCGCCGGCGGGCGCTGGCTGTAGGTGAGGGTGCGCATCGTGCCGTTGTCCATGCGGACGCTCACCGTCCAGTAGGACTTCTTGCTGCGGTTCTTCTCGATCTGGTGGCCCGCGTACGCGCCGGCGCCTGCGCCGACGATCGTCGCCGCCGTGTTGCCCCGTCCGCTGCCGATCTGGTGGCCCAGCACGCCGCCGACCACGCCGCCGGCGACCGCACCGACGCCGCTCGCCTGGCCTTTCTCCTCGACGTAACGCATCGACTGGAGGGTGCCGCAGTCGGTGCAGGTCGTGCCCTGCGCGAACGCGGTGAACGGGAAGCTCGCCAGCGTCGCGAGCGCGACGGCGAGGAACGGAGCGAGGATGCGCATGCTGCCTCCGTGGGCGGGGAGCGGTGTCGAATTATCGTCGATTCGGGCGGCGCGGCGCCCGGCTCACTTGTCGTCCGCGCGCACGCGCACATAGGTGCCGGGCGCGTCCGCGAGCGCCTTGAGCTTGCCCTTGCCCGGGATGCGCGGCGCGACCTCGCGCCCGGCGCGCTCGGCGACCCACGACTGCCAGTCGGCCCACCACGAGCCGTCGTGCTGCTTCGCGCCGTCGAACCACTCGTCCGGCGTGGCGGCGCGCTTCTCGTTGGTCCAGTAGCCGTACTTCTTCGCGGCGGGCGGATTGATCATGCCGGCGATGTGGCCCGAGCCCGACAGCACGAAGCGCGACGGGCCGCCGAGGATCGAGGTGCCCGCGTAGGTCGTCTTCCACGGCGCGATGTGATCCTCCATCGCGGAGACGAAATAGGTCGGCACCTTCGACGCCGCGAGGTCGATCGGCACGCCGTCGAGCGTGACGCCGCCCGGCTCGCGCAGCGCGTT
>DATLIR010000285.1:0-18842 GCA_035539315.1 Casimicrobiaceae bacterium
GTGTCATTGACGCGGCAGAATGGATCGGCCCCGCCGACGACCTGAATCTCGGCCTGCAGACAATCTGGAAGCACTACTACCTACAGGGCCTGCACCAGTCGACCGACATCGGCGAGGTGCTGATCAACAAGACCGTGTGGAACAAGCTCTCGCCCGACCTGCAGGAGATCATCCGCACGGCGGCGATGGCGTCGATGACCGAGACCTACACCTACAACGTCGCGCGCAACGCGCGCGCGGTCGTCCGCCTGCGCGACGAGTTCAAGGTGCAGATCCACGACACGCCGAAGGACTTCTTCCCGGAGTTCGTGCGGGCGACCAACGTGGTCCTCGACCGCTACTCGGCGAAGGACGCGTTCTTCAAGCAGGTGCTCGACTCGCAGCGCACGTTCGCCAAGACCGTCGTGCCGTACTGGACCAAGATCCTCGACCTGTACAGCAACCTCGGCAACGCGGCGCTGGCCGCGCCGCCGCCCAAATAGCGCCCGGCCGCTCCCGCCGGAGCCGGCGTCGTGGCGCGAGCGACACCGGATTCCGGTCGGCGCCGGACGCATCGCCGACGTGACGCGGGCGCGCTGCTTGGCGCGCCCGCGGCCGCGTCGCACGGCCGGCAACATCTTCCCCCGATCCCCCGATGAAGCCCGACACCAGCGCGGCCCTGCGCTTCGCCACCGCCATCGACGCGCTGACGCGCGGCGTCGGCAAGGCGATCGCATGGCTGATCCTCCCGATGGTGCTGTCGCTCGTCTGGGAAGTGGTCGCCCGCTACTTCTTCAACGCGCCGACCACCTGGGCCTACGACATGACGTTCATGCTCTACGGCACGTTCTTCATGATCGGGTCGGCCTGGACGCTCCAGAAGGGCGGTCACATCCGCACCGACGTGTATTACGGCAAGTGGTCGGTGCGCACGCGGGCGAAAGTCGACCTCGCATGCTACGTGGTGCTGTTCTTCCCGGCGATGGCCGTGTTCGGGTGGCTCGGCGCCGAGTACTTCTGGAAATCGTTCGGGCAGAACGAGCGGATCGTCACCAGTCCGTGGCTGCCGATCGTGTGGCCGTTCAAGTTCATGATCCCCGCGACCGCGGTGCTGCTGCTGCTGCAAGGCATCGCCGAGTGCATCCGCGCGTGGGCGCGCGCCTTCGGGCCCGGCGAGCCGATCGAGGTCCAGTTCCTGCCCCCGCCGCCCGACGACGGCGACGGGAGCGTGGTCCTGTGAGGTCGGACGAGCCGGCGCGACCGGCGCGGCACGCCGCGGTGGCGCGATGAGCACCGAATGGCTGGGCATCGTGTTGCTCGCCGTGCTGTTCGCCGCGATCTTCATCGGCTTCCCGATCGCGTTCACGCTGATCGCGGTCGGCGCGATCGGCGGCTACCTCGCGCTGGGCCCGCTCGCGCTGCACCTGCTGACGCTGCAGGTCTTCTCGGTGATGCGCGATCCGACGCTCGCGTCGGTGCCGTTCTTCCTGTTCATGGGGTACCTGCTCGAGCAATCGGGCCTGATGGAACGCCTGTTCCGCGGCATCCAGCTCGCGCTCGCCGGGGTGCGCGGATCGCTCTACCTCGCGGTGCTGGCGACCGCGACGATCTTCGCGGCCGCGACCGGCATCGTCGGCTCGTCGGTGACGCTGCTCGGCGTGATGGCGGCGCCGGCGATGAAGCGCAGCGGCTACGACATCCGGATGTCGGCCGGTGCGATCACGGCAGGCGGCACGCTCGGCATCCTGATCCCGCCTTCGGTCATGCTGATCGTGATGGGCCCGGTGGTCGGCGTGCCGGCGACCGACCTGTTCGCCGCGGCGGTGATCCCGGGACTGCTCCTGTCCGGGCTCTACATCGTCTACACGCTCACCCGCAGCTACCTCGACCCGTCGCTCGGACCCGCGCTGCCGCCGGAGGAGCGCGCCGAATCGATCGGGGAGGTCGTGAAGGAACTGGTGTTCGGGATCGCGCCGGTGGTCGTCGTGATCTTCGCGACGCTGGGCGTGATCCTCGCCGGCATCGCGACGCCGACCGATGCGGGCGCGGTCGGCGCCTTCGCCGTGCTCCTGCTGACGCTTGCCTACCGGCGCATGACCTGGAAGGGCTTCCGCGCCGCCGTCTACTCGACGCTGCTCACGAGCTGCATGATCCTGCTGCTCGTCGCGGCGTCGAACTACTTCGGCGCGGTGTTCTCGCGCATGGGCAGCGCCTCGCTGATCGCCGAGTCGCTGCTCGGCCTCGACCTGCCCCCGACGCTGATGCTGATGCTGATCCTCGCGATCATCTTCGTGCTCGGCTGGCCGCTCGAATGGGTGCCGATCGTACTGATCGTCGTGCCGATCCTGCTGCCGCTGGTGCAGAAGCTCGGCATCGACACCGTATGGTTCTGCACGCTCGTCGCCGTGTGCCTGCAGACCGCGTGGCTCTCGCCGCCGGTCGCGTTGTCGGCCTACTTCCTGAAGGGCGTCGTGCCCGAATGGGAGCTGTCGGACATCTACAAGGGCATGATGCAGTTCATGGTGCTGCAGGTGATCGGGCTCGGGCTCGTGCTGGCGTTTCCGCAGCTCGCGCTGTGGCTGCCGGCGGTGCTGCGCGACTGAGGCGGGCACGAGGCGCTGCGCGACCCGGCGAGCGGGCCCGTCCGGCGTCCCGTCACTGCGGCCGCGGCACGGCGCCCAGCCCGTCCTGGCCGAGATAGGTGTAGAACAGACCGATCGTGTTGCGCGACTGCGACAGGTCGCCGAGGTCGTCGTAGCGCGCGTCACGGACGTTGCCGACGACCTTCACCGTGACGCCGTGACGCTTGTATACGCGCCAGGTCAGCGCGGCGTCGAGGCGGCCGATGACGTCGCGGCCGCGGTGGTCGACCGCGGCGACGCGGCTCACGAAGTAGGCGCGCCCCGTGAGGTCGAGGGCCACGCCGTCGCCGAGGATCGTGCGCCATGCCACCAGGGCCTGCGGCGCGATGCCGTAGTTGTAGTCGATCTCGGAGGACGAGCGTGTCGTGCCGACGGCGGTGTAGCCCGCGCCGAGCAGCGCGGTGCCCTGCATCGCGACCGACGGCGTCACCCACCATTGCCCGGTGGTCCCGACCGACAGTCCGGTGCTCGATACGCGGTACACCTGCGGCGCGATGTAGTCGAAGCTGCCGTACAGGCCCCATGCGCCGGCGACGTCCGGCCCGGCGTCGTACGCGCGTCCCACCAGCAGGCCGCGCGTCATCAGGTTCTCGAATCCGTTGGCCGACGACGCGGTCGCCTGGAACGCGAAGAGATCGAACGGCCTGCGGTAGCCGTAGCCGGGCTTGCCGGGCAGCCCGTAGTCGATGGCGTACTCGGCCTGCGCCTCGTTGCGGCGAAGCGACGTGGTCGAGGTACCCGACGTGTTCTCCGCCGTGGCCATGAAACCCAGGTGCACGCGGCTGTAGAGCGCGGGCTTGCGGCTCGCGAAGACGCGATCGAAGCGCTCGCCGAACGCCAGCCGGTTGACGCCGAGCGGCGGCGAGACCGCAGCGGCGGCAACCTCGCGCCACAGCGGCGGGATGTCCTCGTTCTCGAGCAGCAGGCTCGCTAGGCGGAACAGCGCCTCGCCCATGAACGATCCTCCGATGCCGGTGTTGATCAGGTCGTTGACCGACGGCGGCGTCGCCTCGCCCGCGATCTCCCACAGGGCGCTGCCGGCGAGCGCGTAGCCGGTCGATTCCCAGAACGAAAGGCCCGCCGAGCGCGCGAAGCCGTAGTGCGTCGCGCCCTGGTACGGGTGGCCGAGCTGGTTGGTCTTGAAGGGATCCTGGTCGACGGTCCAGCCGCCGCGCAGGTTGCGGCGGATCGTCGCGGCCGTGCTCTCGTAGTCGCCGCCGACGGCATGGCGGTTGTAGACGTTGAGGAGGACGTCGAACAGCACGACCTCCGCGGCCGGGATCGCGTACGACGCGCGCTCGCCCAGCCAGCGGTCGTCGCTGAACGACGCCTCGAACGGCGCTTGTCGGAAGCGGTCCGCCCAGGCGGTGGGCAGCGGCGTCTCGTCCGCCGCGACGGCGCCCAGCGGCACGAGCAGCAACCAGGCCGCGGCGAGACGCAGCGTCAGTCCGCGGCGGTCCTGGCCGCGTCGCAGCGGCGCGCGGCCGGGGTCCTTCGGGAGAGTCGAGCTCGCGAGCATCCGGCGAGCATCGCGGAGCGTCCCGCGTGCCGGTGTCGGCGGGACGCCGAAACCCGGTCGGCGCAACCGCCGGTCACGCTGTCGGACGTTCGCCGGACGGCGCGGCCGCCTCGCCGCTAGTAGATTGCCTCGCGCGGATCGACGAACTTGTAGCCCTGCACGTCGGCGACCGGCTTGCAGGTAACCTTGCCGTGCGCGACGTTGAGGCCGTTGCGCAGGTGCGCGTCGTCGGCCAGCGCCTTGCGCCAGCCCTTCTCGGCCAGCGCGAGCACGAACGGCAGCGTCGCGTTGTTGAGGGCGTAGGTCGACGTGCGCGGCACGCCGCCGGGCATGTTCGCGACGCAGTAGTGAATGACGCCGTCGACCGTGTAGACCGGATCGGCGTGCGTGGTCGCGCGCGACGTCTCGAAGCAGCCGCCCTGGTCGATGGCGACGTCCACGACGACCGAGCCGGGCTCCATGCGCTTCACCAGATCGTGCGAGACGAGCTTCGGCGCGGACGCTCCGGGGATGAGCACACCGCCGATCACGAGGTCCGCGGTCGCCACGTGACGCTCGATCGCGTCGCGGGTCGAGAACACCGTGTTGAGCGCCGGGCCGAACTGCGCCCACGCGCGCCGCAACGCCTCGACGTTGCGGTCGATCACCCACACGTCGGCTTCCATGCCGAGCGCGACGGTGATCGCGTGCATGCCGACCACGCCGCCGCCCAGCACGACGACGCGCGCGGGCTCGACGCCCGGCACGCCGCCGAGCAGCACGCCCTTCCCGCCGTGGGCCTTCTCGAGGTAATGCGCGCCGGCCTGCACGGCCATCCGTCCCGCGACCTCGGACATCGGCGCGAGCAGCGGCAGCCCGCCGGTCGCCGACGTTACCGTCTCGTACGCGATGCACACGGCGCCGCTCGCGACCAGGTCCTTGGTCTGCTCGGGATCGGGCGCGAGGTGCAGGTAGGTGAACAGCACCTGGCCCGGCTTCATCATCGCGCGCTCGATCGCTTGCGGCTCCTTCACCTTCACGATCATGTCGGCGCGCGAGAACACCTCCGCCGCGGTGGCGACGATGGTCGCGCCGGCGCGCGCGTAGTCGTCGTCGGTGGCGCCGATGCCCTGCCCCGCGTTGCGCTCGACCACCGCCTGATGGCCGTGGTGCACGACCTCGCGCACCGACGCGGGCGTGAGGCCGACGCGATCCTCGAGGACCTTGATCTCCTTCGGTACGCCGATCAGCATCGTCGCTCCCTGTTCAAGGCGCCGGCTTGCCGGTCTCGACGTAACGCCTGAGGCGCTGCACCTGCGTGCCCAGCACGCCGTCCACGGCCGCCGCGTCCTTGTCGAGCGCGCTCGCCGTCGCCCCGTTGACGCGGTAAGCCAGCGTGAGCGACGTCGCCCCCTCCTCCGCCTTGAGCACGAAGGTGAGCACGCCGGTCACCGCCTTGTTCTGCAGCGGTCCGAGCGCGCCGTCGATGCGGACCACCTGGTCGCGCATCAGCATGATCACCCGACCGTGCTCGACGGCGCCCGCGGCCCAGCGCTCGCAGAAGCAGCCGCCCGGCTGCATCGCGAGCGACAGGTTCGCCGCGTCGCTGGAATAGGTGTGATCGCCCGACCACCAGCGCTCGATCTGGCCGATCGCGGCGTAGACGGCGGAGGGCGGCGCCGCCACCCGCTCGGTGAACAGGAGCTGCATCGACTCCGGGGCGGCGTTCTTCACCTCGGCCTGCGCCATCCCGGCGAGCGCGAGCCCGGCGACGGCGGCGCACGACAGCAGGTCGAGCCAACGGGGGGTCTTCATGCGGGCATCCTGTCTTAGAAAACGCGAAATCGCGCCCGGCGGGCGGACCCGGCGGGGCGCGTGCACGGCAGCGGGCCAAGAGCGTACCATTCCGCGTTCCAGCCGCGCGAGCGCCGCGCGGTCCGCCACCGGAGAGCTTTCCATGGGCCACGCCGAATTCACGCTGCGCGACAAGGTCGACGCACGCCGCATCTCGCTCGACGAATACTGGATGCCGTTCACGCCGAACCGCGAGTTCAAGGCCGATCCGAAGATGATCGTGCGGGCGGAAGGCATGTTCTACTGGAACGACCGCGGCGAGAAGCTGATCGACGCGTCGTCGGGGCTCTTCTGCTGCGCGGCCGGCCACGGCCGCAAGGAGATCGCGGAAGCCGTCGGCAAGCAGCTGCAGGAACTGGACTTCGCGGCGCCATTCCTGCGCGGACACCCGAAGCAGTTCGAGCTCGCGACGCGCGTCGCCGAGCTCACCCCGGGCGACCTGAACCGCATCTTCTTCGGCAACTCCGGCTCCGAGGCGGTCGAGAGCGCGATGAAGGTGGCGCTCGCCTACCACCAGGCGCGCGGCCAGGGCGGCCGCAACCTGTTCATCTCGCGCGAGCGTGCCTACCACGGGGTCAACTTCGGCGGCGTGGCGCTCTCCGGGCTCGTCAACAACCGGCGCAAGTACGGCACCGGCCTGCCCGGCATCGCGCACATGCGCCACACACACCTCAAGGAGAACGCCTTCGTGCCGGGCGAAGGCGCGCACGGTGCCGAACTCGCCGAGGACCTGCAGCGGCTGGTCGCGCTCCACGGCGCGGAGAACGTCGCGGCGTGCTTCGTCGAGCCGATCGCCGGCTCGACCGGTGTGCTGGTCCCGCCCAAGGGCTACCTGAAGCGGCTGCGCGAGATCTGCGACCAGCACGGCATCCTGCTCGTGTTCGACGAGGTGATCACCGGCTACGGCCGCACCGGCCAGGCGTTCGCCGCGCAGAGCTTCGGCGTCACGCCCGACATGATCACGATGGCCAAGGGCATCACCAACGGCGCGCAGCCGATGGGGGCGGTCGCGATCTCCGAGCGTATCCACGACACCATCATGGCGGCCGCGCCCGAAGGCGCGATCGAGTTCTTCCACGGCTACACCTACTCGGGTCACCCGGCAGCGTGCGCCGCCGGCATCGCCACGCTCGACATCTACCAGCGCGACGGCCTCTTCGAGCGCGGCCGCGAGCTTGCGCCGTACTTCCTCGACGCGCTGTTCTCGCTCAAGGACCTGCCGGTGGTGACCGACATCCGCGGCTACGGGATGCTCGGCGCGATCGACGTCGCCGTCGACGCCGTGCCGGGCCGGCGCGGCCATCTGTTCCAGAAGAAGCTGTTCGACAACGGCCTGCACCTCAAGACCACCGGCGACGCGGCGATCGTCGCACCGCCGCTCGTCGCGGAGAAGTCGCATATCGATATGATCGTGGACATCTTGCGCCGCACGCTCGCGACGCTCTAGCATCGTTGCCTTTCGGCCACAACACGACGGGGAGACTCACCATGAAGCGTTGGATCACCGGATTGGCCTTTGCCGCGGTCGCCGCGGCGCCCGCCCTCGCGCAGAAGGAAGTCACGATCGCCTACCAGGACATGGTCGTGCCCTATCGCGTCGCGCAGGAGGCGAAGGAGCTCGAGAAGGCGAGCGGCTACAAGATCAACTGGAAGCAGTTCGGCGGCGGCGGCGAGGTCATCAAGGCGATGGCGTCGAACGCGGTGCAGATCGGCGAAGTCGGCTCCGCCGGCATCGCGGCGTCGGTGTCGCGCGGCGAGCCGCTCGAGCTGTTCTGGATCCTCGACGACATCGGCAGCGCCGAGGCGCTCGTCGCCAAGAACGGCTCGGGGATCAACAGCGTCAAGGACCTGAAGGGCAAGAAGATCGCCATGCCCTTCAACTCGACGACGCACTTCCATACGATGGTCGCGCTGCAGCAGGCCGGCGTGAATCCGGCCGACGTGCAGATCCTCAACATGCGCCCGCCCGAAGTGCGCGCGGCGTGGCAGCGCGGCGACATCCAGGCGACCTTCATCTGGGATCCGGTGCTGGCCGAGGTCAAGAAGGACGGCAAGGTCATCCTGACGTCGGGCAAGATCTCCGCCGACACGGGCAAGGCGACGTTCGACGGCTACGTCGTCAACCGCGACTGGGCCAAGGCGAACCAGGACTTCATGGTCAAGTTCGTCAAGGTGCTCGCGGCCGCGGACGACAACTACCGCAAGAACACGGCCAAATGGTCGGCGACGTCCAGCGAGGCGAAGGCGGTGGCGAAGTGGTCGGGCGCGAAGGCCGAGGACGTGCCGGCCAGCATGTCGCTGTACCAGTTCCCGACCGCGGCGGAACAGTCGTCGAAGTGGCTGGGTGGCGGCAAGAACAGCCTCGCGGCGAAGGCGTTCGCGGCGACCGCCGAGTTCCAGCTCTCGCAAAAGCAGATCGAGAAGACGCTGCCCGACTATTCGGTGGCCGTGAATCCCGCCTACGTGCAGGAAGCGATGAAGAAGTGACGCTCGCGCGCCGGGCGCGATCGCGTCCGGCGGGGCGGACGACGTCCGCCCCGTGCAGGTGGGGATCCCGTGTCGTCGTACAGGCACACTGAAGCGACGACACCGGGTTCCCGCCCCCCGCGCGAAGCGCCCGGGGGCAAGCTGCGCGGGAACGGCGGATGTCGGAGGAGAGACATCGTCGTGAACCCGGTCCCCCGCCCGTCGTCGCCCGCGTGAGCAAGCTCGAGGTCCGCCACCTGTCGGTCCATTACGCCGGCCGCGCCGGCCAGGCGACGCACGCGCTCGCCGACGTCAACCTCGCGCTCGACCCGGGGGACTTCGTCGTCGCGCTCGGGGCGTCGGGCTGCGGCAAGACCACGCTGCTCTCGTGCATCGCCGGCTTCATGGACTACTCGTCCGGCGAGATCGTGCTCGACGGCAAGCGCGTCACGGCCCCTGGCGCGGAGCGCGGCGTCGTGTTCCAGAAGCACGCGCTGATGCCCTGGCTCGACGTCGCCGACAACGTCGAGTTCGGGCTGCGCATGCGCGGCGTGGCGAAGGACGAGCGGCGGCGCATTGCGCTCGACAAGCTCCGGCTGGTCGGCCTCGAGAAGTTCGCCGGCCACCCGATCTACCAGCTTTCCGGCGGCATGCAGCAGCGCGTCGGCCTCGCGCGCGCGCTCGCGAGCGACCCTGAGGTGATGCTGATGGACGAGCCGCTCGGCGCGCTCGACGCCCTGACGCGCGAGCAGATCCAGGAGTTGATCCTCGATTTGTGGTGGCAGACGCGCAAGATGTTCTTCTTCATCACGCACTCGGTCGAGGAGGCGCTGTTCCTCGCCACCGAGCTGATCGTGATGACGCCGTCGCCCGGCCGCATCGCGCACCGCTACAAGCTCGACTTCGGCCGGCGCTTCATCGAGTGCCGCGACGCGCGCAAGGTCAAGTCGGACCCCGCGTTCATCGCGCTCCGCGAGGACATTCTCTCGCTCATCCACGCGGGCATGCCGACCGAGGCGGCCGCGTGAGTCTGGGGTCAGAGACGACTTCGGCGCGCGGCATGCCGGATGGCGAGACGACGAGCGAAGTCGTCTCTGACCCCAGACTCGTCTCCGGCTACAGCCTGCCGGGCAAGGGCTCCAGCACCCTCATCTCGATCGTCACCGTCGTCGTGCTGCTCGTGCTGTGGTGGGTCGCCACGCACGCCGGCTGGATCCGCGACATCTTCCTGCCGACGCCCGAGAAGATCCTGACCAGCTTCGCCGACGCATGGCGCGGCGACATCCAGGGCGGCAAGCCGCTGCCCGAGCACTTCTGGGCGAGCCTGTGGCGGGTCTTCGCCGCCTTCCTGCTCGCCTGCGTCACCGCGATCCCGGCGGGCATCGCGATGGGCGTTTCGCGCATCGCGCGCGGCGTGCTCGACCCGCCGATCGAGTTCTACCGGCCGCTGCCGCCGCTCGCCTACCTGCCACTGATCGTCATCTGGTTCGGCATCGACGAGACCGCGAAGGTCGTCCTGATCTTCCTCGCCTGCTTCGCGCCGCTCGCGATGTCGGCGCGCGCGGGCGTGAAGAGCGTGATGATCGAGCAGATCAATGCCGCGTACTCGATGGGCGCGTCGCGCTGGCAGGTGATCTGGCACGTGATCGTGCCCGGCGCGATGCCCGAAATCTTCACCGGCATGCGCATCGCGATCGGCTTCGGCTGGACGACGCTGGTCGCCGCCGAGATGGTCGCGGCGACCGAGGGCCTGGGCCAGATGGTGCTCAACGCATCCAACTTCCTGCGCACCGACGTCGTGATCATGGGGATCGTGGTGATCGGCGTCGTCGCCTACCTGTTCGACCTCCTGATGCGCTACATCGAGCGCCTGGTGGTGCCGTGGAAAGGCAAGGCCTAGCGTGGGGGGGTTCTGCTGCAGTGCAACACCTCGTGGCGGATCGACGTTCACCGGGCAACCGCTCCGCACGCCCTTCCGTCGGGGATTCTTGACAGGCCCCCCGGGGATTGCGAGTCTGCCCACGCGATGACTGCCCGTCCGCACCTGCAGAAGCTCGTCGAGCGCGTCCGCTTCCTGCCGCCGCTCGCCGCCGCATTCGTGTTTCCCTGCGATGCCGAGTCGCTGCAGCTGGCGCTCGCCGGGGCGTTCGCCGGCTATCTCGCGCCCACACTGGTCGGCCCCGAAGCGCGCATCCGCGGCGCCGCGCTGCGCGGCGGCCTCGACATCTCGCGCCTGCCGATCGTCGACACCGCCGACGACTCGGCGGCGGCCGCCGAGTGCGCCACGCGGCTCGCCCGCGACGGAGGCGTGCGTGCCCTCGTCAAGGGCTCGCTCTCCGACGGCGCGCTGCTCGCGCCGGTCGCCGCCCCCGACAGCGGCCTGAGGACCGAGCGCCGGTTGTCGCATGCGACGCTGCTCGACGTTCCGGGCCGCGCGCAACCGGTGCTGGTGGCCGATGACCGGCTCAACGTCGCGCCCAACCTTGCGGCGAAGCGGGACGTGCTGCTCAACACGGTCGAGCTCGCGATCGCGCTCGGCATCGCCGTTCCCGCCGTCGCGCTGCTGGCCGCGGTGGACGCGCCGTCCGCCGCCTTCCCGTCGACCGTCGACGCCGCGTCGCTCAAGGCGATCGCAGGCGACGGCCTGATCCGGGGCGCGCGCGTCGATGGCCCGATGACACCGGACGTCGCGCTCTCGCCGGAGGTAGCGCGCGCGCAGGGCAACCTCTCCGAGGTCGCCGGCCGCGCCGACATCCTGCTCGCGCCGTCGATGGAGGCCGCCGTCATGGTCGTGCGCACGCTGACCGGCGTGACCGGCGCCCTCGCCGCAGGGCTGGTCCTCGGCGCGCAGGTGCCGATCGTCGTGGTCGCGCGCAACGAATCGATGGAGAGCAGGATGGCCTCGTGCGTGCTCGCATCGCTCCTCGCGAGCGCGAAGCGCGACGGCACGCACCCGGCGCCCTCGCGCCAGGGCGAGGGCACGCCGCTCGGCGCCCACACGGTCAGCCGGTTCGCGGCCTAGCGGCACGCGCCGCCTTTCGCGGCGCAGGTTTGCGAAATGCCGCGGCTTGCCCGCATCATCCGGGCTTTGGTCCGCCCGCGCTCCGTGTCGCCCAGGCTCGTCCGCCTCCTGCCGTTCCTCGCCTGGCGCGAGCGCATCACCGTCGCGACGCTCACCGCGGATGCGCAGGCGGGGCTCGTCGGCGCACTCGTCGTGCTGCCGCAGGGCGTCGCCTACGCGACCCTCGCGGGCCTGCCGCCGCAGCACGGCCTCTATTGCGCGATGGTGCCGGTGATCGTCGCCGCGCTGTGGGGCTCGTCGTGGCACCTCATCAGCGGGCCGACCAATGCGCTGTCGCTGGTCGTGTTCGCGACCGTCGCGCCGCTCGCGGCGCCCGGCAGCGCCGACTACCTCACGCTGGTGCTCACGCTGTGCCTGCTGGTCGGGGCGATCCAGCTCGCGATGGGCGTGGCCCGCCTGGGAGCGCTGGTCGATTTCATCTCGCACACCGTGGTGGTCGGCTTCACCGCGGGCGCCGCGCTCCTCATCGTCGCATCGCAATTGCACAACTTCTTCGGGGTGGCGATTCCCCCCGGCGCGGGTTTCTTCGGGAGCGTTCGCAAGCTCGCGACCTCGCTCGACGCGAGCGACCCGTGGATCGCGGCGACCGGCGCCTTCACGATCGCGGCCGCGCTGGGCGCGCGCCGCCTCGCCCCGCGGATCCCGCCGATGATCGTCGCCATGATCGCCGGCAGCGTGTTCGCGTGGCTCCTCGCGCGCGCCGGCGTGGCGCAGGTGCCCACCGTCGGGACGCTCGGCGCGGACCTGCCGCCGCTGTCGCTGCCCTCGTTCGATCCCGACGTCTGGGCGCGGCTCGCGCCGGCCGCGCTCGCGCTCACCGTGCTCGGGCTCACCGAGGCGGTGTCGATCGCGCGAGCCCTGGCGCTCCAGACCGGCCAGCGCATCGACGGCAGCCAGGAGTTCGTCGGACAGGGATTGTCGAACCTCGCCGGCGCGTTCTTCTCGGCCTACCCGTCGTCGGGTTCGTTCAACCGCAGCGGTGTCAACCTGCAGGCCGGCGCGCGAACGCCCCTGGCCGCCGTGGCGTCGGCGCTCCTGCTGGTGCTGATCGTGCTCATCGTCGGGCCGCTCGCGCGCTACCTGCCGCTCGCCGTGATGGCGGCGCTGCTGTTCGTCGTCGCGTTCGGCCTGGTCGACCTTGGCGAGATGCGGCGCATCGTGCGCACGAGCCGCTCGGAAGCGATCGTGCTGGCGGTCACGTTCGTCGCCACGCTCGCGACGCCGCTCGAGTTCGCGATCCTGTTCGGCGTGTTCGCCTCGCTGCTGGTCTACCTCAACCGCACGACGCACCCGCGTCTGACGCCCGTGCTGCCGGACCCGCGCTCGCCGCTGCGCCGCTTCGTGCCGGTCGCCCCTGGCGCTCCGCGCTGCCCGCTGCTCGAGGTGCTGCGCGTCGATGGCTCGCTGTTCTTCGGCGCGGTCGAGCACGTCCGCGACGAGATCGAGGCGGCGCGCCGCTCGCGCCCGGGCGTGCGCCACCTGCTGCTGGTCGGAAGCGGCGTCAACTTCATCGACGTCGCCGGCTGCGAGCTGCTCGTGCGGGAGGCCGCGGCGTCGCGCGACGCGGGCGTCACGCTCTACGCGGCGAACCTCAAGCCCGAGGTGCGCGAGGCGCTCGAGCGCGGCGGCTTCCTCGACGCGTTCGGGCGCGATCGCGTGTTCGACACCAAGGACGAGGCGATCCGTTCGATCTACGCGCGTTGCGACCCGGCGATCTGCGCTGCGTGCACTGCGCGCGTGTTCGTCGAATGCGCGTCGGCTGCGGAGCGGCACGCCGCGGCCGCGGCGACCTCTGGCGTTTCGGGCTAGGCAGGCACGGTACCGATGCGAAGCGTCGCGCGCGCGGTCACCGATTCGCGCGGCGAGGCAATGCCCGATACAATCGGCGCACGGATGCCCGCACGCGCATCCGGCACCGACGAAGGGGGCGATCGATGATCCGACGCCGCGGCGTGGTGCAGGCGCTGGCCGCCGCGCTGGCCCTGCCTGCGCGGGCTTTCGCCCAGCCGAGGGAACGCACGTGGCGCGTGGGCTTCCTGTCGCCGCGCAGCCGGCCTCCGACGCTCGACGCCGACTACTACGGCGCGTTTCCGCGCCGCATGCGCGAATTGGGTTACGTCGAGGGGCGCAACCTCGTCATCCTGTGGCGTTTCGCGGACGGCCATTACGAGCGGCTGCCGGCGCTCGCCGCGGATCTCGTACGCGAGCGGGTCGACGTGATGCTCGCGCTCGGGCCGCCGGGCGCGCTGGCCGCGCAGCGGGCGACGACCACGATACCCATCGTCATCGTGGTCTCGGGCGATCCGGTGGCCGCTGGCCTCGTGCAGAGCTTCGCCCATCCGGGTGGCAACGTCACCGGCCTCTTCAACCTCGCCGGCGACCTCGTCGCCAAGCACCTCGAGATGCTCAGGACGATCCTGCCGCGCCTGACGCGCGTGGGGCTGCTCGTCAACCCGTCCAATCCGGCGCACGCCACGATCCAGGCGAACGCCGAGGACGCGGCGCGCAAGGCCGCGCTCGAGCTCGTCGCGGTGCCGGCGCGGACCGTGCCGGAGATCGACGAGGCCTTCGCCACGATCACGGCGCGGCGCGCCGGAGCAGTCGTCATCGTGCTCGACCCGCTGTTCATCCAGCAGGTGCCGGAGATCGCGCGCCTGTCGGTACGCCACGCGCTGGCGTCCATCTTCCCGAACCGCGAGTACGCCGAGGCCGGCGGACTGGTGAGCTATGGCTGGAACCAGGCCGACATCTACCGCCGCGCGGCCGGCTATGTCGACCGGATCCTCAAGGGCGCGTCACCGGCGACGCTGCCGGTCGAGCAACCGACCAAGCTCGAGCTCGTCGTCAACGCGAAGGCGGCGCAGGCGCTCAAGCTCGCGCTTCCGCCGTCATTGCTCGCGAGCGCCGACAGCGTGATCCGCTGATCGCGGCGCCTACCGGAACAATCCGCGCAACGGCGCGAGCGGGTCTGTTGCGGGTGACCCCGCGGCGGACGAGGCATTGCCCCTGGTGGCCACCTTGCCGCCGGCGCGCGCCGTCGCGCAGGGATTCGGGTCGTCCCCAGCGTTGAGCAGCGGCGTGGCGAGCAGCGACCACCCGCCGGTCGCGATGGCGCCGCCGATCGTCAACGCCGTCTTCGCCGCGCCGATCGTGTCGAGGCGCACCGAAGGCGATCGGATCGGCCCGCTGACGCGCACGACCTCGGCCAGCTCGACCGACGGCAGCGCCGACAGCTTGCGCGCGCGCGGCTTCACCAGGAGGTCGAGCGTCTCGTGGGCGAAGTCGATGGTGCCCGACGCCGACAGCGCGAGCCGCGACGTCTCGGCCGCGATGGTGCGCTCCGCGTGCGCGACGCCGTTCTGCACGGCCAGGCGCGCGACCACGCACTGCACCTCGGTCGATGGATCGACGCGCCGGAACGGGTTGAGGGTATCGAGCACGCGCTCGAGCACCTCGCCGCCCGCGTCGAGCGCCACGCCCTTGACGCGCATCGGCCCCACGTCGATGCGCACGCTGCCCGACGCCCTGGCGAGGAAGCGTTGCGGGATCGGCGCGCTTCCCTGCAGGTCGATGGCGAAGCTGGTCACGCCACCGCTCGCGTTGCGGCCCGGGTCGAACGCGCCGAGCAGGCGCGCTACCTCGATGCCGCGGCCGTCGACGACGAGGTGCACGTGCGACGTCGCCGCGTCGGCCCTGAGACGTCCGCCGATGCGGCCGCCGGCCAGCGCGACGTCGAGCGGATCGATGACGAGCTTGCCATCCGCCACGATCGCGCGCCCGCGCGCATTGGTCGCCTCGACCCCGTCGCGCAGGCGCACGCGGTCGACGACGAAGTCGACGTCCCCGTCCACGCGCGCCAGCGCCGCGAAGGGCGCCGCCGAGGGCTCCGCCGGCGTCGCGACCGCCGCTTCGCGGCGCGCAGGACGCTCGCGCGAAAGGTCGACCAGGTCCGCGTGCAGGCGGGCCCCGACGCGCGGAACCCTGGCGCCCGGGTCGATCGTCGCGTGGCCGTCGAACTTCGTCGCGCCGATCGCGCCCGCGATGCCGCTGAACGTGTAGCGCTTGTCGCGCAGGTCGACCCGCGACGCGATGCGCCCGCTTTCGCGGGCGAGCTCGGGCGCCCAGCGCGCCATGCGCTCGCTGCCGGCCTCCCAGGCGATGCCGGCGTCGAGCACCGCCGCCCCCCCGCTGTCGCGCCGCTCGACGCGTCCTTTGGCCGTGACGCTAACGCCGCCGCCGGCGAGCTTCGCGTCGACGTCGAGCGGGACCCGGTCGCGCAGCGTCATGAACGGATCGCCGCTCGTCGCGCCGAGCGTCCAGCGCGTCGCGTCGAGGTCGAAGGTGCCGCTCCACGCGTACCGGCCGCCTTCCTGCGGAACCACGTCGAGCCGCGAAATCGCGACGGCGACGCTCCGGGCGCCGTTGGCGCGCCAGGCGATGTTGGCGTCGACGACCGCCACCTTGCCGGAGAGGCGGAACGGCGCGCTCGCCGTCGCGCCCACCGGCGCGGCAGGCGCCGCTGCACCGGCGCCGTCGAACTGCCAGTTCCCCCGTCCGTCGGGCAACGTTTCCAGGGCGAGGTCGAGGCCCTCGACCTCGATCGATTCGGCGACGAGCTGCCGCGAGCGGATCAGCGGCCAGGTCGCGACGGCCCCCTTGACGACACGCGCGCGCGCGAGCTCGGGGCGCGCGGCGCCGGGCGCGTTCGAGATCGTGACGTCGTGCGCGACGACCGCGAGACGCGGCCAGAACGCGATCGTGACCGGGCCGCGCGCCGCGATCGTGCGGCCCGTCAGCCGCGACACCTCGTCCGCCGCGTAGCGCACGATCGCCTGCGTGTCGATCGCCGCGTAGGCGACGATCGCCGCCGCGACGAGGAGCGCGACGACGGCGGCCGCAGCGATCGCGACCCAGCGCAGCGGATGGCTCGCGTCCACGCGCCCGGGAGCGTCAGGACTTGCGCACGCTGCGTACGCGCAGGTTCGGCACCGCCGCGATCACCTTGGCACCCGCGACGCAGTCGACGAAATAGCGCTTGCGGCCGGCGATCTCCTCCTCGACCAGCCCATGGATATCGGTGTCGAAGCCGGGGAAGCGCTCGTTGAAGTCGCGCGCGAACTGCAGGTACTTGACGATCTTGCTGTTGAAGCGCTCGCCGGGGATCAGGAGCGGGATGCCCGGGGGGTAGGGCGTGACCAGCGCGCTCGTCACGCGCCCCTCGAGGTCGTCGATCTCGACGCGCTCGATCTCGCGGTGCGCCATGCGCGCGAATGCGTCGGCCGGCTTCATGGCCGGCTCGAGGTTCGACACGTACATCTCCGTCGTGATGCGGCCGATGTCGTTCGCGCGATAGATGCCGTGGATCGCGTCGCATAGCTCGCGCAGCCCGATCTTCTCGTAGCGCGGGAACGCCTGGACGAACTCCGGCAGCACGCGCCACAGCGGCTGGTTGCGGTCGTAGTCGTCCTTGAACTGCTGCAGCTCGGTCACCAGCGAATTCCACCGGCCCTTGGTGATGCCGATCGTGAACATGATGAAGAACGAATAGAGCCCGGTCTTCTCGACGATGATGCCGTGCTCGGCGAGGTAGCGCGTAACGATCGCCGCGGGGATGCCGGGGTCGGCGAAGTCGCCGTCGACGTTCAGGCCGGGCGTCAGCACCGTCGCCTTGATCGGGTCGAGCATGTTGAACCCGTCGGCGAGCTCGCCGAACCCGTGCCAGGGCTCGTTCGCGCGGAGCATCCAGTCGTCGCGGCTGCCGATCCCCTCGGACGCGAGGCGATCCGGGCCCCACACCTTGAACCACCACGAGTCGCCGTACTCGCCTCCGACCTTGCGCATCGCCCGGCGGAAGTCGAGCGCCTCGATGATCGACTCCTCCACCAGCGCCGTGCCGCCCGGCGGCTCCATCATCGCCGCCGCGACGTCGCAGGACGCGATGATCGCGTATTGCGGCGAGGTCGACGTGTGCATCAGGTAGGCCTCGTTGAAGCGGAACCGGTCGAGCTGGCGCGTCTCGGAGTTCTGCACGAGGATCTGCGAGGCCTGCGACAGGCCGGCGAGCAGCTTGTGCGTGGACTGCGTCGAGAAGATCAGCGCGTCCTTCGAGCGCGGCCGGTCCTTCCCGATCGCGTGCATGCCCCGGTAGAAGTCGTGGAACGTCGCGTGCGGCAGCCACGCCTCGTCGAAGTGCAGCGTGTCGATGCTCGTGCCGGTCAGCTCCTTGATCGTGTCGACGTTGTAGACGACGCCGTCGTAGGTGCTCTGCGTGATCGTCAGGATGCGCGGCTTGGACTTCACGTCCTTCGCGAACGGGTGCGCGCGGATCTTCCTCTCGATGTTCTCCCAGCGGAACTCGTCCTTCGGGATCGGCCCGATGATGCCGAGGTTGTTGCGCGTGGGCGTCATGAACACCGGGATCGCGCCGGTCATCGTGATCGCATGCAGGATCGAGACATGGCAGTTGCGGTCGACCACGACGACGTCGCCCGGGGCGACGGTCGCGTGCCACACCATCTTGTTCGACGTCGACGTGCCGTTGGTGACGAAGAAGAGATCGTCGGCGTTGAAGATGCGCGCGGCGTTGCGCTCGGACGCCGCCACCGGGCCCGAGTGGTCGAGCAGCTGGCCGAGCTCGTCGACCGAGTTGCACACGTCGGCGCGCAGCAGGTTCTCGCCGAAGAACTGGTGGAACATCTGTCCCACCGGGCTCTTGAGGAACGCGACGCCCCCGGAGTGGCCGGGACAGTGCCACGAGTAGGAGCCGTCGCTCGCGTAGTGGACGAGCGCGCGGAAGAACGGCGGCGACAGGCTGTCGAGGTAGCTCTTCGCCTCGCGGATGATGTGGCGCGCGACGAACTCGGGCGTGTCCTCGAACATGTGGATGAAGCCGTGCAGCTCGCGCAGGATGTCGTTCGGGATGTGCGACGACGTGCGCGTCTCGCCGTACAGGTAGATCGGGATCTCGGCGTTCTTGAGCCGGATCTCGGTGATGAACTTGCGCAGGTTGAGCACGGCCGGGTCGAGCTCGGGGCCGGGCGTGAATTCCTCGTCGTCGATGGACAGGATGAACGCCGAGGCGCGCGACTGCTGCTGCGCGAACTGCGAGAGGTCGCCGTAGCTCGTGACGCCCAGCACCTCGGTGCCCTCCGCCTCGATCGCCTTGGCGAGCGCGCGGATGCCCAGGCCGCTCGCGTTCTCCGACCGGTAGTCTTCGTCGATGATGACGACGGGAAAGCGGAACTTCATCGAGGCTCCTTGGGGGGACGGGCGGCGTCCGCCGGCGGCATCGGGCCGGCGCGGCGTCGGCGAACGCGGCGAC
>DATLIR010000286.1:0-7890 GCA_035539315.1 Casimicrobiaceae bacterium
GGCCGGCCGCGCGTCTGGTTGGTCGCGCCGATCGCCTTGAGCTCGGCGAGCAGCGCGTCGGGGCTCGGGTAGGTGACGGTGATCATCTCCATGTCGATGACGGGATCGGCGAAGCCGGCGTGGACCAGCATGTCGCCGAGGTCGTGCATGTCGACGAAGCGGTTCACGTGCGTGTAGCCGTCGATGCCCGCGAACGCGCGTCCGAGCTCCTTCAGCGTGTCGGGGCCGAACGTGGTGAACGTCAGTAGGCCGCCCACCGCGAGCACGCGCCGGAACTCGGCGAACGCGCGCGGCGGCTCGGCGACCCACTGCAGCATCAGGTTCGACCACACGAGCTCGACGCTGGCGGCGCGCAGCGGGAGCGCGGTCGCGTCGGCGCACACGAAGCCGGGACTCGCGTGCGCGGGACGCCCGAACGGTGCCAGCAGTCGCGTCAGCAACGTGCGGCCGCGCAGCGAGCGCGTGCGCGCCGCGGCGACCATCGGCCAGGCGGCGTCGAGCGCGACCAGGCGCGACTGCGGATAGCGCGCGGACAGCTCGCCGAGCGCTTCGCCGGTGCCGCATCCGGCGTCGAGGATCGTCGACGGCACGAGCTTCACGACGTCGAGCCGCTCGGCCAGCCGTCCGCCCACTTCGTGCTGCAGTACCGCCGCGGCGTCGTAGCTCGCCGCCGCGCGCCCGAACGCACGTCGCACGCCGCGCGCGTCGGGTACGCGCGGATCGGGCGGCGATGCGGCCGGCTCAGCCATCGAGGAACGGCTCGAGCGCCGCGTCGAAGGCCGCTCGGTGCGACAGGAACGGCGCGTGGGCCGCGCCTGCGATGCACACGTAGCGCGCGTCCGGCAGCGCCGCCGCGAGCCAGGCGCCGGCGGCGGCCGGCGCGATGAGGTCGCGCTCGCCGGACACGACCAGCGTCGGCGCCGCGATCGCGTGCACGCGATCGCGAAGGTCGGTCGACGCGAGCAGCGCAAGCGCATCCGCGAGCGCGTCGGGCGGGGGTTCGACGCGCGACAGCAGCAGGTCGCGCAGCGCCGCCAGCGTCGCACGGCCCGCGTCGCTGCCGTGCACCTGGAGCGCGAGGAAGCGCTGCATCGTGACGCGCCAGGACACCGCGAGCTCGTCGCCGAAACGGCGCAGCGTCCCGGCGTCCATCGCGGGCTCCCAGTCGGGACACGCGACGAAGCGCGGCGTCGTCGCCACGAGCGCGAGCCGCGCGATGCGTCCGCGCTCGCGCATCGCCCAGCGCATCGCCACCTGCCCGCCGAGCGACCAGCCCAGCACGCGAAGCGGGGCGCCCTCCTCCTCCACCGCACCCCTGACCGCGTCGACCAGCGCGTCGAGCGTCAAGGGCGCGACCGGCGCCGAATGGCCGTGCCCGGGCAGGTCGACGGCGTGCACGCGAAACTGCCGACAGAGCGCGGGCAGCAACGGCGCGAACAGGCCGGCGTGCAGACCCCACCCGTGCAGCAGCACCAGCGGCGGTCCCGCCCCCAGCGATTCCACGTGCACGCGGGGCACCCTGTCGCGCTCGCGCGACGGCGGCGCCCCCTGCCCGTCCGGCACCATGGTCATGCCCGCTCGCGAGCGACGGTCGCGAGCGCATCGACCAGCGTGTCGACGTCCGCATCGCTGTGCGCGGCGGAGAGCGAGATGCGCAGGCGTGCCGTGCCCGCGGGCACCGTCGGCGGCCGGATCGCGGGTACCCACAGGCCGCGCGCCTCGAGCGCGTCGGAAAGGCCGGTCGCGACGTCGTTCGCGCCGACGATCAGCGGCTGAATCGGCGTCGTCGACGGCGCGAGCGGCCACGGCAGCGACGCCGCGCCCGCGCGGAGCCGCGCGATGTGGCGCGCGAGCGTCGCGCGCCGCGCCGCGCCGTCGCGCACCAGCGCCAGGCTCGCGACGAGCGTCTGCGCCAGCATGGGCGGTGCCGCGGTCGTGTACAGGTAGGGGCGAGCGAATTGCAGCACCGTCTCGATGATCGACGGGTGCGCGGCGACGAACGCCCCCGCCACGCCCGCCGCCTTGCCGAGCGTCGCCATCAGCACCAGGCGCGGCGACGAGAGTCCCAGCGCAGCGAGCGTGCCGCGTCCGCCGCCCAGCACGCCGAAGCCGTGCGCGTCGTCGACGACGAGCCACGCGTCGTGCGCGGTCGCGAGGTCGAGCAGGCGCGCGAGCGGCGCGATGTCGCCGTCCATGCTGAACACGGCATCGGTCGCGATCAGCTTGCGCGGCGCGCGCGACGCCGCGAGGCGTTGCTCGAGCGCGTCGACGTCGCCGTGCGCGTACCGGCAGAGCCGTGCGCGCGCGAGCAGCGCCCCGTCGTTGAGGCATGCGTGGTTCAATCGGTCGGCGTGCACCTCGGTCGCGCGATCGGCGAGCGCGGACACGATGGCAAGGTTGGCGAGGTAGCCCGTCGAGAAGGTCAACGCGCGCGCGTCCGCGCAGGGACCTGCCCAGGCGGCGAGCTCGCGCTCGAGGGCGTCGTGGGGCGCGTAGTGCCCGCATACGACGTGCGAGGCGGTCGCGCCGACGCCCCAGCGCCACGCCGCGTCCGCGGCCACGCGCGCGAGCTCCGGATGTCCCGCGAGTCCCAGGTAATCGTTGCTCGCGAAATTGACCAGCGCGCGCCCTGCGACGACGACGCGCGGCCCGGCGCGCGAGGCAACGACGCGGCGGCGGCGCGCGAGGCCGTCCGCGGCGCGCTCGGCGAGCGCGCCGTCCAGCGCGGCGATCAACGGATCGGACCCGTCGGTCGCGACGGCGCGGGCGGGCCGCGATGCAGCCACGGGCTCCGCCCTACGCGGGCTTGAGGCCCAGCTTGGCGAACAGCGCGCGATCGGCGTCGACGTCGGGATTGCCGGTCACGAGGAGCCGGTCGCCGTAGAAGATCGAGTTGGCGCCGGCGAGGAAGCACAGCGCCTGCACCGCCTCGCCAAGCTCGCGCCGGCCGGCGGACAGCCGCACCATCGCTTTCGGCATCGTGATGCGTGCGGCGGCGATCGTGCGCACGAATTCCAGCGGCTCGATCGCGCTCGCGCCGCCGAGCTTCGCATAGAGCGGCGTGCCCTCGACCTGCACCAGGTGGTTGATCGGCACCGACTCGGGCGGCGGGTCGAGGCTCGCGAGCATCGCGATGAGCGCGGCGCGCGCGCGACGCGACTCGCCCATGCCGACGATGCCTCCGCAGCACACGCGCATCCCCGCTTCGCGCACGCGCTCGAGCGTGTCGAGCCGCTCCTGCTGGCCACGGGTGGTCACGATCTCGCCGTAGAACTCGGGCGCGGTGTCGAGGTTGTGGTTGTAGTAGTCGAGGCCCGCCGCGGCGAGCGCTTCGGCCTGGCCGTCCTTCAGCATGCCGAGCGTGCAGCACGCCTCGAGGCCGAGCGCCTTGACGCCGCGCACCATGTCGAGCACCGGCGCGAGATCGCGATCCTTCGGGCCGCGCCAGGCCGCGCCCATGCAGAAGCGCGTCGCGCCAGCGTCCTTCGCCGCGCGCGCCGCGCCGAGCACGGCATCGAGCGACAGCATCGCTTCGCTCGCCACGCCGGTGTGGTAGCGCGCCGCCTGCGGGCAATAGCCGCAATCCTCGGGGCACCCGCCGGTCTTGATCGACAGGAGCGTCGAGAGCTGCACCGCGTCGGCCGCGTGGTGCGCACGGTGCACCTGCTGCGCGCGGAACAGGAGGTCGGCGAACGGCAGCGCGAACAGCGCCTCGACGGCGTCGGTGCTCCAGGCCACGCGCACACGCGCGCCGGTCGCGCCGGTCGCGTCGCCGCCGGGCGTCGCGAGGGCGGAGGAGGGTTCGTCGAGCATCGTGGCAGGGTCGGCCGAACGTCGGAGCGGCACCAGGGGCGCGCCGCCACTACAATTCGCGGCGAGTGTCGAGGCCGCCCGGTGCGCTTGTCAAATGCCGCGCAAGCAATGCTTAACAACTGGCGCCGCACCGGTGCGGCGCCAGTTGTTAAGCATTGCTTGCGCGGCATTTGACAAGCGCACCGGGCGGCCTCGACACTCGCCGCGAATTGTAGTGGCGGCGCGCCCCTGGTGCCGCTCCGACGTTCGGCCGACCCTGCCACGATGCTCGACGAACCCTCCTCCGCCCTCGCGACGCCCGGCGGCGACGCGACCGGCGCGACCGGCGCGCGTGTGCGCGTGGCCTGGAGCACCGACGCCGTCGAGGCGCTGTTCGCGCTGCCGTTCGCCGACCTCCTGTTCCGCGCGCAGCAGGTGCACCGTGCGCACCACGCGGCCGACGCGGTGCAGCTCTCGACGCTCCTGTCGATCAAGACCGGCGGGTGCCCCGAGGATTGCGGCTATTGCCCGCAGGCGGCGCGCTACCACACCGGCGTGGCGAGCGAAGCGATGCTGTCGCTCGATGCCGTGCTCGGCGCGGCGCGCGCGGCGAAGGACGCTGGCGCGACGCGCTTCTGCATGGGCGCGGCCTGGCGCGGCCCGAAGGATCGCGATCTCGCGCCGGTGCTCGACATGGTGCGCGGCGTCAAGGCGCTCGGCCTCGAGGCGTGCTGCACGCTCGGCATGCTGAAGGACGGCCAGGCCGAAGCGCTCGCCGCGGCGGGCCTCGACTACTACAACCACAACCTCGACACCGCGCCCGAGTTCTACGGCGAGATCGTGACCACCCGTGGCCAGCAGGAGCGGCTCGACACGCTCGAGCGCGTGCGCGAAGCGGGGATGCGCGTGTGCTGCGGAGGCATCGTCGGCATGGGCGAGTCGCGTCGCGCGCGCGCCGCGCTCATCGCGATGCTCGCGAGCCTCGACCCGCCGCCCGAGTCGGTGCCGATCAACCACCTGGTGCAGGTCGAGGGCACGCCGCTCTATGCGAAGCTCGGCGGCGCGAGCGCGATCGAGCCGCTGGAATTCGTGCGCACGATCGCCGCCGCACGCATCACGATGCCGAAAGCGATGGTGCGGCTGTCCGCCGGCCGGCGCGAGCTTGGCGAGGCGGTGCAGGCGCTGTGCTTCCTCGCCGGCGCCAACTCGATCTTCTACGGCGACCGGCTCCTCGTGACCGGCAATCCCGACGTCGACGCCGATCGCGCGCTGTTCGCCAAGCTGGGCCTCAAGCCCGCGTAGGGCGGAGCCCGTGGCTGCATCGCGGCCCGCCCGCGCCGTCGCGACCGACGGGTCCGATCCGTTGATCGCCGCGCTGGACGGCGCGCTCGCCGAGCGCGCCGCGGACGGCCTCGCGCGCCGCCGCCGCGTCGTTGCCTCGCGCGCCGGGCCGCGCGTCGTCGTCGCAGGGCGCGCGCTGGTCAATTTCGCGAGCAACGATTACCTGGGACTCGCGGGACATCCGGAGCTCGCGCGCGTGGCCGCGGACGCGGCGTGGCGCTGGGGCGTCGGCGCGACCGCCTCGCACGTCGTATGCGGGCACTACGCGCCCCACGACGCCCTCGAGCGCGAGCTCGCCGCCTGGGCAGGTCCCTGCGCGGACGCGCGCGCGTTGACCTTCTCGACGGGCTACCTCGCCAACCTTGCCATCGTGTCCGCGCTCGCCGATCGCGCGACCGAGGTGCACGCCGACCGATTGAACCACGCATGCCTCAACGACGGGGCGCTGCTCGCGCGCGCACGGCTCTGCCGGTACGCGCACGGCGACGTCGACGCGCTCGAGCAACGCCTCGCGGCGTCGCGCGCGCCGCGCAAGCTGATCGCGACCGATGCCGTGTTCAGCATGGACGGCGACATCGCGCCGCTCGCGCGCCTGCTCGACCTCGCGACCGCGCACGACGCGTGGCTCGTCGTCGACGACGCGCACGGCTTCGGCGTGCTGGGCGGCGGACGCGGCACGCTCGCTGCGCTGGGACTCTCGTCGCCGCGCCTGGTGCTGATGGCGACGCTCGGCAAGGCGGCGGGCGTGGCGGGGGCGTTCGTCGCCGCGCACCCGTCGATCATCGAGACGGTGCTGCAATTCGCTCGCCCCTACCTGTACACGACCGCGGCACCGCCCATGCTGGCGCAGACGCTCGTCGCGAGCCTGGCGCTGGTGCGCGACGGCGCGGCGCGGCGCGCGACGCTCGCGCGCCACATCGCGCGGCTCCGCGCGGGCGCGGCGTCGCTGCCGTGGCCGCTCGCGCCGTCGACGACGCCGATTCAGCCGCTGATCGTCGGCGCGAACGACGTCGCGACCGGCCTTTCCGACGCGCTCGAGGCGCGCGGCCTGTGGGTACCCGCGATCCGGCCGCCGACGGTGCCCGCGGGCACGGCACGCCTGCGCATCTCGCTCTCCGCCGCGCACAGCGATGCGGACGTCGACACGCTGGTCGATGCGCTCGCGACCGTCGCTCGCGAGCGGGCATGACCATGGTGCCGGACGGGCAGGGGGCGCCGCCGTCGCGCGAGCGCGACAGGGTGCCCCGCGTGCACGTGGAATCGCTGGGGGCGGGACCGCCGCTGGTGCTGCTGCACGGGTGGGGTCTGCACGCCGGCCTGTTCGCGCCGTTGCTGCCCGCGCTCTGTCGGCAGTTTCGCGTGCACGCCGTCGACCTGCCCGGGCACGGCCATTCGGCGCCGGTCGCGCCCTTGACGCTCGACGCGCTGGTCGACGCGGTCAGGGGTGCGGTGGAGGAGGAGGGCGCCCCGCTTCGCGTGCTGGGCTGGTCGCTCGGCGGGCAGGTGGCGATGCGCTGGGCGATGCGCGAGCGCGGACGCATCGCGCGGCTCGCGCTCGTGGCGACGACGCCGCGCTTCGTCGCGTGTCCCGACTGGGAGCCCGCGATGGACGCCGGGACGCTGCGCCGTTTCGGCGACGAGCTCGCGGTGTCCTGGCGCGTCACGATGCAGCGCTTCCTCGCGCTCCAGGTGCACGGCAGCGACGCGGGCCGTGCGACGCTGGCGGCGCTGCGCGACCTGCTGCTGTCGCGCGTCGAACCCCCGCCCGACGCGCTCGCGGATGCGCTTGCGCTGCTCGCGTCGACCGACCTTCGCGATCGCGTGCACGCGATCGCGGCGCCGACGCTGGTCGTGTCCGGCGAGCGCGACCTCATCGCGCCGGCCGCCGCCGGCGCCTGGCTCGCGGCGGCGCTGCCGGACGCGCGCTACGTGTGCATCGCAGGCGCGGCCCACGCGCCGTTCCTGTCGCACCGAGCGGCCTTCGACGCGGCGCTCGAGCCGTTCCTCGATGGCTGAGCCGGCCGCATCGCCGCCCGATCCGCGCGTACCCGACGCGCGCGGCGTGCGACGTGCGTTCGGGCGCGCGGCGGCGAGCTACGACGCCGCGGCGGTACTGCAGCACGAAGTGGGCGGACGGCTGGCCGAGCGGCTCGACGTCGTGAAGCTCGTGCCGTCGACGATCCTCGACGCCGGATGCGGCACCGGCGAAGCGCTCGGCGAGCTGTCCGCGCGCTATCCGCAGTCGCGCCTGGTCGCGCTCGACGCCGCCTGGCCGATGGTCGCCGCGGCGCGCACGCGCTCGCTGCGCGGCCGCACGTTGCTGACGCGACTGCTGGCACCGTTCGGGCGTCCCGCGCACGCGAGTCCCGGCTTCGTGTGCGCCGACGCGACCGCGCTCCCGCTGCGCGCCGCCAGCGTCGAGCTCGTGTGGTCGAACCTGATGCTGCAGTGGGTCGCCGAGCCGCCGCGCGCGTTCGCCGAGTTCCGGCGCGTGCTCGCGGTGGGCGGCCTACTGACGTTCACCACGTTCGGCCCCGACACGCTGAAGGAGCTCGGACGCGCGTTCGCGGGCATCGACGGCTACACGCACGTGAACCGCTTCGTCGACATGCACGACCTCGGCGACATGCTGGTCCACGCCGGCTTCGCCGATCCCGTCATCGACATGGAGATGATCACCGTCACCTACCCGAGCCCCGACGCGCTGCTCGCCGAGCTCAAGGCGATCGGCGCGACCAACCAGACGCGCGGCCGGCC
>DATLIR010000287.1:0-12730 GCA_035539315.1 Casimicrobiaceae bacterium
GAGCCGATCGCGGTGTGCCCTGGAGTCACGTAGGGCGCCAGCACCGAATGTCGTGCGGCGGCGACGGCCGCCATCATCCTGTCCGAGCCGATCGCGAAGATGCGGTCGGCGCCGGCGAAGGGGATCGGCTGAGGACCGAGCTTGCCGCTCGCGTACGCCACCATCGCCTGCACGATGTTGCCGACGAACGCGCGGTCCTGCGGCCGCGTCGGCGTGAATCCGGGACCTTCGTCGCAGCACCAGACGACCACGTCAGCGGCCGCCTCGATGTCGGCCACCTTGTAGCGGTCCACCATCTTCTTGTAGCCGGCGAAGTAGAGCACCCGCGAGGCGACGTTGCGGAACGCCTGCCCGATCGAGAACAGCACCGCGTTGCCGAGCCCGCCGCCGGCGAGCACGACCTTCTCGTGCGGCTCGATCTCGGTGGGCGTGCCGGTCGGGCCCATCAGCACGACCGGCTCGCCACGCGCGAGCGTCGCGCACAGGTCGGACGAGCCTCCCATCTCCAGGACGATCGTCGACACCAGGCCCTTGTCGCGATCGACCCAGGCGCCGGTCAGCGCGAGCCCTTCCATCGTCATGCGCGTGCCGCGACGCAACGCGGCGAACGACTCATAGTTCTGCAGTCGGTAGAACTGGCCGGGCCGGAAGTTGCGCGCAGCCGCGGGCGCGTGCACGACCACCTCGACGATCGTCGGCGTCAGGCGCTCGACGCGGTCGACCGTCGCGCGCAGCTCGTGGTCGAGCTTCGCGAAGAATTCGGCGTCCGGTGCTTCCGAGGCGGAGGCGACCCGGGCGAGCACGCGCGAGACGATCGGATAGCCCTGCTTGGCGCTCGCCATCGCCTTGACGACGTTGCCGGAGAACGACGGGTGCAGGTCGCCGAAGAAACTCGTCGCGCGGCCGTCGTCGCGGATCGACGTCAGCACCGCGGGCGACGCGGGCTTCGCGAGGCCGCGCACCGGCTTGACAGGCGCGCCGTCCTCGTCGAGCAGCCTGAAGTACTTGCCGTCGAGGCCGAAATGCGCGGCGTCCTCGCGCGCGAGGACGGTGTTGGGCTGCGTGCCCGCGGCGATCAGGATCGTGCGCGCGGGAAGCGAGGTGCGCGCGTATTCGTGCCAGACGCCGTCGCCGTCGTTGTGGTGGGCCGACACCTTGAGCGCGGCGGCATGACCGTGCGCGTCGACCTCGATGGCGAGCGGGGTCAGGCCCTCGGCGAACAGGATCCCCTCCTCCAGCGCCTTCTCGACCTCCTCGTGGTTCAGCGTGTACGAGGGACTGTCGACCAGCAGCCGCCGGTAGGCGATGGTCGCGCCGCCCCACGACTGCAGCAGGGCGACGATGCGCGGCGCGCGGCCCTCCCGCGCGGCGGCCTCCCGCTCGGCGCGCAGGGCCCGCCCATGGGTGAGGAACTCGGCGGCGATCTCTCGCTCCGGTGGCGTCCAGGTCCGTTCGATGGCCTCGCGGCCGTGCTCGCGCACGAGCGCTTCGTAGCGCGACAGGAACTTCTCGACCTGCACCGGGTAGTAGGCCAGCGACTCGGTCGCCGTGTCGATCGCGGTCAGTCCGCCACCGACCACCACGACCGGCAGGCGCACCTGCATGTTGGCGAGCGAATCGGTCTTCGCCGCGCCGGTGAGCTGCAGCGCCATCAGGAAGTCCGAGGCCGTTCGCACGCCGGTCGCAAGCCCGTTGGGCAGCTCGAGCACCGTGGGCCGACCGGCCCCGGCGGCCAACGCGACGTGGTCGAAGCCGAGCGTGAAGGCGTCGTCGGCCGACACCGTGCCGCCGAAGCGCACGCCGCCGTAGAGGGCGAACTGCGCGCGGCGCTCGAGCAGGAGCCGGATCACCTTGAGGAAGTTCTTGTCCCAGCGCACCGTGATGCCGTACTCGGCCACGCCGCCGAATCCCGCCATCACGCGGTCGTCGAGCGGCTCGGTCAGCGACGCGAAGTCGCGCACCGGCTGGAACGGGACACGCGCGCCACCCGCCGTGATGCCCGAGAGCGTCGCGTCGAGCGGCTCGATCTTGAGCCCGTCGATCGCGACCACCGTGTGCCCGTCGTTCATCAGGTGGTGCGCAAGCGTGAATCCGGCCGGCCCCATCCCCACCACCAGCACGCGCTTGCCGCTGGAGGCGCGCGGCACGGGCCGGCGCAGGTCGAGCGGATTCCAGCGCGTCAGCAGCGAATAGATCTCGAAGCCCCACGGCAGCGCGAGCACGTCCTTCAGCACGCGCGTCTCGCTTTGCGGGATGTCGACCGGATCCTGCTTCTGGTAGATGCACGACTTCATGCAGTCGTTGCAGATCCGGTGGCCGGTCGCAGCGGCCATCGGGTTGTCGACGCAGATCGTGGCGAGCGCGCCGAGCGCCCAGCCCTCGGCGCGCAGCTTGTGGAACTCGGAGATGCGCTCCTCGAGCGGGCAGCCGGCGAGCGTCACGCCGAACGGCGATTTCTTGAACGGCATCTCCAGCGGCGTGCCGTCCGCGGGCTTCTTCTCGAAAAGGCCGCGCGCGCAACTGTCCTTCCCCTGCTCGTGGCACCAGATGCAGTAATGCGCCTGGTCGAGGCCGCCCACCAGGTCGGTGCCCGGGTCGGTCAACGCGAAGCCGGCCCGCTCGCGGTGGTGATGCGCGTCGAGCGTGAAGGCTGTGACGCCCGCCCGCTTGACCGGCACGATCGGCACGAGCTTCATCGGATCGAGCTTGCGCGGCGCGCGGAACAGCACGCCGTCGCGATGCGCGGCGCGGCCGGCCGGCGTGTGCGCCGCCCACGCGGCGTAGCGCAGCGCGAGGTCCAGCGCATCGGCGTTGCCCGCTTCGTCCTTCAGCCAGGCGGCGACCGCATTCGCGAACGCGAGCTCGTGATGGCGTCCCACGATCGGGGCGCCGATGCGCGCCTCGAGCGCAGCGCGGAGCGCGGGCCCGTCGAAGGTCGCTGCGGCGTCCGCCTTGTGGGCGGTCATCGCCTTGCGCTGGACGAACTGGCGCTTGACGGCATAGAGCGGCGCCAGCGCATGGTGGGCCGCCTCGAGGGCGCGCACCTCCTCCTCGATGCCGAACAGCGACGCGAGGAAGTCCTCGAGGTGCGGCGCGATGGCGATCAGGAGATCGCCTTCCGCCCGATTGCCCAGCAATGCGGGATTTCCGCGTGCCTCGGCGAGCTTCGTCGCCAGCGCCGCGTCCGCGGCCGTGAGGTGCGCGACGAACAGGCGGTCGAGGGCCTCCGCGCCGGCGGTCGTGTAGAGGTCGGCGAACTCAAGCCCGTGGGAAAGTCGTAGCATGGACAAAGCGGCGCTGGCGTCGCATCCTCGGCCGCGCGACGCCAAAACGTATAATTGTACCCGGCGGCCCCAGTGCGACCTGGGTTGCGCGGTCATATCGATAGTGCTCGTTGTGCGTCAACCGGGAGGCCCCCCATGGCGTTTTGGGCCCCCGCCCTCCACGCCCGGATCGGGAAGCCACGAATGAACCGCATCGTTTCCGCCTTGCTCCTCGCCGCGTCCGCGGCGGCCGTGTCGGTCGCCGCGCCGCTCGCGGGCGCGCAGCCGATCAAGCTCGGCGAGCTCAACAGCTACAAGGTGTTCACGGCGTTCCTCGAGCCGTACAAGAAGGGCATGGAGCTGGCGCTCGACGAGGAGAACGCCGCCGGCGGCGCGCTCGGCCGCAAGCTCGAAATCGTCTCGCGCGACGACAACGGCACGCCGGGCGACGCGGTGCGCGTCGCCGAGGAGCTGATCACGCGCGAGCGCGTCGTGATGCTGATGGGGACCTTCCCGTCCAACGTCGGGCTCGCGGTCGCAGACCTCGCGAACCAGCGGCGCTTCCCGTTCCTCGCGGCCGAGCCGCTCACCGACAAGATCGTCTGGGAGAACGGCAACGCGTGGACGTTCCGCCTGCGAGCGTCGACCTACATGCAGACGGCGATGCTGGTGCCCGAGGCCGCGAAGCTCGGCAAGAAGCGCTGGGTGATCGTCTACCCGAACTACGAGTACGGGCAGGCGGCGACGGCGACGTTCAAGCAGCAGATGATCGCGCGTCAGTCCGGCGGCCTCGAGTTCGTCGAGATCGCCGTCCCGCTCGGCAAGATCGATGCGGGCCCGGTGACGCAGGCGATCGCGGACGCCCGGCCCGACGCGATCTTTTCCTCGCTGTTCGGCCCCGACCTCGCGCGCTTCGTGCGCGAAGGCGAGCTGCGCGGCGTCTTCAAGGACCGCCCGGTGTTCAACCTGCTGGGTGGCGAGCCCGAATACCTCGATCCGCTCAAGGACGAGGCGCCGGTCGGTTGGTGGGTGACCGGGTACCCGTGGTATGCGATCGACACGCCGGTGCACAAGCGCTTCCGCGACGCGTACCAGAAAAAATTCGGCGACTACCCGCGCCTCGGGTCGGTCGTCGGGTACTCGACGGTGAAGACGGCCGTGGCGACGATCCGCAAGGCCGGCTCGACCGAGCCAGCGAAACTCGCGGCCGCGCTGTCCGGTCTCGACGTCGACACGCCGTTCGGGCGCGTGACGTTCCGCGCCCTCGACCACCAGTCGACGATGGGCGCCTATGTCGGCAAGACCGCGGTGCGCGACGGCAAGGGGGTGATGGTCGACTGGCGCTATGCGGACGGGAAGGACTACCTGCCGAGCGACGACGTCGTGCGCAAGTTGCGACCGGCGAAGTGACGTCAGCAGGTGATCGCGGGGTCAGATCCGGAAGCTGTCCCCGAATCGGTCCCGGAATCTGTCCCGGAAACTGACCCCAGGTGACGGCGGCTTCGCTCGCAGTCCAGCTGCTCAACGGCCTCGCGTCCGCGTCGAGCCTGTTCCTGGTCGCCGCGGGATTGACGCTGATCTTCGGCGTCACCCGCGTCGTCAACTTCGCGCACGGCTCGCTCGCGATGCTGGGCGCCTACGTCGCCTGGTCGATCGGCGACGCGCTGACCGAGCGTCTCGGCGACAGCGCCTGGGCGTTCGCGCTGGCGGTGGCCGGTGCGGCGCTGGCCGCCGCGCTGGTCGGCGCACTCATCGAGGCGCTGATCCTCAAGCGCCTGTACGCCGCGCCCGAGCTCCTGCAGCTCACCGCGACGTTCGCGATCGTGCTGGTCGTGCGCGACATCGCGCTGGCGATCTGGGGGGCCGAGGACCTGCTCGGGCCGCGCGTGCCCGGCCTCGACGGCACGATCGCGCTCGGCACCCGCTCGCTCCCCGAGTACGACGCGTTCCTGATCGTCGTGGGCCCCCTCGTGCTCGTGCTCCTGACGCTGCTCGTGCGCCGCACGCGCTTCGGCGTGCAGATGCGCGCGGCGGCCGAGAATCGCGTCGTCACCGCCGCGCTCGGCATCGACCAGGCGAAGCTCTACACCGCAGTGTTCGCCCTCGGGGCGGCGCTCGCCGGCGTCGCCGGCGCGCTGCAGCTGCCGCGCGAGCCGGCGAACCTCGGCATCGACCTCGGCATCATCGCCGATGCGTTCGTCGTCACCGTGGTGGGCGGGCTCGGCTCCATTCCCGGCGCGTTCGTCGCCGCACTGGTCATCGGGCTCACCAAGGCGCTGTGCATCGCGCTGGGCACGGTGGACATCGCCGGCGTTCACGTGGCGTTTCCCAAGCTCACGCTGGTCGCGGAGTTCGTCGTGATGGCGGTGGTGCTCGCGGTGCGACCGCACGGCCTGTTCGGCGAGCCGACGACCGCGCCGGCGAGCACGACGCTCGCGGAGCAGCGGACGCTGGTGACCGATCCGGGCCGACGCGAGGCGCTGGTCGGCGCGGCGCTCGCGCTCGCCTTCATCGTCGTGCCGCTCCTGTCCGACGAGTACGCACGCATCCTTGCGACCGACATCCTGATCGCCGCGCTGTTCGCGGCGAGCCTGCGCTTCCTGATGGGGCCGGCGGGGCTCGCGTCGTTCGGCCATGCGGCGTACTTCGGCGTCGGCGCCTACGCGGCAGCCCTGGTCGCCAAGCAGGGGGCACCGATGCTCGTGGCGCTGTTCGCGGCTCCCGTCGCCGCGCTCGCCGCGGCGCTCGCCTTCGGCTGGTTCTGCGTGCGGCTGTCGGGCGTCTACCTCGCGATGCTGACGCTCGCGTTCGCGCAGATCACCTGGTCGATCGTGTTCCAGTGGGATGCGGTGACCGGCGGGTCCAACGGCATCGTCGGCGTGTGGCCGCCGGAAGCCCTCGCCGACCGAACGCGCTATTCGTGGCTGACGCTGGCGGTCGTCGCGCTGGCGCTGGCGGCGCTCGCGCGGATCGCCGCCTCGCCGTTCGGCCGCGCGTTGCGCGGAGCGCGGGACTCCGCACTGCGCGCGGAGGCGATCGGCATCGACGTGCGCGGCATCCGTTGGGCCGCCTTCGCGCTGGCCGGCGCCTTCGCCGGCCTGGCCGGCGGGCTGTTCGCCTACTCGAAGGGCAGCATCTCGCCGGAAACGCTCGCGATTCCGCGCTCCGTCGATGCGCTGGTGATGGTGCTGCTCGGCGGCCTGAACACGACGTTCGGCCCGGTGCTCGGGGCCGGGATCTTCACCTGGGGCCAGGATGCCCTGGCGCGCGCCACCGACTACTGGCGCGCGGCGCTGGGCATCGCGATGCTGACGATCGTGACGGTCATGCCCAACGGACTCGGGGGCTTGCTGGCATGGCGCACGACGCGCCGCGACACGGCATGAGCGCGCCGGTGCTCGCAGTGCGCGACCTCGCCAAGGCGTTCGGCGGCGTTCGCGCCGTCGACGGCGTCTCGTTCGACGTGGCGGCGAGCGAGGTCGTCGCGCTGATCGGTCCCAACGGCGCGGGCAAGACGACCTGCTTCAACCTGATCAACGGGCAGATGGCGCCCGACGCGGGTCGGGTGCTGCTCGACGGCCGCGACGTCACCGGACGCTCGGCGCGCGCCCTCGCGCGCGGCGGCGTCGGGCGCACCTTCCAGGTCGCGGCGACGTTCGCGTCGATGACCGTGCGCGAGAACGTCTCCCTGGCGCTCGCCGCGCATGCCGACGTGACCGGTTCGATCGTGACGACGGGCCTCAATCGCTTCGGTCCTCCTGCGGAGGCGCTGCTCGAGCGCGTCGGTGCGGGAGACCTCGCGGATCGACATGCCGCGACGCTCGCGTACGGCGACGTGAAGCGCGTCGAGATCGCGCTCGCGCTCGCCGGGACGCCGCGGCTCCTGCTGATGGACGAGCCGACGGCGGGCATGGCCCCGAACGAGCGCGGCGAAATGATGCAGGTCGCCGCCGACCTCGCGCGCCGCGATGCCATCGCGCTGCTCTTCACCGAGCACGACATGGACATCGTTTTCGGCCACGCGGACCGCGTGATCGTGCTCGACCGGGGGCGCATCCTGGCGGAGGGGACGCCGGAGGCGATCCGCGCCGATGCGCGCGTGCAGGAGGCCTACCTGGGCGTCGGCGCCTAGCCGGTCAGCGGGTCCACCCGCTGGTGGATCGGCGGCCGTAGGGTGCCCTTCGTCGCGGTAGCGTCGACAGCGTCAGCGGCGTCCCGCCAGGCGGGCCAGCCCCGCCTCGAGGTCGGCGATGAGGTCGTCGGGCGATTCGAGGCCGATGTGCAGCCGCAGGCACGGACCGCCCGCGTCGAAATGCGAAACCGTTCGCAGCCGATTGGGATCGGTCGGGATGATGAGGCTCTCGAATCCGCCCCAGCTCCACCCCATGCGGAAGAGCTGCATGCCGTCGAGCATGGCCGCGAAGTCGTCGCGCACGGGACCCGGCTTCAGCACGACGGTGAACAACCCGGTGGCGCGGCGGAAATCGCGCTTCCACAGCGCGTGGCCGCGCGCGCCGGGCAGCGCGGGGTACAGGACCTCCAGCACCTCGGGTCGCGAGCGCAGCCACGTCGCGATGCGCGTCGCGCTCGCCTGATGGCGGTCGAGGCGCGCGGCGAGCGTGCGCAGCCCGCGCAGGCCGAGGAAGGCGTCGTCGGTCGAGACCGCGACGCCCATGTCGGTCCACAGGCGCAGCATCGGAGCAGCAGTCTCGTCGTTGCAGACGATCACGCCGAGCAGCACGTCCGAGTGTCCGCCGATGTACTTGGTCGCCGCGTGCACCGAGACATCGACGCCGTGGTCGAAGGCGCGAAAGCCGAGCGGTGTCGCCCAAGAATTGTCCAGCACCACCCGGGCGCCGTGGCGGTGGGCCACGGCGGCGATCGCCGGCACGTCCTGCACGTCGAACGCCAGCGAGCCGGGCGATTCGGCGAACACCACGCGCGTGTTCGGCGTCATGGCCTCGTCGATCGAGCTGCCGGCGAGCGGGTCGTAGAAGGCGACCTCGACGCCGTAGCGCGGCAGCGTGTTCATCGCGAAGCGGCGCGTCGGCCCGTACACCGAGTCGGTGATGAGCACCCGGTCGCCCGCCTTCGTGAGCGCGAGCAGCGGGAACGTCGTGGCGGTCAGGCCGCTCGGCACCGCGAAGCCGCGCGTGCCCCCTTCGAGCGCGGCCATCGCCGCCTGCAGGTCGGTGACGGTCGGCAGTCCATGCAGGCCGTAGCCGATCCCGTCGTAGCGCCCCGCCGCCGATGCCTCGAGGTCGTCGAGCGTCGGGAACACCATCGTGCTGGCCCGGTAGACCGGCGTGTTGACGGCACCGAGGTGCTTCGCCGGGTCGCGGCCGAGGTGCACGACCTCGGTCGACGGATCGAGCGGCGTGCGCCGGTCGCTCATGCGAGGGACGCGCGCGGGGCCGCGCCGAGCGCGAGTGCGCGGCAGATCGCGTCGACCTGGCGCTCGACCGGCAGCCGGATGTCGACATCGATCGCCTGCTTCGGCGGCTCGAGCGCCGCGTACTGGCTCGCGAGCAGCGTCGCCGGCATGTAGCGGTGCTTGCGCACGGCGAGGCGCGCCGCGATGACCGCCTGGTCGCCGCACAGGTGCACGAAGCGCACGTCGCCGCCGCGGGCGATGCGCTCGCGGTAGGCGTCCTTGAGCGCGGAACACGCGAGCACCGCGTCGCCGCCGGCGGCTTCGATCGACCCAAGCTCGCCGGCGATGCGATCGAGCCACGGCCAGCGGTCCGCGTCGGTGAGCGGCGTGCCGGAGGCCATCTTGGCGACGTTGGCCGGCGGGTGGAAGTCGTCGGCGTCGAGGAAGCGCCAGCCGAGGCGCTCCCCCAGTGCCGCGCCGACCGTGCTCTTGCCGCAGCCGGTCACCCCCATCACGACGACGATCATCGGTGCGACTCCGGCTCCGCGCCGCGCACCGCGTGCCCCCCGAACGCCTGCCGCATCATCGCGAGCATCCGGTTGGCGTAGTCGCCGCGTCCCTGGCTGTCGAAGCGGCTCATCAGCGCGAGCGCGAGCACCGGCGCGGGCACGCCCTGCTCGATCGCCTCGGCCACCGTCCAGCGCCCCTCGCCCGAGTCGGCGACGTGCGGCGCGATCGCGTCGAAGGTGGCGTCGCGGCCGAGGAACTCGGCGATCAGGTCGAGCAGCCACGATCGCACGACGCTCCCGTGGCGCCACACTTCGGCGATGGCGGCGGTGTCGAGCGCGAGCTCCTGCTTGCCGTCGAGGAGCGCGAAGCCCTCGGCGTACGCCTGCATCATCCCGTACTCGATGCCGTTGTGGATCATCTTGACGAAGTGGCCGGCGCCCGCGGGACCGCAATGCAGCCAGCCGCGCTCCGCGGCCGGCGCGAGGAGACGGGCGAACGGCTCGATCGCGCGCGCGGCCGCCGCGGATCCGCCGAACATCAGTGTGTAGCCGTTGTCGAGCCCCCACACGCCGCCCGAGACGCCGCAATCGACGAACTCGATGCCGTCGCGCGCGAGCTCCGCGGCGCGGCGTTGCGAGTCCTTGTAGTTGGCGTTGCCACCGTCGACGATCGTGTCGCCGCGCGACAGGTGCGACGCCAGCGTGTCGATCGACTGCTGCGTCGGCTCGCCCGCCGGCACCATGAGCCAGACGACGCGCGGAGCCGGTAGCGCCGCGACCAGCGCCGCCAGCGAGCTGACGGCGACGATCGTGACGTCCGTCGCGAGCTTCTCGGCGGCGCCGGGGGTCGCGTCGTGGCCGACGATGCGCGTGCCGCCGCGCGCGAGCCGGCGCGCCATGTTGCCGCCCATGCGGCCGAGGCCGACGAGGCCCAGCGCCAGTTGCGTCATCGAGGAGGGGTTCGGGGGGACGGGTCGGTCGCGAGCAGGCTCGCGTTCAGTCCGGCATTCTACCGGGGGCCCCGCCCCACGCCGCGTCGCGCGATGCGACGACCGCGGGCATGCTCCTCGGCGCCGGGCTCCTCGTGATCGCCGCGGTCGGGCGCTCGCCGAGGAGGGCCGCGGCCAGCGCGATGCCGTAGGCCGGCTCGAGTGCGGCGACGACACTCGCGGTGTGCGCGGTCACGCTCGCGAGCGACGCGACGAACAGCGTGTGCGCCAGCGCCGTGCACACGACGCCCAGCGCCACGATGAGCACGAGGTCGCGCGACGACGGCCAGCGACCGGCGGCATCGGCCAGCAGGACGACCGGCACGAGGCATGCCGCGGCGAACGCGTTCTGCCACAGGGCGATCGATCGCGCCGGGTGCGCGCGCATGAAGCCGCGGTTGCGCACCGCGAGCCACGCGAACGTGGCGCCCGAGGCGAGCCCCCACGCCAGTCCCACGACGACCGGTTCGTGGCTCGCGAAGCGCGGCACGGTGAACAGGAGACCGGCGACGACGAGCGTCGCGACGGCCAGGTCGCGGCGCGTGCCGCGCCGCTCGCCGCTGATCCGCTCGAGGACGAGCGTCCACAGCGGGAAGCTGGCGTAGCCGATCAGCCCGACCGCGACGCTGGAGGCCTGGATCGCGGCGAAGAAGCTGACCCAGTGCGCCGCCAGCACGACCCCGTTGATCGCGAGGCCAGCCGTCGGCGGGCCCCAGGTTCGCGTGGCGACCGCCACGACGCCCAGCGCCAGCGTAGCGACGGCCGTCCGCCCGAGAACGATCGCCACAGGCGGCAGGGGAAGCCACGCCCCGAACAGCCCGGCCACGCCGAACAGCGCGACGGCGACGTGCAGGAAGACCAGGGCGTGAAGGGTTCGCATCGATGCCGGGCGGCGGATTCTCCCATGCGCTGTCCCCACCGGTCTTCTCGCGCAGCGCCCTGCGCTACACTTTGCCGCCGCGGGGACCGACCCTGCGATAGCCAACCCCAGGAGAGCCCGATGCCGGCCGCCCGCTCCGACAAGGCGATCGTCGCCGACGTATTGAAGTCGCCGACCCCCGGCGTCAAGGTCGCCGTCTCCGACATCGACGGCATCCTGCGCGGCAAGGTGCTGCACAAGGACAAGTTCGTCTCGGCGGTCGAGGGCGGCTTCGGCTTCTGCGACGTCGTGTACGGCTGGGACATGCACGACCAGTGCTACGACAACACGACGACGACCGGCTGGCACAAGGGCTACCCCGACGCGATCGCGCGGCTCGACCTCGCGACGCACCGCAACGTCCCGTGGGACGGCGGCATCGACTTCTTCCTCGGCAACTTCGTGCGCACCGAGAACGGCAGGGAGGTGCCCTACCCGCTCGACGGCCGCCAGGTGCTGAAGCGCGTGCTCGCGCGGGCGGCGAAGGCCGGCTTGCAGCCGATGTGCTCGCTCGAGTTCGAGTTCTTCAACTTCGCGGAGACGCCGCAGAGCTGGGCCGAGAAGAAGGGCGTCGGGCCCGAGCCGATCACGCCGGGGATGTTCGGCTACTCGCTGCTGCGCGCCGGCCATGCCCGCGACTATTTCAACGCGCTCTTCAGTGACATGGCCGCGTTTGGCGTGCCGATCGAGGGCCTGCACACCGAGACCGGGCCGGGCGTCTACGAAGCGGCGATCGTCTATTCCGATGCGCTCGAGGCCGGCGACCGCGCGCTCCTGTTCAAGGCCGGCGCCAAGGAGATCGGCGCACGCTTCGGCATCATGCCGAGCTTCATGGCGAAGTGGAGCCAGCATTTCCCCGGCTGCTCGGGCCACATCCACCAGAGCCTGTCGGACGGCAAGAAGAACGTCTTCCACGACGCCAACCCGAAGACCGCGGGCCGCGGCGGCATGAGCAAGGTGTTCCAGAGCTACCTGGCCGGGCAGGTCGACACGCTGATGGCGTTCGCGCCGATGTTCTGGCCGACGATCAACAGCTACAAGCGGCTGGTCGACGGCTTCTGGGCGCCGGTCAAGCCGACCTGGGGCGTGGACAACCGCACGGCGAGCTTCCGCGTGATCCCCGGCGGCCCCAGGTCGACGCGGCTCGAGACGCGCTGTCCGGGCGCCGACGTGAATCCCTACCTGGGCCTGGCCGCGTGCATCGCCGCCGGCATGCACGGAATCGAGCAGGGCCTGAAGCTCAAGGTGCCTGCGATCGAAGGGACCAACAAGGGCGCCGAGAACGTGCCCCGCGCGCCACGCTCGCTCGCCGAGACCACGAGGATCTTCCGCGGCTCGGATCTCGCGCGCGACTGGTTCGGCGACGAGTTCGTCGACCATTTCGCCGCGACGCGCGAATGGGAGCACCGCCAGTGGCAGGACGCGGTGACCTACTGGGAGCTCAAGCGCTATTTCGAGATCGTTTGATGCAGCGGTCCTGCTCCATGCGCTTGCGCGCGACATCGTTGCTGATAGCCTCGCTCGCGGCCGCGGGCGCCTCCGCGGCCACGCTGCGCATCGCCAGCGCCAACGATCCGCAGTCGCTCGATCCGCATTCGCTCGCTCTCCTCTACCAGTCCCGCGTCGTCTCGCAGGTCTACGAGTCGCTCGTCAACCGCGACCGCAACTTCGCCCTC
>DATLIR010000288.1:0-7173 GCA_035539315.1 Casimicrobiaceae bacterium
GACCACGGCGATCGAAGCCGCGGATGGCGCAGCACGCGGGTCACGCCCCCGCCACCATCGGCGCGGCGCCACGTGTCGCGACGAAAGCGCCCTGCACCATCCGCGGCTTCGATCGCCGCGGTCAGCTCATCGTGCAGGCCGCGCAGGTACCGCGCGACGTCGTCTACCGGTAAGGCGTCGTTGGCCATCGATCAGAAGAATAGCCACGAAAGGCCACGAAAGGCCACGAATAGCACGGCGGATCGTCTGGTCAGCGCGGCAGGCGGAAGGCGACCACGTAATCGCCCTTGCCCCAGACCTCGCCACCGCCGGCGGTGACGACCACATACTGCTCGCCGGAAGCGAGCCGGTAGCTCATCGGCGTCGCCTTGCCGCTCACAGGCAACGCGCCACGCCAGAGCTCGCGACCGGTCTCAATATCGAAGGCGTGCAGCGCGCGATCGAGCGCCGCCGCGATGAACACCACGCCGCCCGCCGTCACGATGGGGCCGCCAAGATTGGGCGAGCCCCAGTCGGGCGCGAGTTTTGCCGCCATTTCCGGGCCGACCAGCCCGGCAACCGAACCGAGTGGCGATTCCCACAGGCGTGCCCCGGTCCTGAGATCGATCGCGACCAGCGTGCCGAAGGGTGGCCGAGTGCACGGCACACCCGACGGCGACAGCAGCACCCGTCGCCGCATTACATACGGGGTGCCGTGCATCATGTTGTACTCGTAATCGTGTCCGAGGCGCTCATCGTCCTTGCGCGCGCGCTTCAGGTCGAAGCCTTGGCGCGGGATAAGCTGCACCATCGCGGCGATCCGGTTGACCGGAATGACTGCGATCTGCCGTTCGGGATCGACCGCCACGCCGCCCCAGTGAGCGCCACCGATGTTCGACGGCAGCACCAGCGTGCCCTTGACGCTCGGCGGCGTGAAGATGCCTTCGTTGCGAAGCCCCACGATCGCCGCATGGCAGGCCGCGCGATCCGCATCGTTGGTGGCCCAGACCTCATCCACGGTGAAGCGGTGCGGGCTCAGCGGTGGAGTGATCATCGTGAACGGCTGGGTGCGCGCGGCTTCCTCGAGCGGGATATCGCTCGCCGGCACCGGGCGTTCCTCGACCGGAAACACAGCCGTGCCGGTCTCCCGATCGAGCACGAACAGCATTCCGCTCTTCGTCGCCTGGAGCACGACCGGCACCGGACGATCGTTGCGCGTGACCGTGACGAGCGCCGGCGGCGAGGCGTTGTCGTAGTCCCAGAGATCGTGATGCACCGTCTGGAACGCCCAGGCCACTTGGCCCGTCGCGGTATGAAGCGCCACGATCGAATTCGCGTAGCGGTTGTCGCCCAGCCGTAGCGCACCGTAGTAATCGGGCGCCGCGCTGCCGGTGGGCACGTACACCAGCCCGCGATCCGGATCGGCGGCGAGCACCGACCATGCGTTCGCGGCGCCCGTCTTGTGCGCCGTCGCGCCGCGCCACTCGCGATAGGCGGGGTCCGCAGGGTTCTGCGGCACGGGATCCCAACTCCACCTGAGCGCGCCGGTGCGGGCGTCCCAGGCCCGAACCTCTCCGCTCGGGAGATCCGGGCGCGTGTTGTCGGCGACGGACGAGCCGGTCACGACGAGACCGTTTACGACTACGGGCGGGGAGGTCATCGAGTACGCGCCGGGCTCGAACGGCGGGATGCGCAGCCCCTGCGTGAGATCCACCATTCCGTCCCGGCCGAAGCCGGCGCACGGTTTGCCGTCGCGCGCGTCCAGCGCGACGAGTTGCGATTGGGCGGTCGCGGCGAAGATGCGGCGGCGGCAGACAGCGTCGGCAGGTGCTTCCGCGTCCAGCCAGCTCGATACGCCGCGGCTCGCGAAATCTCCATATTCAACGTCGCGCGCGATCTTCGGGTCGTACACCCAGCGCTCGCGCCCGGTCGCGGGATCGAGCGCGATCACGCGCCCGAGCGGTGTGCCGACGTACATCGTGCCGTCGACGACCAGCGGCGTCGACTCGAACGAGGTTTCCTTCGCAGTCGCAAAGATCGCATCGGCCTCGCCGGTGCGATAGGTCCACGCGGGCTCGAGGCGGTGCACGTTCTCAGGCGTGATCTCGCGCGCGGGTAGGTAGCGGGTTCCCTGGACATCGCGGCCGTTCGCTTCCCAGCCGATCTCCTGGGCGGCGACGAACGCGGGCGCAAGGCTCGACGAGAGCGCGACGAGGCGAGCCATCCATGTGATCTGCGACATGACCACTGTCCTCCGGTTCGCACGCCGGCGACGTCGCGCGCCGCGTCAGTCGTCGCCGGCTCCAGCGCGCTTCTTTGCCACGGCGGGCCGCGATGCGCGCTTGCGTGGCGCCTTCTTGCGCGCGGCAGGTTTGGCTGCGGCGCGCACGGTCGCACGCGCCGGCTTCGATGCAGCGGTCTCGACGGCCGGCGGCACTTCGGCGGCAGGCGCCTTGTCGGCGGAAGGGGTCTTGCGTCCCCAGCGTCCGCGTCTCGGCGGAGCCGCCTCCAGCAGCGCCTTGCACTCCTCGAGCGTGAGGGCCTTCGGGTCGCGGTCTTTCGGAATGCGGCCGTTGCGCTTGCCGTCGGTGATATAGGGCCCGTAACGGCCGTTGAGCAGCTGGATGCCCGCCTCGGGAAACTCGCGGATGATGCGGTTGGCGTCGATGGCGAGCTTTTCGCGGATGAGCTCCCGGGCGCGTTCCAGCGTGATCGTGTACGGGTCGTCATCGGCCTTGAGCGAGGCGTACTTCTTTGGCGCGAACTGGACGTAGGGCCCGAAGCGGCCGATCGCGACCTTGATCGGATGGCCGTCATCCGTCTGTCCCACGACCCGTGGCAGCAGGAAAAGCTCGAGCGCATCCGGCAGCGTGATCGTGTCCATCCGCTGGTGGGGGCGCAGGCTCGCAAACTTTGGCTTTTCCTCGTCTTCGCGCGTGCCGATCTGCGCGAACGCGCCATAGCGACCGTAGCGCACGCTCACCGGTTTGCCCGAGGCGGGATCGATACCGATATCCCGCGCCATCGAAACGTCCTGCCGCGTGACGTTCTGGTCGACGTCGGCGATCTGCGCGCTCAAAGCCTCCCAGAAGCGCTCGAGTACCGGCACCCAGTCTTCTTCGCCGCGGGAGATGTTGTCGAGCTCGTCCTCCATCTCCGCGGTGAAGCCGTAATCGACGTAACGCTCGAAATTTCCGGTCAGAAACCGGTTGACGATCTTGCCGAGATCGGTCGGCACGAAGCGCTTGTTCAGGAGCTCGCAGTATTTCTTGTAGAGCAGGGTCTGGATGATGCTCGCGTAGGTCGAGGGACGCCCGATGCCGTGCTCCTCGAGCGTCTTGACGAGGCTGGCCTCGGAGTAGCGCGGCGGCGGTTCGGTGAAATGTTGCTCGGGTCGTATCTCGAGCAGCCTGACGCGGTCGCCGACCTGCATTGCGGGGAGCATCCGGTCGTTCTCGTCGTCGGATGCGGCGTCGTCGAAGCTCTCGCGGTACACCGCCAGGAATCCCGGCGTGATGAGCGTCGAACCGTTGGCGCGGAACGCGTGACCCTCGCCCGCTTCGAGATCCACGGCTACCGTATCGAAGACCGCTGCCTCCATCTGGCTCGCCACGGCGCGGCGCCAGATGAGCGTGTAGAGCTTGAGCTCATCCCCGTCGAGCTTGCCCGCGAGCTGCTCGGGCGTATGCGAGGGCGACGTCGGGCGCACGGCCTCGTGCGCCTCCTGGGCATTCTTCGACTTGGTGCGATACGTTCGCGGCGCATCCGGCAGGGCTTCCGCGCCATACAGCCGCGCGATCGTCGAGCGGATCTCGCGCACGGCCTCGACTGCAAGGTTCACCGAGTCGGTGCGCATGTAGGTGATGAGACCGATCGGTCCCTCGCCGAAATCCATGCCCTCGTAGAGCCGCTGGGCCACGCGCATGGTGCGCTGCGCGCCGAAGCCGAGCTTCCGCGCGGCCTCCTGTTGCAGCGTCGAGGTGGTGAAAGGTGGCGCGGGGTTCCGCTTGCGCTGCTTGCGATCGACGTTCGCGACGGTGAGGTTGCCGGCCGCGGCCTGGTTGAGCGCACCGCGCACCTCGTCGGCCCGCGCGGCAGTCGTGATCGTGAACTGCTCGACCTTCTCACCCCGGAACTGCGTCAGCCGTGCACCGAACTGCTGCGCGTCCTTCTCCGCCTGGGCGTCGATCGTCCAGTACTCGCGCGCGACGAAGGCCGCAATCTCCTCCTCGCGCTCGCAGATCATCCGCAGCGCGGGCGACTGCACGCGACCCGCGGAGGCGCCCGAGAGCCCCGCCTTCTTCCACAGCAGTGGCGAGAGGTTGAAGCCCACGAGGTAGTCGAGCGCGCGGCGGGCTAGATAAGCCTTGACCAGCTCCTGCGAGATCTCGCGCGGTTGCTCGACCGCTTCCTGCACGGCATTGCGCGTGATCTCGTAGAAGACGCTGCGATGCACGCTCTTGCCGTCGAGCGCGCCCGAGTCCTTCAGCAGCTCGTAGAGATGCCACGAGATCGCCTCGCCCTCGCGGTCGGGGTCGGTCGACAGATAGAGCGCGTCGGCCTTCTTGACCGCGCGAGCGATCGCATCGACGTGCTTCCTGTTCTTGTCGATGATCTCCCAGCGCATCGCGAACTTGCGCGCCGGATCGACCGCACCTTCCTTGGGCACGAGGTCGCGCACGTGACCGTACGAGGCCATCACCTCGAAGTCCTTCCCCAGGTACTTCTTGATGGTCTTCGCCTTCGCGGGCGACTCGACGATGACGACATTCCTGGTCAAAAAATCTCCGCCCCAGAAAAAATCAAGCCGCGGTGGGCCGCGGCATGGTGGTTGCGCGCTGTTCCACGCCGCTCAGTGGATCGCCCCGCTGCGGTCCTCGAACACCAGGTCTTCCATCCGCGAATAGGCCGTTTCGGATCCCGGCTGGCTGAAGAGCACCATCAGCACGACCCACTTCAGCTTCTCGATGTCGATCTCGTCGCCGTCAAGCGCCATCAGCCGGTCGATCACGCGCTCGCGCTGCGTAGGCGACAGGATCCCGACGTGCTCGAGGTACACGAGGTAGCCGCGGCAGTCGGTGTCGAGCCGTGCCTGCTCGAGCGTGTCGAAGATGCGGATCGCGCGGCCATTCGAGGCGAGCTCCGCGCGGTTCGGATCCGCCGCGAGCTCCTCGAGCCAGGCGAGCGCACGTTCGACCTCGACCGCGGGGAACCCCGCGTGTTCGAGCTCCTGCGTCAGGGTGTCGCGGTCGGGTTCGAATCCGTCATCCAGGTCGCCATCGAAGTAGTTTTCGAACAGGTAGATCAGGATGTCGAGGACGCTTTCCTTCATTCCTGTTTCCCCGGCAGCTTGCGGCAGATAACCCCGCCGTGCTGCTGTTCGACCTGCCCCTCGAGTTCGAGGATGAGCAGCATCGAAGCCACCGCGTCGGCGCGCAGGCCCGTCCGCGACACGAGCGCATCGACGCTGGCCGGCTCGAAGCCGAGCGCATCTAACAGGATTTCATACTCCTTGTCCAACGTACGGCCCGTTTCCGCTTGCCCATCAGGCGCTTCGGGACGAGCCGCCTCGTAATGAAGACCGGCGAGAAGGGCGCCGAGTTCCGTGAATATGTCCTCCGCGCTTTCGACGAGCTTTGCGCCCTGGCGGATCAGGCGATGACAGCCGCGCGACAGCGGGCTGTGGATAGAACCGGGAATGGCGAAGACCTCGCGTCCCTGCTCGGCTGCCAGCCTCGCCGTGATCAGCGAGCCGCTCGCGAGCGCCGCCTCCACGACCAGCGTCCCCACCGCGAGCCCGCTGATGATGCGATTGCGACGCGGAAAGTGCTCCGGCAGCGGCGGAACGCCGGTGGGAAACTCCGTGACAAGTGCGCCTCGCGCCGCGATCTCGCGCGCGAGCGTCGCGTGCTCCGCCGGATAGATGCGTTCGGGGCCGCAACCCTGCACCGCGACCGTGCGACCCTCTCCCGCGAGCGCACCACGATGGCTCGCGGCGTCGATGCCGAGCGCGAGCCCGCTGGTGATCGCGAGCCCGGCGCGTGCGAGGTGCGCGGCAAACTCGGTGGCCGTGTCGCGGCCGATCGCGGTCGGGTTGCGGGCGCCGACCATGGCGAGCTGCGGCAAGCTGAGGATCCCGGCGTCGCCCTCGACGAAGAGCACGAGCGGGGCGTCGGGAATGGCTACGAGCAGGCTCGGATACTCGGTCGTCCCGTAGCCGACGACCCGGCGGTTGCCGCCCGCGAGCCAGCGCTCGTCGCCTGTGAGCCCTGCTGGCTCCGGATTCCTGAGTGCATCGATCGCTGCCGGCGGCAGTCCGAGCGCCGCGAGGGCGCTGCGCGATTCGCGCGCGAGCAGCCTCGGATCCTCGCGTAGCGGTCCGGCCGGCAGCTTGTCCGCATGCAGGCCGGGAGCGCGTGCAAGCACGAGCCACGGATTCGGGTCGTCCATATGCGAAGAGCCTACCGGGATTCGCGCCCGGCAGGCTCTCCGAGAATCGTCTCTCTTCGTCTGGCTTCTAGGCGCGGTCAGCCGCCGTAGTCGGCTACGAGCCCTGTGTCGCGGTGCCCGACGTTCGGGTGCTGGATGTAGTCGCCGATTCGCATGTCGATCGTGCTCTCGACGACGAGCCCGTAGCTCATGCGGTCGTGCACCGTGAAGAGCAGCAGCGTCCCGCTGCGCTCCGTCGGCAGACGCACCTTCTCGTAACTGGTCGCCATGTTGCGCCAGGTCTTGCCCGCGTCGTAGCGATCGCGGACCAGCTCGCCACGCGCGAAGATACCCACCACGTTGCCGGGGACGAGTCCGTCGCGTGCGCCGCGATTGATCGCCAGCACCTGGTAGCGGCCCGCTGCGTACACGCCGTCGACGATCGCGATTACCTCGCCGTCGAGATCGGCCTTGGAGGGCGCGCTTGGCACGAAATCCGCGCCGATCGTGCTCTGCGCCGGGAAGAGCTTGTCGCCCTGCAGGATCTCGCGGCCCGAGTCGGTGACGCGCATGTGCGCGAGCGATTTCTTGTCTGAGCCCGAGTTGTCGATGACCTCGCCGGTACCGGCGTAGTGGCCGATGTAACCCAGCAGATCACCGTCGTCAGGGTCCGTGAGCTTTTCGCCCACGGCGATGATCGAGTAGCGCGAACCGATTGCCGGCTGCCCCAGCCCGCGGCCGTATACCTCGTTCTGGTCGGAGCCG
>DATLIR010000289.1:0-2241 GCA_035539315.1 Casimicrobiaceae bacterium
ACCAGCCTCTTCTTCAAGGGCGAGATCAGCCAGCAGCGGCCGGACGGCTTCGCCGAGCAGGAGCCCGGCATGTACGTGATGTACGTGGTCACGACGCACAACACGCTGCTGGTGCGCGGCGTGAGCGTGCGCGTGTTCGCCCCGAATGGCGGAACCGCCCGGGTGCAACGGGGCGCGACCTTCCTGCCGAAGAATATCTAGTCGAGCTTCACGTTCGCCGCGCGGATCACGCGGCTCCGGTTGAAGCGAAACGTGCCCTCAGCGACCGGGCGCGCCCATCCGCGCCGCAAGCAGGTTGGCGAGCTCCGACGGCGAGACGGGCTTGGTGAGGTGGAGGTCGAAGCCCGCGTCGAGCGCGCGCTGCTTGTCCTCCTGCTGTCCCCACCCCGTCGTGGCGATCAGGAGCATGTCGCGGCCCCACGCGGTGCCGCGCAGCCGCGTGGCGACCTGGTAGCCGTCGAGGCGCGGCATCCCGATGTCGAGGAACGCGGCCTCCGGCCGGAACGATTCGGCGACCGCCAATGCCTCCACGCCGTCGTGCGCGAGCGCGAAGTCGTAGCCCTCGATCTCCAGGACCATCCCCATCGTGCTGGTGATGTCGCGGTTGTCGTCGACGACGAGCACGCGGCGCTGCCGCGCAGGCGGACGGACTACCGGCACCGCGGCGTCGATCGCCGCCGGGACGTCCGGCAGCGCTGCGTCGAGCGGGATGAACACCCGGAAGGTCGATCCGCGCCCGTGACCTTCGCTCTCCGCGTCGATGCGGCCGCCGTGCAGCTCGACCATGCCCTTCGACAGCGCCAGGCCGATGTCCAGGCCGCCTTGCGACCGGTCGATGGTGTCCTTCGCCTGGTGGAAGATCTCGAAGAGGTCGGGCCGCATCTCGGCGGAGAGCCCGATGCCGTTGTCGGCGACCTCGAAGACGACCTCACGTTCGCTGCGCCGGACCGTGAGCGCGATGCGGCCGCCGCGATCGGTGTACTTCGCGGCGTTGGCAAGCAGGTTGATCAGCACCTGCGAGAGCCTCAGGGGATCGGCAACGAACGATACGGGGCCGTCGGGGATCGACACTTCCAGCACATGGGCCTTGGCGTCGATCGCGGGGCGCACCGCCTCGACCGCCGCTTCGACGATCGCCTTCGCGTCGACGCGCGAGCGGCGCAGCTCGAGCTTCCCGGTCGTGATGCGCGACAGCTCGAGGAGGTCGTCGAGCAAGAGCGCCATGTTGCGCGACTGGCGCTGGATCAGCTGGCCGCATTCGACGACGTGCTCGGCGGGAAGGTCGTGGCGCGCCAGGAGATGCGATGCCGTGAGGATCGGGGCGAGCGGATTGCGCAGCTCGTGCGAGAGCGTCGCGAGGAAGCGGTTCTTCAGACGGTCGGATCGCTGCAGGCGCTGCTCGGTCAGCACCTGCTGCGTCGTCTCGGTGCAGATCACCAGCACGCCGCCGACGCCGTGCTCGGCCGTCGGGTCGTCGATGGGACCGTACGAGTACGTCCAGTACACGTCCTCGATGCTGCCGCGGCGCAGGATCGGGACGAGCTGGTTCTCGTGCCAGGTCGCGCCTTCGCCGGCCATCACGAGCTCGATCTGCGGGCCGATGATCGTCCAGACCTCGTCCCACGCCTGGCGACCGGGCATCCCGAGGATCGAGGGGTGCTTCTCGGGGCCGAGCGACGCGCGGTAGGCGTCGTTGTACAGGCAGACGTGCGTGGGCCCCCAGAAGATGAAGATCGGATGACTGGTGGTGAGCGCCATCCGGACCATGGCCTTCAGCGTGGGACGCCACGCCGCAGGAGGTCCAAGGGCCGTGGTTTCCCATGGGTAGTCGCGGATGCGCCGCCCCATGTCGCCGCCGCCGACGAGGAACGACAAGTCGGGAGTCGCGCGTCGCGCGCGGTGGGGCGAGCCGGCCATGGGCAAGCGTCGTGAAGGACGGGCGTGCAAGCGGGAACTCGGTACTCTACCGCGCCGGGGGATCGTCGTATGTCGGCGGAGCGTGGCGCCGCCCTGGTCGACCGGAGGGATCTTCCCGCGCTCGACGCGAAAACGACGACGAGCAGCGTGATCGCCATGATCAGCTCGACGTTGTGCAGCCCGATGCCGTTCATCAGGAGGTAGCCCAGGCCGCGCTGCGAGGCGAACATCTCGCCGAGCACCGTGCCGATCATCGTCAGCGCGAAGCCGATGCGAAGGCCGGTGAAGATCTCCGGCAAGGCTGCCGGGAACAGCACGCGCCAG
>DATLIR010000290.1:0-2771 GCA_035539315.1 Casimicrobiaceae bacterium
TGATCCGGTCGCTCGCCGTGGCGTATCCCGACGACGTCCGTGCGTGGCAGGGGTGACACCGATGGCCAAGGGAACCGGCAAGGCCTACTACATGATCAGCGTGGTGGCGCAGCGCTACAACATCCACCCGCAGACGCTGCGTCTCTACGAGCGCGAAGGGCTGCTCAAGCCGTCGCGCACCGACGGCAACACGCGCCTCTACTCGGACGAAGACCTCGAGCGGCTCGAGACCATCCTGTCGCTCACGCGCGATCTCGGCGTCAACCTCGCCGGCGTCGAGATCATCCTCAACATGCGCGGCCGCATCGAGCAGATGCAGGGCGAGGTGAACGAGTTCATGCAGTATGTGAAGCGCGAGATGGTGAAGGGCCTGGGCGACTGGGAGCAGCGGCTCAATACCGCGATGGTCAAGTCGACACCCGCCGGCCTCGTCCTCGCCGAGCCTCGTGCGCCGGCACCAGCCACGCCAGCCCCGATCGACGTCGACGAGCCGCCGATCGTCGTCCGGAAGACCGCGCGCGACCGGTAGTCGCGGCGGCGCGAATTCGAGCGCACAGCACCCGGCAGGGGAGGCGCCCTCGGGCCACGTTTTCTAAAGTTTTGCGCCTTTCGGCCGAGCATCTCTAGAGAGGGCCCGCGAGATGTGCGGGCCGGACTGCCATCATGCGCATCCTCGTCACCGGCGGAGCCGGGTATATCGGATCGCTGCTGTGCCCCGGCCTGCTCGACCGAGGGCACGAGGTGGTCCTCCTCGACAGCCTGATGTTCGGCGTGCAGCCGATTCTGCACTTCATCACCCACCCGAAGCTCGAGGTCGTGCTCGGCGACGTCCGCGATCGGCGCGTGGTCACGCCGCTCGCGGCGCGGGTCGACGCGGTGCTGCACCTCGCTGCCATCGTCGGCTACCAGGCGTGCGCCGCCGATCCGACCACCGCCGAGACGACCAACGTCGACGGCACGCGGGTCGTGGTCGACGCGCTGTCGGCGTCGCAGCTGCTGGTCTACGCCAGCACCGGATCGACCTACGGCCACTGCGAGACGGTGGCCACGGAGGACACGCCGATCAACCCGCTGACGCTCTACGGGCGCTCCAAGCGCGACGCCGAGCGGCTGGTGGTCGACAAGGGTGGCGTCGGGCTCCGCTTCGCGACCGTCTTCGGCCTCAGCCCGCGGCTGCGCCTCGACGTCCTCGTCAACGACTTCTGCTACCAGGCCTACCACCACAAACAGGTCATCGTGTTCGAGGGCCATCACCGGCGGACCTTCCTGCACGTCCGGGACGCCGCCGCCGTCCACCCGTTCACGCTCGATCACTACGCGGCGATGCGCGGCGACGTCTACAACGTCGGCGCCTCGGACATGAACTACACGAAGATCGAGGTCGCCCGCGCCATCCGGGCCTTGCAGCCGTTCTATCTCCACGAGGCCGAGGTCGGCGAGGACCTCGACAAGCGGAACTACGAGGTCTCGTACGCCAAGATCAACGCGCTCGGCTATCACGCGACGATCACCCTCGAGGACGGGATCCGCGAGATGCTGCGCGTGATCCCGTTCATCCAGCAGCGCTCGCCCTGGCGCAACGCCGGATGATGCCGCGACACGGGCGGCTCCACGCGGCCGGCGCGGGCTGGTGACGGCGCCCTTGCGGAGTACGTTCAACGCGGGGCTGGCCTGTTGGGATCAGCGCCACACCGTCGCGGCGGCGTCGGCGCAGCTGCGACGCCTGGCCGCCGCGGTCCAGGGCGCGAGCGATCTCGCGTTGTTCCAGTGGGGCCAGCTGTTCGCCGCAACGCTGGATTTCGCGCCGACGCTGATCGTCGAGCTCGGACGCCATCGCGGCAACTCGACCTGCGTGTTCACGACCGCGGCGCAGGCGCTCGACGGCCGGGTCGTCAGCCTGTGTCTCTCGCCGTGCTGGCGGACCGAGACCCGGCCGCGGCTCGCGGGCCTCGTGCCGCCGTCGTGGCTGTCGTACCTCGAGGCGCGCGAGGCGGACATCGCGGCGGCTGACTTCGACGCGATCGTCGGCGACGCGGCGCGCGTGCTGATCCTCTGGGACGCGCACGGCTACGACATCGCCGAGCATGTCCTCGGCCGGCTGCTGCCGGCCGTCGCCGATCGCCCGCATCTCGTCATCGCGCACGGCATCAGCGACGCGCGCCACGAGCTGCCGCCCTCGCGGCCGGCGGGCGAGCGCTACGCGCTGTGGCGCGGCAACGACTGGTCGGGGCCGCGCGTGCGGCTCGGGCATCTCGACAGCTGCCTCGAGCAGGCGGTCGCGATGGTCGACTTCACCTCGCGCAACGGCGTCGTCCTGCACACCGCCGCGGAGGACATCCACGGCGCGATTGGCGTGCATCCTTTCCGCGTCGAGGCGATTGTGCGGACGCTCGGCGACCTGGGGGCAGCGCAGGCGCACTGGTGCCACTTCTCGCTGAACGGCCGGCCCGGGTCGTATCGCTTCCCGGCGGCCGCGCGGGCGCAAGTCCCGGCGCGCGCCGGAGAAGGTCCCGCATGAAGGTCCTCGTCGTCCACCCGCTCGGCCTGCGCTTCGCCGGGTATCCCTACATCGAGGAGAAGGTGCAGGCGCTGGCCGAGCACGGCGTCGAGGTCGCGGTAGTGGCGCCGTTCAAGGACGAGACCACGATGGTCGACGGCCGCGCGCCGACGTTCCCGCGCATCAAACTGGCGTTCGATCGGCAGGGGTGGATGACCCGGGAGGCGCGCCGCGCCATCACCCGCTTCGAGCCCGACGTGATTCACGTGTGGAC
>DATLIR010000291.1:0-5068 GCA_035539315.1 Casimicrobiaceae bacterium
AGTTGCTGCGTCAAGGCGTTGGACAGGAGCTTCGCCGTCACGTCGACGATCGGGATCACGCGCTCGTAGGCCATTCGCGTCGGACCGATGACGCCGAGCGTGCCGATCACCTCGCCGTCGACCTCGTAGCGCGCCGTCACCACGCTCATCTCGTCGAGCGGCGCGAGCCCCGATTCGCCGCCGATGTAGATCTGCACGCCTTCGGCGCGCTGCGACTGGTCGAGCAGGTGCAACAGCGAGGTCTTCTGCTCGAACAGGTCGAACAGGCGCCGCATGCGCTCCATGCTCGGCGCCCCGCCCTCCCCCGACAGCAGGTTGCGCTCGCCCGCGAGCACGACCGAGTCGCCGCTGTCGAGCGCACCCGCGTCGACCGCCGCCGCCATCAGCGCGGCGATGTCCGACGACAGCCGCTTCAGCTCGTCCGCGAGGCCGGCGCGGATCGCCGGGATCGACTGGCCGGCGAAATGCTGGTTGAAGTAGTTGGTCGCCTCGATCAGCTGCGATTGCGAGTAGCTGCGCTCGGTATGCAGGATGCGGTTCTGCACGTCGCCTTGCGCCGTGACGACGATCAGCAGCACGCGCCGGTCGGCGAGACGCAGGAATTCGAGGTGGCGCAGGCTCGGCTCGCGCCGCGGCGTCATCACGATGCCGGCGAAATGGGTGAGCTGCGAGAGCATCTGCGCCGCGGCGTTGACGAGCGGCTGAGGCCGGTCGCCGATCAGCTCGCCTTCGAGCTGGTGGATCTCGCGCTGCTCGAGTGGCTTGACGACGATCAGGCTGTCGACGAAGAACCGGTAGCCCTTGGCCGTCGGGACGCGTCCGGCGGAGGTGTGCGGGCTCGCGACGAAGCCCATCTCCTCGAGGTCGGCCATCACGTTGCGGATCGTGGCTGGCGACAGATCGAGGCCCGACTGGCGCGAGAGCGCACGCGACCCGACCGGCTGACCCTCGGCGATGTAGCGCTCGACGAGCGTCTTCAGTAGGTGGGCAGCGCGCGAGTCGATCACGGGGCGTTTTCCGGGGTCCGGGCGATTCTAACGCCCTTGGGAGGCGCCACGCCGACTTGTCTCGGAGGATCCCGCGCCGCGCCGCTCGTCCGCCCGGACGAGCGAAGCTCGTCATGCCCGTGTGGAATAATCGCGGCCATGCCCGGACCCCCCGCCCGGTTTCCCCGCATCGCGATCGTCGGGCGGCCCGGCACGCCCGACCTCGCCACGCCGCTGAGCGAGCTCGCCGGGTTCCTGACCGCGCGCGGCCACGCCGTCGTGCTGGAGGCGGACACCGCCCGCGGGGCCGCGCTCGATCGATATGCCGTGGCCGACGCCGACGCGCTCGGCGCGCGCGCCGACCTCGCCATCGTGCTCGGCGGCGACGGCACCATGCTGGCGATCGCGCGCCGGCTCGCGCCGCACGACGTGCCGCTGATCGGCATCAACCAGGGGCGGCTCGGGTTCCTGACCGACATCCCGCTCGCCGCGATGGCGCGCGCGCTCGACCCGATGCTCGCCGGCCGCTTCCTCGAGGAGCGCCGCACGATGCTGATGACCACGGTCGAGCGTCGTGGCGCGCACGAGGAGGCCGAGCCTGCGCTGAACGACGTCGTCGTGAACCGCGGCGGCGGCGGCAGCATGATCGAATGCGCGGTCGAGATCGACGGCCGCTTCGCCTATACGATGCGCGCGGACGGCATCATCGTGTCGACGCCGACCGGATCGACCGCCTATGCGCTTTCCGCCGGCGGTCCGATCCTCGACCCGCGCCTCGCGGCGATCGCGCTGGTGCCGGTCGCGCCTCACGCGCTGACGCACCGGCCGATCGCGCTCACCGACCTCGCGACGATCACGATCACGGTCGTCCGCGGCACCGACGCGACCGTGCACTGCGACGGCCACGCGCACCTCCCGCTCGACGAGGGCGACCGCGTCGCGATCCGGCGCGCGCCGCACCCGGCGCGCTTCCTGCACCCCGAGGGCCACGACCATTTCGCGATGCTGCGCGAGAAGCTGCACTGGAGCGAGACTCCGGAGCGGCTCAAGGCGCGGCAGTGACATGCTGCGGCTGTTGTCGATCCGCGATTTCGTCGTCGTCTCCGCGCTCGAGCTCGAGCTGGAGCCCGGCTTCACGGTGCTCACCGGCGAGACCGGCGCCGGCAAGTCGATCCTGCTCGACGCGCTGGGGCTCCTGCTCGGCGACCGCTTCGAGCCGCGCCAGATCCGCGCTGGCGCCGAGCGCGCGGAGCTCGCCGCCGCGTTCGACGTCGACGATGCGCCGACCGTGCGCGCGTGGCTCGTCGAAGAGGGGCTCGCGGAGAGCGACGGCGAGGTGCTGCTGCGCCGCGTCCTCGACGCGCAGGGGCGCAGCCGCGCGTGGATCAACGGCTCGCCGGCCACGCTGGCGCAGCTGAAGGCGCTGGGCGAGCGGCTGGTCGAGATCACCGGCCAGCACGCGCACCAGGCGTTGTCGACGGCGGAGACGCAGCGCGCGCTGGTCGATTCCTTCGGCGGCTTCGCCGCGCTCGCGCAGGAAGCCGATTCGGCGTTCCGCAGCTGGAAGGCGGCGATGCAGGTGCTCGACGCGGCGCGCGTCGATGCCGGCCGCACGACCGCCGAGCGCGAGTTCCTCGAGTCGCGCCGTCACGAGCTCGCCGCGCTCTCGATGCGGGAGGGCGAATGGGCCGAGCTTTCGAGCACGCAGTCGCGCCTCGCCAACGCCGCCGGCCTGATCGAGGCGTGCGTGCAGGCCGCCGAGGCGCTCGAGGAGTCCGACGACGCGCTGACCCGGCGTGTCGCGCAGCTGGTATCGCGCCTCAACGCGGCCGCCGCCCACGATCCCGCGCTGGCCGCGGTGGTCGCGCTGCTCGAGCCGGCGCGTGTGCAGCTCGACGAGGCCGCGCGCGCGCTGCGCGACTACCGTCGCCGCCTCGACCTCGATCCGGCCGAGCTCGCGCGCATCGAGGAGCGCCTCGCCGCGCTGCACGACACCGCGCGCAAGCATCGCGTTCGCCCCGACGGGCTGCCGGCGCTGCTGGCCTCGACGAAAGCCGCGCTGGCGGAGCTCGCCGCCGCGTCCGATGTCGAGGCGCTCGAGCGGCGCGTGCGCGCGGCCGAGGAACGCTACCGCGTCCTCGCGCGGGAGCTGCGCGCCAAGCGTCGCTTCGCCGCGAGCGAGCTCGAGCATCGCGTGACCGCCGCGATGCGCACGCTCGCCATGACCGGCGGCCGGCTCGAGATCGCGCTCGAGGAGCTCTCCGCGCCCACGGCGCACGGGCTCGACGCGCTCGAGTTCCGCATCGCGGCGCACGCGAAGCAACCGGTCGGGCCGCTCTCCCGCGTCGCATCCGGCGGCGAGCTGTCGCGCATCGGCCTCGCGATCCAGGTCGCCGCCAGCGACGTCGCGCAGGTGCCCACGCTCGTTTTCGACGAGGTCGACGCGGGGATCGGGGGCGCGGTGGCCGCCACGGTGGGGCGGTTGCTGCAATCGCTCGGCACCCGCCGCCAGGTCCTGTGCGTGACGCACCTGCCGCAGGTCGCCTCGTTCGCCGACCACCACTACCGCGTCGAGAAGCGCGAAGGCGCGGGAGCGGTCGAGTCGGGCGTCGCGCTGCTCGACCGCGAGCGGCGGATCGCCGAGCTCGCGCGCATGCTGGCGGGCGAGGAGACCACCGCGAAGTCGCGCGCCCACGCGCGCGAGCTGTACGACGCGCACCGCCGCCACCGATGATGCCGCCGCGCGGTCCGCTGCCCGGCGTCGACGCGGCCGATCACGCGGCCCGGCTCGCGATCGTCGTCCCGTACCGCGATCGCGCCGAGCACCTGACGCGCCTGTTGCCGCACCTGGTGACGTTCTTCGAGCGCGATCGCTTCGCGCGCGCGATCCCGTACGAGATCCACGTCGCCGAGCAGGCGCCCGGGCGGCCGTTCAACCGCGGCGCGATGAAGAACGTGGGCTTCGCGCTCGCGCACCGCAACGCCGACTACGTCGTGTTCCACGACGTCGACTACCTGCCGATCTGGGCCGACTACTCGCGCGTGCACGCGCCGACGAGCCTCATCGCCTATGGCGTCGAAGGGCAGGCCAACGAGGCGACCGACACGCCCGGGTGCGTCGTCGCGCTGCCGGTGGACGACTTCGTGCGCATCAACGGCTACAGCAACGACTACTGGGGCTGGGGCTTCGAGGACCTCGACCTCCAGCAGCGCATCCGCCGGCTTGGCCTCCGGTGGCACCGGCGCGACGGGACGTTCACCGCACTGCCGCACGCGCATCACGGCGTCGCGCCGGACGGCGCGCACAACGTCGAGACGCAGTCGACGCGCTCGATCTACCAGGCCAAGGGCACGCAGGGCGCCTCGGGCTTCGGCGGCGAGGGGCTGTCGACGCTGAGGTTCCGCGTCGAGCGCACGCTGCAGTGGATCCGCAACGGCGTCCCGCAGCCGCAGGTGTTCCACCACCACGTCGTGCTGGAGTGAGGCAAAGGCGGCGATGGGCGATAGGCGATAGGAAACGCGCGCATGGCATGAGCGAATGCCACGTCGAGCACGCGCGTTGCACGCCTCGACGCGCAGTCCTATCGCCTATCGCCCATCGCCTATCGCCGCCGTTCGCTCTTCAATCGATCCGCGCCCCCGACGCCTTCGCGACCTCGGCCCAGCGCGCAATCTCGGTCTTCACGAACGCGCCGAACTCGGCGGGCGGGTTGCCGCCGGCGGTCGCGGCGTTCTGCGCCCAGATGTCCTTCAGGAGCGGCGACGCCAGCGCCTTCGCGACTTCCTGCTGCATCTTGCTCACGATCTCCGGCGGCGTGCCGGCGGGGGCCCACAGCGCGTACCACGTTGTCACGTCGATGCCCGCCACGCCCGCCTCCTGCAGCGTCGGGATGTCCGGGAACCCCGTCGCGCGGGTCAATGTCGTCACCGCGAGCGGACGCAGGCGCCCGCCCTTGATCTGCGGCGACGACGTGCCCATGCCGTCGAACATCAGGTCGACCTGGCCGGCGAGCAGGTCCTGCATCGCGGGACCCGCGCCCTTGTACGGGATGTGATTGATCTGCACGCCGGTCTTCACCTTG
>DATLIR010000292.1:0-7668 GCA_035539315.1 Casimicrobiaceae bacterium
TGTCGTGGTGGAGCCAGCGGCCGACCACCCAGTTGCACGCCCAGAACAGCGGAGCGAGCGTTCGCAAGGCGCGTGGTCGACGCGACGTCCGATTATACGTGCGGCCCTCTACGCCCCGGCGCGCGCCGTCGTCGCGCGCGAGGCGCGTGCGACAATCGCGACCGATGGATCGACCCGCCCTCGCGCAGCCAAGCGCGCGCTCCCGGCTCCACGCGTCGCCCTACCTGCTCCTGTCGCTCGCACCGCTGTTCTGGGCGTGCAACTGGGTGGTCGGCCGCTGGCTCCACCACGACATCCCGCCGATGGGGATGACGTTCTTCCGCTGGCTGTTCGCGGCCGCGATCCTCGCGCCGTTCGCCTGGCCGCACCTTCGGCGCGACTGGCCGCGCGTGCGTCACCACTGGCGCGTGCTCCTCGGCCTCGGCGCCATCGGCATCGGCACGCACAACGCGCTCGCCTACCTCGGGCTCAACTTCACGACCGCCACCAACGGCGTGATCCTGAACTCGTTCATCCCGGTGATGATCGTGACCATCGCGTGGGTATTCCTGCGCGAGCGACTGCGCGCGCCGCAGATCGCCGGCGAGCGAGATCGCGACGCCGGCGTGCTCGCGATCCTGTCGCAGGGCTCGCTCGCGCAGCTGCTCGCGTTCCGGCTCAACGTCGGCGACCTGTGGGTGATCCTGTCGATGGCGATGTGGTCGGTCTACACGATCGCGCTGCGCTGGCGGCCCGAGGGCCTGCACCCGCTGTCGTTCCTGTTCATCCTCGCGGTGATCGGCGACGCCTGCGTGCTGCCGCTGTGGCTCGGCGAGATGGCGCTCGGGCATTTCATCGTGTGGACGCCGGCAGCGCTCGCCGCGCTCGCTTCGGTCGGGCTGTTCAGCTCGGTGCTCGCGTACATCTTCTGGAACCGCGGCGTCGAGGAGGTCGGCGCGTCGGTGGCCGGCCTGTTCGTCCACCTGATGCCGGTCTACGGCGTGATCCTCGCGTGGCTGTTCCTCGGCGAGCGGCTGGCCGGATTCCACCTCGTGGGCATCGCGCTGATCCTCGCGGGGATCGCGCTCACGAGCAAGGGCGGGCAGAAGGCGGCGATAGGCGATGGGCGATAGGCGATGGGCGATCCTGCTCATCGGCCTACTGCCGGACTCCTCCTGACGCGCCTATCGCCCATCGCCCATCGCCGCCGCTCAACGTCCGTAGCGGTCCTCGAACCGCTCGATGTCGTCCTCGCCGAGGTAATCGCCACACTGGACCTCGATGACGACCAGCGGGTCGTCACCGGTGTTTTCCAGCCGGTGCAGCGTGCCGCAGGGCACGAACGTCGACTCGTCGCGCGCCACGTCGAAGGTTTCGTCCCCGCATCGCACGCGCGCCACGCCCTGCACGACCACCCAGTGTTCGCTGCGGTGCCGGTGGCGCTGCAGCGACAGCGCCTGGCCGGGCGAGACCTCGATGCGCTTGATCTTGAACTGCGGCGATTCGAGCAGCACCGTGTAGGCGCCCCACGGGCGCGCGACGGTGCGATGCGAGCGCCACGCATCGTGTCCGCGCGTGCGCAGCGCGGCGACGACGTCCTTCACCTGCTGCAGGTGGTCACGATGGGCCACGAGCGTTGCATCGGCAGTGTCGATGATCACGAGGTCCTTGACGCCGACCGTCGCGACGACGCGGTCCTCGGCGTGGATCATCGTGTCGCGCGTGGCGATCGCGATGCTCTCGCCCTGCCGGCGGTTGCCCTCGGCATCGGCGGCGACCAGGTCGCCGACCGACTGCCACGAGCCGACGTCGGTCCAGTCGAAGCGCGCGCGCACGGCGACCACGCCGCCGGCCTTCTCCATCACGGCATAGTCGATCGAAACGTCGGGCATCGCGTCGAAGGCTTGCGGATCGATGTCGAGGCGCGTGGCTTGCGCGTCGTCGGGCATGCGGGCGATGGCATCGCGCGCCGCCGCCGCGATGCCGGGCGCGTGCCGATCGAGGGCCGCCAGGATCGTGCGCGGCGTGAAGCAGAACATGCCGGCGTTCCACAGGTGGCGCCCCGACGTCGCGAAGTATGCCGCCTCGGACCGCGGGGGCTTCTCGACGAAGCGCTCGACCTCGACGACCGGGGGCGTCCCCGCGTCGAGCGCGTCACCGCACGCGAGGTAGCCGTAACCCGTCTCCGGGCGCGTCGGCACGATGCCGAAGGTGACGAGCCGTCCGGCGGAGGCGTACTCGACCGCGCGGCCGACCGCCGCGACGAACGCGTCGGTATCCTGGATCAGGTGATCCGCCGGCATGACCAGCAGCGGGACGTCGTCACCGACGGCTCGTGCCGCCCAGAGCGCGGCGATCGCGATCGCGGGAGCCGTGTTGCGCCCGAACGGCTCGAGCAGGAACACGGCGCTGTCGCGGCGCGCCAGACCCAGCGCCGCGTACGCGTCGCGCGTGGCGAAATAGTGCTCGTCCCGGGTCACCGTGACCAGCGGGCCCGCGCCCGGGATGGCGACGGCGCGGGCCGCCGTCTTGCCGAGCAGCGTGCCGCCGTCCGGGAGCCGCATGAACGGCTTGGGTGACGACTCGCGCGACAGCGGCCACAAACGGGTGCCCGACCCGCCGGAGAGGATCAGGGGCACGACGGTGAAGGTAGGCATCGATCGGGCAGGGGGACGTGGGGCCGCTACTCTAGCGCAGCGCCCCGAAGCGTCCGTCCGGGCTCAATGACGGCTGTCGGTGCATGTAGGACAATGACCGACAGCGGTATCGTACGGAGGCCGATCGGGCGGGGGAACGGCGGGCCGTAGGATCACCAGCATTGCGACGTCCCCGCATGAGGCCTTCATGAATGCCCCGCAAGCGGATAGTGCCATTGTCGTCTCGGATCCGCCCGCTCCGTCCCCGTTCGACAAGGTCGAGTTCGACAAGGTCGTCGACATCGTCACACTGGCTCGCACGCGTGCCGCTTCGCGGCCCGCCGTCGGGCGGTTCGGGCAGCTGTACGGAGGGTCCCCCGCGATGATCGCGGTGTACTCGATGATCGAGAAGGTAGCGCCGACCGACGCGACGGTGCTGGTCACCGGCGAGTCCGGCTGCGGCAAGGAACTCGTCGCCCGCTCGATCCACGACCTCTCCGAGCGGCGGCGCGGCCCGTTCGTCGCGATCAACTGCGGCGCGCTGCCGCACAACCTGATCGAGGCCGAGCTCTTCGGCTACGAGAAGGGCTCGTTCACGGGCGCCAATCGCCAGCACGCGGGCTGCTTCGAGCGCGCCGCCGGCGGCACGCTGTTCCTCGACGAGATCACCGAGATGACGCCGGAGATGCAGGTGCGGCTGCTGCGCGTGCTCGAGACCGGGCGCTTCGCGCGCATCGGCGGCGACCGCGAGAACGTTGCCGACGCACGCATCATCGCCGCGACCAACCGCGACCCGCATTCCGCGGTGCGCGACGGCGTCCTGCGCGAGGACCTGATGTACCGGCTCGCGGTGTTCCCGATCGGTCTGCCGCCCCTGCGCGACCGCGACGGCGACGCCGAGCTGATCGCCGAGCATTTCCTGCGCGAGTTCAACGACGACGCCGGGACCGAGAAGCGCTTCTCGCGCTCCGCCCGAGACGCGATCCGGGCGCACCGCTGGCCCGGCAACGTGCGCGAGCTCCGCAACGCCATCCACCGCGCGTTCATCATGGCCGACGAGGTCGTCGAGCTCAACCTCGGCGCGCTCGCCGGGCAGGCGCCGGTGGGCGACCGCATCGAATTCGTCATCGGCACGCCGCTCGCCGAGCTGGAGCGCCGTGCGCTGCTCGCGACGCTCGACCACTGCGACGGCAACAAGCGCAAGTGTGCCGAAATCCTGGGCGTCAGCCTGAAGACGCTCTACAACCGCCTCTCCGCCTACCAGGCGCAGGCCATCCAGGCGCTGCCGCAGTGACACGGCGCGCCCACCAGGGACCCCCGACACCATGATCCGCATCCTGATCGCCGACGACCATGCGATCGTCCGCGCCGGCTTGAAGCAATTCGTCGCCGACCAGGCGGACATGACGGTCGTCGGCGAGGCGGCAACCGGTGCCGAGACCGTCTCGCTGGTCCGCACCGAACCCTACGATGTCGTGCTGCTCGACATCTCGATGCCCGATCGCAACGGCGTCGACACACTGAAGCAGCTGAAGCAGATCCGGCCGGAGATGCCGGTGCTGATGTTGTCCGCGCACGCCGAGGAGCAGTACGCCGTGAACCTGCTGCGCGCAGGGGCCGCCGGTTACGTCAGCAAGGAGACCGCCTCGACGCAGCTCGTCCAGGCGATCCGCACCGTGACGCGCGGGCGCAAGTACGTGAGCCCCGACCTGGCGCAGGTCCTCGCCGACGGCGTCACCGGCCAGGGCGACGCGCCGCTGCATGCGAGCCTGTCGCAGCGCGAGTTCCAGATCTTCTGCAAGCTCGCCGGCGGCATGCCGGTGAGCAAGATCGCCGCCGAGCTCTTCCTCTCGGTCAAGACGGTGAGCACCTATCGGTCGCGCGTGCTCGAGAAGATGGCGATGAAGACCAATGCCGACCTCACCTATTACGCGATCAAGAACCGGCTGATCGAGTGACCCGTCCTTACGGCCGCTAGTTCGATGCGGGCTCCGTGCCTCCACGGGGCCCGCGGTCGTGCCTGTTTCCGCCATGAATGCCTCCATGCCGTTGCGCGTCTTCCTCGTCGAGGACAATCCACTGATCCGCGAGCGGCTGATCGAATCGCTGACGTCGACCGGCCGCATCAACGTTGTTGGCTTCGCCGAGAGCGAGCGCGAAGCGGTGGACGCCCTCTCCGACGGACGCTGGGACGCGGTGCTGCTCGACCTGCAGCTCAAGCAGGGCAACGGCCTCGGTGTCCTGCGCGCGATCGGGCCGTCGCGACCGCACGGCTCGAAGATCCTCGTGCTCACGACCTACGCGATTCCGCAGTACCGCGATCGCAGCCTTGCGCTCGGCGCCGATGCGTTCTTCGACAAATCGCGCGAATACGACCGCGCCGTCGACATGCTGTCCGATTTCGCGGCGAGCCGCAGCGGCCTGTCGTCGTGATGCCGTCGGGGCGTCGGCGCCCTGCCGACGCATTGCGCAGCGCTTGCAAGGGGCCTCGCCCGCTCGGGCGTGCCGGCCCGGCAGCTAGTCGCTAACTCGTTGATCGTGCGGCGTTTGTACACTGGCACGATCGTCGCATCCGGTTGAGGGACGCGCCACGTGGCGCGCTCATCCAACTTTTTGGGAGAACGTCATGAAGCGACTCTTTTTCCTCGCGATCGCCGGCGCGCTCGCTCTGATCGCCGGTTGCAACACCATCGAAGGCGCGGGCCAGGACATCAAGGGCACGGGCAAGGCGATCGAGCGCGCCGCTGACGACGCGAAGCCCAAGTAAGTTCGCTCACTACGCAGTGTTCAGCCGAAGGGCGCGCCGCGGTGCGGCGCGCCCTTCGCGCGAGAGGAGGAGTCGCACGTGACTGAGACCCGGCGTCCCGTGGCCGTGGCGGCAACCTCCGCGGCGAAGCGTTCCTCGGCATCGACGCCCAAGGCCGAGGCGGCTGCAGCGGCGGCCGCCGTGGCGCGCGATCGTCCACTGTGGCGAGCGCGCGACATGGCGATCGTCACGCTCGCGATCCTGGCGATCATCGCCGCGGCCAAGATCGCGGAGCCTCTGCTGCTGCCGGTCGTGCTCGGCCTGCTCGGCAGCTACGCGCTGCGCCCGCTGGTCACCGGGCTCCAGCGCGCGAAGATGCCGCGCTGGCTCGGCGCGCTCGTCGTCATGGGCTCGTTGCTCGCCGCGCTCGGCGCGGCGGGTTGGTGGCTCGCCGACGACGTCGCTGCGGCAGTCTCCGAGCTCCCGAGCGCGGCGCGCAAACTTCGCTCGATGGTGCACCAGTGGCAGCAAACGGGTCCCGGGCCGATCTCGCACGTGCAGGAAGCCGCGACCGAGCTGGGCAAGACCGCCGCCGAGGTAGCGGGGCAGCAGCCGGTGGAAACGCAGCGCGGTGCACCGCCGGCGGCTCCTGCCACGACGCTGTGGAGCCGGCTGACCGACAATGCCGCGCTCGCGATCGGGCTCGTGAGCCAGATCGCGATCGCGCTGCTGCTCGCGGGCCTCATGCTCGCCGCGGGCGACAAGTTCCGGCGCAAGCTGGTTCACCTGGTCGGCCATTCGCTCGCGCGACGCCGGATCACGGTGGAGATCCTGGACGAGATCGACACGCAGGTGCAGCGCCAGCTCATGATCCTGGTTGCCTGCAACCTACTGATCGCGCTCGCCTGCTGGGTTGCGTTCCTCGTAGCAGGCCTGGGGCGCGCGGCGCTGTGGGCGACGATCGTGGGCCTGCTGCACTTCATTCCCTACGCCGGCACGGCCATCGCGACGATCGCCATCGGCGCGGTGGCGCTCGTTCAGGCCGGCTCCCTCGCGACCGCCTTCGGGTTCGCGGCGTTGACCGCCACGATCGCCATCGCGATCGGCTTCCTGCTGATGGGCTGGTGGCAGGGCCGTGCCGTGCGCATGAACGCGGTGGCGACGTTCGTCGCGCTCCTGTTCTTCGGCTGGTTGTGGGGTGCGTGGGGGCTGATCATCGGCGGCCCGCTGATGGCGATCGTCAAGGTGTGCGCCGATCGCATCGAGGCGTTGAAGCCGCTGGGCGAGCTCCTCGGTCATTGATCGTCACGCTCCACGGTGTCGCGCATTCGTGCGCCCGTCGACGCGCATGGGACAGCGCATCCCGCGACTGTCGGTGTCGCGATGACGGACGCGGCAATCTTGCCGCCCGGGCACGCACCGAGCGCCCATCTAGTGCCGGAAAGGTGCGACAAGCCATTGATGCGCAAGGATTCTTGCAGTGGCACGCGGGTTGCGACCGCAGTGGTATCCCCGGAACGGTGTCCGGGCATGGCGAATGGAGAGATTTCGATGAACTGGGATCGTGTCGAAGGCAACTGGAAGCAGTTCAAGGGCAAGGTCAAGGAGCAGTGGGGCCGCCTGACCGACGATGACCTCGACGTCATCGACGGGAAGAAGGACCAGCTCGCCGGGAAGATCCAGGAGAGCTACGGCGTCTCCAAGGACGAGGCCAATTCGCAGATCGATCGCTGGGCCCGCGACTGGCGCGACGAGACCACCAGCACGCGCATGTAACGGGCCGACCAACGGGAGGATGCATGAGAACGAAACGACTGAGCCACACCCTGGCAGTGATGTTCGCCGCGGGCGGCATCGGCTGCGCCGGCCTCGCGCTGGCGGCGACCAACCCGCCGATGTCGCGCGATGCGTACTCGCAGGAGAAGTCGCGCATCGACGCCGCCTACAAGGCGGAGGTGGCGACATGCAAGTCGCTGTCGGGTAACGCGAAGGACGTCTGCGAAGTCACCGCCAAGGGACATCGCGACGTCGCCAAGGCGGAGGCCGAGGCGTCGTACAAGAATACGGCAGCGGCCCGCTACGACGCGCGCGTCGCGAAGGTCGAGGCGAACTACAAGCTGGCCAAGGAAAAGTGCGACGACCTGAACGGCAATCCGAAGGACGTCTGCGTCAAGGAAGCGAAGGCCGCGGAAGTCAAGGGCAAGGCTGATGCCAAGGTCGACAAGGTCGCCACGGAATCGAGCCAGACCGCGGTGAAGCAAGTCGCCGATGCGAAGAAGGACGCGACCGAGGACAAGCGCGACGCCG
>DATLIR010000293.1:0-6548 GCA_035539315.1 Casimicrobiaceae bacterium
GCGGAAAATGCATCAGGACACGGGCGCACAACGCAACGTCGTAGGCATCGGCGGATGTCCGCGCAAGGTCATGGACGTCGGCGACGACCGATGCGAAGCGATCGTCGAACCGCTTCAGCTTGCGCCGGGCCACGGCGAGCATCGCCGGCGAAATGTCCACTCCGACGACGCGAAACCCTTGCTCGAGCAGCGTCTCGGCGAGGCGACCGGTTCCGCAGGGCAGGTCCATCACGAGCGACGATCGCGGCACGGAAGCGAAGGCGCGCTTCAGGGCGCGTTTCTCCAGCTTGTCGAAGATCCGGCCGGTGAAGCGGCTGAACCGCTCACGATCGTAGCGTTCGGCGACCCGGGCGTCCTGGTAATGCGTCGTGGCGTCCCACTCCATCCGGGCATCTCGCTTGGCTGGTTCGACACCGGCGCCGTTGCGGTTCGATGGCGGCAGCATCACGCTGCGCGGTCCAGCGTGCGCGACGCCGTACCGGCTTCCATGACGTTGCGCAGGAAGGCGTCGAACATCAGCAACGTCCACAGCGGAGCGCTGTGGTCGCGCAGCCCCGATTCGTGATCGTCGAGGAGACGAGCAAGATAGCTCGGTTCGAAGAAGCCGGTCGCCGCCATTCGCTCTCCGGTGAGGGACGTGCGAATGCGCGCGCGAAGCGGGCCGCGAAACCATCGGGCCAGCGGCACCGCGAACCCCATCTTGGGGCGGTAGAGCACGTCAGCCGGCAGCCTCGGCTCCATCGCCTTCTTCAGCAGCCACTTGCCCTCGCGCCCGCGCACCTTGAGCGACGACGGCAACGTCCCCAGCCAGTCGACGAGCGGGTGATCCATCAGCGGCTCGCGCACTTCCAGCGAGCTCGCCATGCTGGCGCGATCGACCTTCGTGTTGATGTCCCCGACCAGATAGGTCTTGAGGTCGAGGTACTGGACCAGCGCCAGCGGGTCGTCGGTGTCGGCGAGGGCGGCGTGACGCCGGAACACCTCGATGGCACCGTATCCGCCGAGCGAGGCGCGAAACCGAGCGTTGAACAGGCGGTTGCGCATGTCGTCGCGGAAGATCGACACGCCGTTGAAGTACGCCCCGACCGCATCGGTTCCCAGCGCCTGGAACGTCGCCTTGGCGCGCAGGAACCGGGGCGCCCAGTCCGCCTTGGGATACGCCCGACCGAGCGCGCCGAACACCGGACGCCGCAGCGCCAGCGGCAGCCTCCGGCGCAATCGCTCCTCCGCCATGTGAAGGCGGTAGCGGCGGTAACCGCCGAAGCTTTCGTCGCCACCGTCGCCCGACAGCGCGACCGTGACATGCCGGCGTGCGAGCTGGCAGACCCGGTAGGTGGGAATGGCGGAGCTGTCCGCGAACGGTTCGTCGTACGTGCGGGCGAGGAGGTCGATGAGGTCGAAGTCGTCGGATTCGACGCGCTCGACGCGATGGCGGGTCTGGTAGCGCTCCGCGACCTGAAGCGCGTAGCGCGATTCGTCGAACGCCGGATCGGAGAATGCGATCGAGCACGTGTTGACCGGCTCTCCGGACACGGAGGCCATCGACGCGACCACGGCGCTCGAGTCGACGCCACCGGACAGGAACGCGCCGAGTGGAACATCCGCGATCATGCGCAGGCGGACCGATTCGTCCAGTCGTTCGACGAGCTCGCCCGACGCGTCGGCCACCGATATCGTGCGGTCTCCCGGGAAACGCGGATCCCAGTAGTTGACCGGCGCAGCGGGCGGCTCGCCCCTTCGCAGCGACAGCGTATGCGCCGGGGCCAACTTCAGCGAGCCCTTGAAGATCGTGCGCGGCTCGGGAACGTAGCCCAGCGCGAAGTATTCCTCGACCGCGCAAGGGTCGATTTCCCGCTGGAACCCCGGATGCGCGAGCAGGGACTTGAGCTCCGAGCCGAAAACGACGATGCCGTCGGACAGGAACCCGTAGTACAACGGCTTGACGCCCAGCCGGTCGCGGGCGAGGAACAGCGTCTGCCGGTTGCGGTCCCACAACGCGAACGCGAACATGCCGCGCAGCCGCTCGACGCAGGCGGCGCCCCATGCCTCCCACGCGTGAACGATGACTTCGGTGTCGCTGCGCGTGCGGAACGTGTGGCCCAGCGCGGTCAGCTCCGGGATCAGCTGCTGGTAGTTGTAGATCTCGCCGTTGTAGACGACGACCACGCTGCGATCTTCGTTGTACAAAGGTTGCTGGCCCGTGGACAGATCGATGATCGACAACCGTCGATGACCGAGCCCCACCCCCGGCTCGACGTGCATCCCGCACTCGTCCGGCCCCCGATGGTGCTGCGACTCGTTCATGCGCGACAGCAGATCCCGGCTGATGTCCCGCCGGCCACGAAGATCGAACATTCCCACGATGCCGCACATCGGATCAGTCCCGTTTCATCCGTGGTTCACGTGTTTGTGCCCGGCGTCCCGGGCGCGGGCGCCCGCGGGCGTTCCCCGCGGCGCCAGCAGTCCCTTGTACACCTCGTCGTAGCACTCGATCATGCGCTCCAGGCTGAACCGGTTCACGGCCCTCAGCCGCGCATGCGCCCCGTGCCTCGCGGCTCGCGCCGCATCCGCGAAGTATGCAACGAGCGCTCGTGCGAGCGCGTCGCTGTCGGCTGGCGGAGCCAGGCTGCCCGTGACACCGTCGTCGACGAGCTCGCCGTTCGCACCGACCTGCGTGGCCACCACGGGCAAACCGCACGCCATGGCCTCCAGGATGGTGTTGGAAACGCCTTCCGCCAGCGAGGGCAGGACGAAGCAATCCAGGCCCTGCAGCAATGGCACGACGTCCCGACGCTCGCCCGCGAACCACGCGAGGTCGCGCACGCCGGCATCGGCCAGGATCGCGTCGATGCGCGGTCGCAGCGATCCGTCGCCCACGAAGACCAGCCGCATCCTTTGCCGCGCGAGCGGATGCACGCGAACGGCCTGCACGAATGCGCGAGCGAGGTTCGCCGGGTCTTTCACGGCTTCCATTCGGCCGACCGTGCCCACGAGCCAGTAGTCCGGTCCCTGGAACGGGCAACCCGCGATGGATCGACGGCCACCCGGTGGTGGTGAAAAACGCGCCGTATCCACGCCGTTGTAGATCTGCTCGACCTTCGCCGGCGGAATGCCGACGCGCTCGACGAGGTACCGCTGGAGATCCGGCGATAGCGCCACGTACTTCGTGACGAAGGGGCGAAACGCGCGCCTGATCCATTGGTAGCGGCGGCTCGACCCGTCGAGATCGTGGACGTCGCGACCATGCTCCCCGTGCAGGCGCGCCGGAACGCCGCCGGCCCAGGCGGGGACCACCGCTTCGAGTGCCGCCAGGTTGCGTGTGTGCACGATCGCCGGCCTTAGCTCGCGCAGGATTGCCATGATCGCGGGATAGTGGCGCCACGCGTGCCCGGCCGGCTTGTGCAGTGCGATGCGCGGAACGTCGTCGCGGACGATTCGCGACGCGAAGCTCTCGTCGACATCGGTCAGCGAGAGAATGGCGTGTCGCCACGATCGCATCGGCAGCCGGTTGATCAGGTTCACGACGCCGTTCTCCAGCCCGCCGACGGCGAACCGGTAGACGACGTGAACGATCAACGGCGCCGCGGAGGTTGTCATCTGCCGCGTTCGCGTGTGCGCTCGAGCATGCGTTCGATCTCCGGCGACATCTGCTGCGAGAAGGCCCGCAACGCGTCGCGGCTGGTGTTCGCGCCCGGTTGCTCGCGGGCATAGACCACGATCAGCGCGGAGTCGTCGCCGCCGCCGGTGAGCCTCGACCAGGCCTGCAACGCCTTCGCGACATAGGCGCTCGACGTCACGCGCCCGCCGATCCAGTACCAGCGGAATACCTGAAGGCTCATGCTTCTTCCAGCGAGCACCGATTGATCGACCTGCACCGTTCGGCCGAGCCAGTCGACGACGTCATGCCCATCGTCGATCTGTTTCCAGTTCCAGTCTTCTCTCGCGGTCAACAGGTTGCCCGACGTGATCAGCTCGCGGCCTTTCTCCTGTTGCCGGTAGTAGGCGACGTACAACCCGACTTCACGTTCCCCGGAGCGATAGGCTTGCTGCAGCTCCGAGGCGAATCCCCGGTAGTGCGGCTTCCAGCTCACGAATCCGGACGATGGCGTCCAGGCGGCGGTGCCGGGAACGGTCTCCAGAACCGGCGTCGATGAGACCGTCCGCTGGCGTGCCGTCGCGAGCGGATGCCAGGCCACGGCGACGACGAGTGCGGCGATCGCCGCGGCGTACAAGGCACGGTCGGACGCCGCGAACGATCGATCGTGGATGGCCTGCAGGCGGCCGCGGGAGATCGCCGGCATTTGCGCCGCGTCCTCCTCGCGCCAGAACGAGCCCACCCAGAACAGCAGCAGCATGACGGCGCCGAAGAACAGCCAGCCGTAGATCAGGTGGTCGACGCCGACGGCGAGCTTGTTGTTCGACAGGTGACCGATCATCACGATCATGTACGCGCGCAGCCAGTTGGCCAGGATCGGAACGAGGATCGACGCGACGACGAAGAGCGTCCGCCGTTTCGGACTCCTGTACGCGACGGCGGCATAGATGGTGCCGACCATCACCGAGGCGATCAGGTAGCGAACGCCGCTGCAGGCCTCGACCACCGACCAGGCCCCCGACGGGATGATGAAGTGATTGCCTTCGCGGAAGATCGGCACGCCCGATGCGCGCAGGGCGGCGACGGTGAAGTCGGCCGTCCAGTCCACGAGCGTGGGCACCATGAACTCGCCCGCGGGTACGGCGAACAACAGGAAGGCGAGCGGAAAGAGCATGGCGCGCGCCACCCGGAGCCCGGTGACCGTGATCACCGAGGCGATGATCATGAATGCCACCGCGAACTGCTTGAGCCCGAGCACGTCGGCGGCGGAGGTGACCACCCACAGCGCGCCTGCGCCGGCGACGATGATGAGACCGGGCCACCATGGCTTCGCCGGGATCTCGGCCAGCGCGTGGCGCCGCCGCCAGATCAGCCACAGGCTGATGGGCGCGACGATGAAACCGTGCGCAAAGGTATCCGAGCGCATCCAGATCGCGACGATCGAGGCCACGGTCTCGGCGTACACGACGAGGATGCCCGCGACGGCCACGAAGGCGGCCAGTACCGGCGCGCGACGCCACGTCGTCCACGAAGGAGGCCGATCGATCGTCAGGTCGACGTCGCGTTTCATGGGATACGCGTGCTTGCGGCACGGTGGCGGCAGGGACACCGACGCGTCGCGGGCGGCAACCGGGGGCTCGCCACCCGCTGCATCGTGGGTTCCGGCCGGATTGCGCGCGACGGACTCGCGAGGCGTGGGCTAGCCAAGGTTTCGCACGAGCATCGGGCCGAGCGCGTTCGCCAGCGGAAGCGGCAACCTGCGCCACAGGGCGACGAGCGCGCGGTACTTCGGGTTGAGCGGGTTGTTCTGGGGGATTGCATCGCGCTTGAACAGGCAATACTCGTAGTGCAACGGCTCAGGTTCGAAGCCCCAGTTGCGCTTGAAGTCGAAGGACCCGGTGCCGACCTTGCTGCGGCCGAAGTCGAACCACCGCAGCCCGCGCTCGCACGCCCTGCGCATGAGCTCCCAGTACTTGAAATCGTTGGCCGCGAGGTCCCGCGCAGCCAGTGTATCCCCGGCGTAGTACGGGAGGACCTCGTCGCGGAAGTAGAAGCTCAGCACGCCGCTCACGGGACGACCGTCTGGGTCGGTGACGATCAGCACTTCGCAGCGTTCGCCGAACGTCGCGCGCAGGCGGGCGAAGTAGTCTTTCGCGAACGGGGGCGTGCCGTGGCGATGCATGTTGTCCGCGTAGAGCGCGAAGAAACGGTCGATCGACGGGTCGATTTCGCTGCGCAGCCCGAGCTTGATTCCCTTGCGGATCATGGCGCGCTGCTTGCGCGGAACCGCGAGCAGGTTGGCCTCGGCGTCGCGATCGAGCTCCTTGCGGAACGACACGTACAGGTCCTGCTGCGGCCAGTCGGGGCGCCGCCTCGCGCGGTCGCGCAATTCGAGATGGGCCACGCCCCGCGATCGGGCGAGATCCACGGCCGCGTCGATCAGGGCGCGTTCGGCGCCGCCATCGGTGGCTGCCGGGCCGCCGTAGACGCCGAACGGCAGCGAGACCAGCGCATTTCCGAACAGGCGGCTGCGCAATTCGGCCAGCGGCAGGATGCCGGCGACCTCGTCGCCGCGCTCGGCGATCAGGTAATGCGTGCGATGACGAAAGACGCGTTCGATGATCCCGCGCCATTCGATGGCGTGGAAGAACGTCGCGTCAGGACAACGTTGCGCGAAGGCTTCCCAGCGTATCGCGTCGTCCGCGTCGCATGGACGAACCACGACGCGATCCGTCGCGCGCACCGGGCGCACATGCTCGGTCGCTGCCGACGTCATCACGCGTGGCCATCCAGGAACACGCGATCGGCCCGATCCCATCGGAAATCCGCCACCAGCCGACGCAAGCGCGGGGCCATGTGCTCGAGATTCAGGTAATGACGGAATCGCGCCTTGGCCCCCGGGCCCGCAACGCGCGGTTGCCCGGGGTCGAGCTCCCACGGGTGGAAATAGAAC
>DATLIR010000294.1:0-4336 GCA_035539315.1 Casimicrobiaceae bacterium
CCGGCCCGGCCTCCTCGCGCGGATCGCCTATGTGCTCGCCAACGCCAACGTGAACGTCGCCAGCGCCAAGATCAACACGCTTGGCGAGCGCGCCGAGGACGTGTTCCTGATCGACGGCGCGCGCCTGCACGACGAGCAGGCCCTGCTGAGGCTCGAGACCGCGCTCTACGAGCAGCTCACCGTCTGAACGACGCGTCGATCGCGGCTCGCACCGCGGGCATCGCTGGCCGCATCCTGGTCATCGGTGCGCGGTCCCGCGACGGTCCGTCGGCCGTCAATCGCGCAGCTCCCGCACCAGCGTGCGCGAGGCGCGCTGGTAGTGGCACGCGGCCCAGAGGCAGAGCACCGGCACGACGAGCATCGCGTAGCGCAGCGACTGCGTGCCGTAGGCGGCGACGAGCCGATCGCTGAGCGCCCCCAATGCCAGCGGACCGAGGCCGGCCCCGAGCAGGTTGACGAAGAACAGCAGGATCGCCGCGGAAAATGCGCGCGCGCGCGGATCGACCACGCCTTGAACGAGGGCGAGCGACGGTCCGATGAAGCCCGCGCCCAGCGCGCACGGGACGACCAGGAGCATGAGGCATGCCGTCCGGCCCTCGACGTGAAGCGCGAAGGAAAGCGGGACGGCGAGAACGACGTGCAGGATCGCGAGGAAGTAGAGCTTGCGGCGCGGGTCGCTCACCGACACGCGATCGGCGGCCCGTCCGCAGAGGTAGGTCCCCGCCGCGCCCAGCACGCCGAGGACGAGTGCGAGGAAGACGCCAGCCTCCGCGAGCGTCAATCCGTGGGCGCGCGTCAACAGCGCCGGAAGCCAGGTGACCATGGCCACGGCCGCGGCGTTCGAAAGCGTGGCGGCGGCGAAGAGCTGCCGAAGCGTCGGGGAGCGCAGGATGGCGCGCGCGACTTCCGCCGACGACGGTCTCGCGACGCCGGGTCCCGCGGTCGGCGGGCCGCGCGGATCGCGCAGGCCGATGCGCGTCGCGACCGCGACCACGAGGCCGAGGATTCCCGCCGCGAAAAATGCGTAACGCCACCCGACGGTCTGCGCGAGCCACCCGCCGATGCCGAAGGCGACGATGACACCGAGGTTCGGTCCCATGCCGTAGACGGCCATCGCCGTGGCTCGCTGCTGCAGGGGAAACGTGTCGGCAATCAGCGAATGCGAGGCCGGGTTGGTGCCGCCCTCGCCGGCGCCGACGCCGATCCGCGCGAGCAGCAACTGCCAGAACGTCGTCGCCGCCCCGCACAGCGCGGTCATGATGCTGAAGATGACGACGCAGCCGGTGATGATGCGGCCTCGATCGGCGCGGTCGGCCACACGCGCGATCGCAAGCCCGATGGTCGAGAAGAAGACCGTGAACGCGAGCCCGGAGAGCAGGCCCATGGCCGTGTCGCTCAGCCCCAGCTCCGCCTGGATCGGCGGAATGAGGATCGCGAGCAGCTGCCTGTCGAGGAAATGGACGGCGAACACCGCCGCGAGCAGCGCGAGCGTGATCGCGCTTCGCTGGCTCGGAGCGACGGATACCGACGACTGCGCGCCTCGCGGGATCGGCGCCACCGCGGTCGGGCCGGTTGGGAAGCTACCACCGGTGCCGCGCGTGCGAGCCACTGGCCTGCCGCTCGATGGGTCGGCCATCGCCGTCACGTTCCGCGAGCAGCGGCGCAGCGCCTAGTCCTCTTCGCCTTCGGCATCGGGGAACAGGATCTCCGTATAGCCGAAGCGGCGCATGTCCGGCATCCGCATCGGATAGAGGATGCCGTCGAGGTGGTCGCACTCGTGCTGTACGACGCGCGCGTGGAACCCGGCCACCTCGCGCTCGATCGGATGGCCCCGCGGATCGACGCCGGTGTAGCGCAGCGCCGCGTAGCGCGGCACGACGCCGCGCAGCCCCGGGACCGACAGGCAGCCTTCCCAGCCCTCCTCGATCTCGTCGCCCAGCGGCATCAGCACCGGGTTGACGAGCTCGGTGTAGGGGACCGGCTCGGCGTCGGGATAGCGCGGGTTGGCCTCGACACCGAAGATCACGACGCGCAGCGGGACGCCGATCTGCGGGGCGGCGAGCCCCGCGCCGTTGTAGGCCTTCATCGTGTCGCGCATATCCGCGAGGAGCTCCTCGAGCTCGCGGCTGCCGACCCGCTCGACCGGCTCGCTGACGCGCCACAGCAGCGGATCGCCCATCTTCAGCACGTCGCGGATCATGGCGTCACCTCCGCGGTGGGCGGCGTCGCGATCGGCGCCAGGTGGTCGAGCAGCGTGCGCACCTTCTCCATCCCTCCCTCCAGCGTCGCCAGCAGCGCCCGCATCGAGATCGTCTCGCCGCTGTCGCCGCGCCCGGCGGCGTGGTTGACGACGACGCAGATCGCCGCGTAGGGCAGATCCAGCTCGCGCGCGAGCGCGGTCTCGGGCATGCCGGTCATGCCGACCAGCGTCGCGCCGTCGCGGTCCATCCGGTCGATCTCGGCCGCCGACTCGAGGCGCGGGCCGTTGACGGCCCCGTAGACGCCGCCGTCGTGCAGCTTGAGACCGGCCAGGCGCGCGGCCTCGAGGCAGCGCTGCCGCAGCCAGCCCGTGTACGGCCGCGTGAAGTCGACGTGCACGACCTTCCCTTCCTCGCCGTCGAAATAGGTGGCCATCCGCCCGCTCGTGTAGTCGACGAGCTGGTGCGGCAGGACGAGGGCGCCCGGCGGCGCGTCGCGGATGCCCCCGACCGAGGCCACCGCGAGCACCGCGGTGACGTCGCGCGCCTTCAGCGCCCACAGGTTCGCGCGGTAGTTGACGCGGTGGGGCGGGATCGTGTGGCCATGCCCGTGCCGCGCCAGGAACACCGTGGGCCGGCCGGCCACGCTGCCGAACAGGAGCGGCGCCGACGGCTCGCCGTAGGGCGTCCGGACCACCTCGCGCCGCGAGATCGCAAGCGTCGACAATTGCGTGAGGCCGCTGCCTCCGATGATCGCCAGCATGGAAATTGCTACGACAGGGGTTCCGGTCGGGGCTGCGGGGGTGACCCCGCCCGCCCGGGGACCGGAACCGGGGCCCGAAATGGCCCGTTTTCCGGCATCATGACATCATCATGGCGCTTCGCGCGGGGGCTGGCGAACCCGCCACCGCGGAATCGCCGCCATTGTAGCCGCGAGCATGCCGCCGCCGGACCGGAGTCCGGCGCAACACCGCCGGAGTCCGGGGCGCCACGCCGGTCCGGCACCGAAGGACCGGCCCGGCCGTCGAGTCGCGACCGCCTGTCGCTGACCTGATCGCCAAGAGAGACGCCATGTACCTCGATCGCCTGTTCAAGCTGATGGCCGAGAAGCAGGCCTCGGACATCTTCATCTCGTGCGGCGCGCCGATCAACATCAAGGTCAACGGCGTCGTGTCGCCGGTATCGACGCAGCCGATGGACCCGGAGACGGTGCGCCGCATCGCCTACGAGCTGATGACCAAGGACCAGGCGCGCGAGTTCGAGAACGAGCTCGAGATGAACCTCTCCCATCTCGACCGCGCCGTCGGCAACTTCCGCGTCAACATCTTCCGCCAGCGCGGCACGCTCGCGCTGGTGATCCGCTACGTGCGCAGCCACGTGCCGCCGTTCGAGAAGCTGCGGCTGCCGCCGGTGCTCCTCGACCTGGTGATGGCGAAGCGCGGGCTGGTGCTGGTCGCCGGCGCGACCGGCTCGGGCAAGTCGACCACGCTCGCTGCGATGATCGACTACCGCAACTCGGGCCAGTCGGGCCACATCCTCACCATCGAGGACCCGATCGAATACCTGTACGAGCATCGCAAGAGCATCGTCAACCAGCGCGAGATAGGCGTCGACACGCAGAGCTACCAGCTCGCGCTGCAGAACGCGCTGCGCGAGGCGCCCGACTGCATCATGATCGGCGAGGTCCGCGACAAGGAAACGATGCAGTCGGCGCTGCTGCACACGCTGACCGGCCACCTGTGCCTGTCGACCATCCACGCCAACAACAGCTACCACGCGCTGTCGCGGATCATCAACCTGTTCCCGTACGACGCGCGCTCCGCGGTGCTGTCCGACCTGTCGATCGGCCTGCGCGCCATCGTGTGCCAGCGCCTGATCCGCAACAGCGAGGGGCAGCAGCAGCCGGCCGTCGAGATCCTGATGAACACCTCGCTGATCGCCGACCTCATCAAGTACGGCGAGTTCGCGCAGATCAAGGAGGCGATGGAGCAGTCGCTCTACCCGGGCTCGCAGACCTTCGAGCAGTCGCTGTGCCGCCTCTACCTCGACGGCGCGATCAGCTACGACGAGGCCATGGCCGCCTCCGACTCGCCGACCAACCTGGCCTGGCAGATCAACCAGAGCAGCCCGACCTCGCG
>DATLIR010000295.1:0-10868 GCA_035539315.1 Casimicrobiaceae bacterium
CACCACGCTCCTGGGCATCAGGATGCGCGCGACGGCGATGGTGCGGACGAACTCCATCCACGGAAGCTTGCCGGTGCCGGCGAGCGGCGTGCCCTCGACCTGCACCAGCTCGTTGATCGGCACCGACTCGGGCTGTGGTACCAGGCTGGCGAGCTGCGCCAGCAGGCCCGCGCGGCCTTCACGCGACTCGCCCATGCCGACGATGCCGCCGCAGCAGACCTTGAGCCCCGCGTCGCGAAGCTGCTCGGCCTGGCCATCCTTGAGCATGCCGAGCGTGCAGCACGCCTCGAGGCCGAGCGCCTTGACGCCGCGCACCATGTCGAGCACCGGCGCGAGGTCGCGATCCTTCGGGCCGCGCCAGGCCGCGCCCATGCAGAAGCGCGTCGCGCCGGCGTCCTTCGCCGCGCGCGCCGCGCCGAGCACGGCCTCGAGCGACAGCATCGCTTCGCTCGCCACGCCGGTGTGGTAGCGCGCCGCCTGCGGGCAATAGCCGCAATCCTCGGGACACCCGCCGGTCTTGATCGACAGGAGCGTCGAGAGCTGCACCGCGTCGGCAGCGTGGTGCGCACGGTGCACCTGCTGCGCTCGGAACAGGAGGTCGGCGAACGGCAGCGAGTACAGCGCCTCGACGGCGTCGGTGCTCCAAGCCGCGCGCGCACGCGCGGCGGTCGCGCCGGTCGCGTCGCCGCCGGGCGTCGCGAGGGCGGAGGAGGGTTCGTCGAGCATCGTGGCAGGGTCGGCCGAACGTCGGAGCGGCACGAGGGGCGCGCCGCCACTACAATTCGCGGCGAGTGTCGAGGCCGCCCGGTGCGCTTGTCAAATGCCGCGCAAGCTATGCTTAACAACTGGCGCCGCATCGGTGCGGGCGCCGTGCGGGCGTGCGTCGCGACGGCGTTGCCGCAGCGCTGCGCGCTCTGCGCATCCGCCACCGGCACGGCGAGCCTGTGCGATGCGTGCTCGGCGGCGCTCGCGTCGCGCGCTCCCGCGTGTCCGCGCTGCGCGTTGCCGTCGCCCGAGGGCGCGACCTGCGGACACTGCCTTGCCCATCCGCCGCCGTTCGATGCGGCGCTCGCGATCGGCCCCTACGCCTTCCCGCTGGACCGGCTCGTGCTGCGGCTCAAGTACGGTGCCGACCTCGCGCTCGCCGCGGCGCTCGGCGAGCGCCTGGCCGGGGCAGCGGCCGCCGGCGGCGCGATCCGCCGCGTCGATGCGCTCGTTCCGGTGCCGCTAGCCGCAGCGCGCCAGCGGCGGCGCGGCTGCAACCAGGCGCGCGAGATCGCGAAGGCGCTCGCGCGGTGCAGCGGCGTGCCGATCGCGCGCGGCCTCGTGCGCGAGCGGCACGGCACACCGCAGGCCGGGCTGCCCTGGCGAGAGCGCATGCGCAACGTCCGCGGCGTGTACGCGGCGACGCGCGCGTTCGACGGCGTCGCCGTCGCGCTGGTCGACGACGTGATGACCAGCGGCGCAACCGCGGCGGCGGCCGCGACTTCGTTGCGGCAAGCCGGCGCGGCCCGCATCGAGGTATGGGTCGTGGCGCGTACGCTCCCGGGATGACGCCGATGTTCGCCATCGTCCTGGTGCATCCGGAGATCCCGCCCAACACCGGCAACGTGATCCGGCTCGCGGCGAACACCGGCTGCGAGCTGCATCTCTGCGAGCCGCTCGGCTTCACGCTCGGCGATCGCGAGCTCAAGCGCGCCGGGCTCGACTACCACGAGTACACGCGACTCGTCGTGCACCGCGACTTCGCGGCGTGCCGCGCGGCGCTCGATGCCGGGCGTCCGCGCCGCTGGCTCGCGTTCACGACGCGCGCGGCGCGCACGCTTCACGCATTCGCGTTCGCGCCGGGGGACGTGCTCGTGTTCGGGTGCGAAACGTCCGGACTGCCCGACGACGTGCTCGGCGGCTTCGCGACCGACCACCAGCTGCGCATCCCGATGCGCCCGGGCGTGCGCAGCCTCAACCTGTCGAACGCCGTGGCGGTCGCCGTGTACGAGGCGTGGCGGCAGAACGGCTTCGCCTGAAACGGCGAGCGGCACATCGGGAGGGAGAATGGTGAATGGAAAATTAACGGGGGCCGGCCTTCGGAACGCCGCCACGACCTCAATTTCCGTTCTATCGCCTCCATTCACGACTCCCCTTCACCTCCCCTCACCCCTCCCCCGCCTTCGCCTCCCTGCGCAGCAACGACTCCACCGCCTCGCGCACGGGCAGCGTGCCGTCGAGCACGCGCGCGATGGCATCGGTGATCGGCATGTCGACGGCGTGGCGGCGCGCGAGCGCGCAGGCGGCGCGCGCCGCGTAGACGCCCTCGGCGACGTGGCCGAGCGCGGCAAGGATCGCGTCGAGGCGCCGTCCGTGCGCGAGCCCGAGCCCGACCTGGCGGTTGCGCGACGCATCGCTGGTGCAGGTGAGCACCAGGTCGCCCAGTCCCGCGAGTCCCATCAGCGTCTCGCGCCGGCCGCCCTCGGCAACCGCGAGGCGCGAGATCTCGGCGAGCCCGCGCGTGACCAGTGCGGCACGCGCGTTGTGCCCGTAGCCCAGGCCGTCCGAGAGCCCGGCCGCGATCGCCAGCACGTTCTTGACCGCGCCGGCGACCTCGACGCCGATCAGGTCGTCGGTCTCGTAGACGCGCAACGTGTCGCCACGCAGGAGCGCCGCTGCGCGCGACGCGAGCCCGGCGTCGGTGGCCGCCGCCACCAGCGCGGTCGGCAATCCGCGCGCGACCTCGCCGGCGAAGCTCGGGCCCGACACCACGCCGACCGGCGCGCGCCAGCGCGGCGCGATGCGTCGGTGCGCGAGCGCCGCGTCGCCCGGAAACTCGGCGGCGACGAAGCCCTTCGACAGCCAGACCAGCGGTGCGCGCACGCCGGCGGCGGCGAGCGCGTCGACCACCGACTCGAGCGCGCCGATCGGCGTGGCGGTGACGACCAGCTCGGCATGGCGCGCGGTGGAAAGGTCGTCGGAAAGCGCGAGCGACTCGGGGAGCGCGACGCCGGGAAGATAGTGCTCGTTGCGCCGCGCCAGGCGCATCGCGTCCACGTCCGCAGTCGAGCGCGCGACCAGCACGACGCGCGGCGCCGCATGCGCGCGCGCGGCGAGGTGGCAGGCGATCGCCGTGCCCCAGGCGCCGGCACCGACGACCGCGACGCGTGGGCCCTCCGTCACGGCGCGCCTAGAGGCCGAAGACCTGCGTGATGCGTGCGTAGCCGGTCGCGCCGTCGCGGTGGCGCACCTTCACCCAGCCCGGCGTCGAGGTGGTGCCGGCGGACGTGGCGGGCTCCGCGAGCTCGAGCAGGACATTCTGCTCGGCGCGGAATGCGAGCGGCGACGCGTCGTCGGGGGTGACGCGGATGTCGGCGCTATGCACCCGCACCTGAAGCACGCGGCGCTCGCCGAGGGCGCGGGTGGCGATCCAGCCGATCGTGCCGCCGACGTCGCGCACCTTGGTCCAGCCGTCGACGTCGACGAGCACCTCGACGGGCACGTCACGCCCGAACACGAACTGCGGTCGCGCCTTCGCCGACGGCGCATCGTAGAGCACGGTGGGCGCCTCGGCGGTCACGCGGAATTCCGCCGCGGCAAGCGGCGTGGCCAACAGGGCCGCCGTGGCGACGGCGGCGAGCGCGACCGCGCGGGCCGACATCGTCAGGCCGTGGCGACGCTGGCCCCGGCCTCGGCGGCCTTCTGCGCGAGCTGCTGCGCGTAAAGCGCCTCGAAGTTGATCGGCTGCAGCTGCACCGGCGGGAACCCGGCGTTCATCGTCGCGTTCGCGATCGCCTGGCGCGCGTAGGGGAACAGCATCGCCGGGCAGTGCATCGCGAGCACCGGCTGCAGCGTCTCCTCGGTCGCGCCCTGCACCGCGAAGATGCCGGCCTGCGCGACCTCGACCAGGAACACCGTGCGCTCGCCCGCGGTCGCGGTGACCGTGACGGTCATCACGCACTCGTAGATGTCCGGCTCGATCTGGTCGGCACGCGTGCGCAGCCCGATCTCGATCGAGGGCGCCTCGGGCAGGCGGAAGGTCTGCGGCGCGCCGGGGTTCTCGAGCGAGAGATCCTTGACGTAGATCTTCTCGACCGAGACCTGCACCGAGACCGGGGAGGCGAGCGAGCTGGCCATGGCGTTCCTGTGGGCGTATGCGGAAAAGCCTTTGATTATACCCGCCCGCCGCGTCCGGCTATAAGCGCGCGGCGCGGCGTCACGCGATCACTTGAGCAGCGGGTCGAGACGCCCGGCGCGATCGAGCGCGACCAGGTCGTCGTAGCCGCCGACGTGGACGTCGCCGATGTAGATCTGCGGCACCGTGCGCCGGCCGGTGCGCGCCATCATCTCCTGGCGACGTTGCGGCTCCAGGTCGACGCGCACCTTGTCGATCGACGTCACGCCCTTGGCGGCGAGCAGCCGCTCCGCCTGCGTGCAATAAGGGCACATGGCAGTCGAGTACATCGTGACGCGGTCCACGTCACTTCTCCACCGGCAGCCCGGCGCCGCGCCAGGCCGCGAGCCCGCCACTCAGGCTGTAGATGTCCTTGAACCCGGCTTTCGCCAGCGCCGCGCCTGCGCCGCGGCTGCGCTGGCCGCGCGCGCAGTAGGCGACCACCGGGCGCGCGGCGTGCGGCGCGATCTCGCCGACGCGCCGCTCGAGCTCGGAGAGCGGGATGTGCACCGCGTGCGGCAGGTGCCCGCCCTCGACCTCCTTGGGCTCGCGCACGTCGAGCACCAGCGCGTCGCGGTTGATGAGCCGCGTCGCGGCGTGCGTCCCGACCTCCTTCATCGCCGAGAAGCGGCGCTGCACCAGCGGCCACAGCAGCATCGCGCCCGACACGAACGCGACCGCGATCAGCATCCAGTTCTTCTCGATGAAGGCGAGCAACGACATGGCGGGCGGTGCGGGGAGGCGCGTGACGGCGAAGGTAGAATGATAGCGCAGCGTCGCCGCGCCTCGCGCCGCGCCGCGGCCGCCGATCCCGTGACGACTCCCGCCTCCGCTCCGCCGCGCCCCGTCGTGCTCCTGATCCTCGACGGGTTCGGCGCACGGGCCGATGCGCCCGACAACGCGATCACGCGCGCGCGCATGCCGCACTGGAACGCGCTCCTCGCCCGCCATGCGCACGGGACGATCGACGCCTCCGAGATGCACGTCGGACTGCCCGATGGGCAGATGGGCAACTCCGAGGTCGGCCACCTGAACATGGGCGCGGGGCGCGTCGTCTACCAGGACCTCACGCGCATCGACCATGCGATCGCCACCGGCGAATTCGCGTCCAACGAGGTGCTGCGCGACGCGCTGGGACGGGCCCGCGATGCCCGGCGTGCCGTCCACGTGCTGGGCCTCCTGTCGCCCGGCGGCGTGCACAGCCACGAGAAGCACGTTGCCGCGATGGTCGACCTCGCGGCAGCTTCCGGCGTGTCGCGCGTCCGGGTCCATGCCTTCCTCGACGGCCGCGACACGCCGCCGAAGAGCGCCACCCCGTCGATCGCGTTCATGGACGGCGTCTGCGCCAGGCACCCGGGCGCCCGCATCGCGACGGTCACCGGGCGCTATTACGCGATGGACCGCGACCAGCGCTGGGAGCGCGTCCAGCCCGCCTACGAGACGCTCGTCGACGGGCATGCGCCGTTTCGCGCACCGTCGGCGCCCGCCGCGCTCGAGGCAGCGTATCAGCGCGGCGAGACCGACGAGTTCGTGAAGCCGACCGCGGTCCTCGACGCCGACGGGGACGCCGCGACGATGGACGACGGCGACGTCGTCGTGTTCATGAACTTCCGCGCCGACCGCGCGCGCCAGATCACGCGCGCGCTGACCGATCCTGCGTTCGCCGGCTTTCCGCGTGCGCGAGTGCCGCGATTCGCAGCCTTCGTATGCCTCACGCGCTATGGCGACGAGTTCGCGCGCCTGCCGGTGGCGTTCGGGCCGCAGACCGTCGACAACGGCTTCGGGTCGTGGCTCGCGCAGCACGGGCGCACGCAGCTGCGCATCGCCGAGACCGAGAAGTACGCGCACGTCACCTATTTCTTCAACGGCGGGACCGAGGCGGTCTATCCGGGCGAGGACCGGATCCTGGTCCCGTCGCCCCGGGTCGCGACCTACGACCTCAAGCCCGAGATGAGCGCGCCCGAGGTGACCGAGAGGCTCGTCGCCGCGATCGGAAGCGGGCGCTACGACGCGATCGTGTGCAACTACGCGAACGGCGACATGGTCGGCCACACCGGCGTTTTCGATGCGGCCGTGAAGGCGGTCGAGACGCTCGACGCGTGCGTCGGGCGGGTCGTCGAGGCGACGCGCCAGGCGGGCGGCGAAGCGGTGATCACCGCCGACCACGGCAACGTCGAGATGATGCACGACGCCACGACCGGGCAGCCCCACACCGCCCACACGCTCGACGTCGTGCCGTTCGTCTATGTCGGGCGGCCGGCGACCATCGCCGCGGGCGGCGCGCTGAAGGACGTCGCGCCGACGCTGCTCGCGCTGATGCGGCTGCCGCCGCCGCCCGAAATGACGGGCCGCTCGCTGGTCGTGCCGACCTGACGGCGCCCGCGGCCGGTGGATCGTCTTACGTCCGCCTCTTTGTACCCAAGCAACGCCAAGTCCACGCCTCCGACGTCGGCGACGCCCGTGGCCTCCGCCGTCACCGACGCCTGTGTGTGTGCGCTCGCTCTCCTGCTGGCCCTTGCCGCGCCTGATGCGACGTCCGCACCCGCCCAGGATCAGGCTGCGATCCGCGCCGAGCGCGAAGCGATCCGGCAGCGTGCCGAACGAGCCCGGGCGGCGCTCGCCGCCGCGGAGACCCAGCGGCAGGACGCCACGCAGGCGATCGCCGCCGCCGATCGGGCGCTGTCCGAGGCTCGGGCGCGCCAGGTCGAGGCCGAAGCGGCGCGCGAGGCCGCCGCCGCGGCACAACGCTCGGCGCAGGCGGCGGCGCATGAGGCAGCGAAGGGGCTGCGGGCGGACCAGTCTAGGCTCGCCAGGCTGGTCGCGCTCCGGCACGCCGGGGGCGAAGCGGAGCCGCTCAAGCTGTGGCTGTCGGGCCGCGATCCCTCCGACATCGCGCGTCTGTCCGCCTGGCTCGACGCCGTGGGGCGTGCGCGCCTCGAGGCGATCGAGCGCTGGCGTCGCGATCGTGAGCGACAGGCGTCGCTCGCTGCCGCGGCGGACGTCACGCGGCGCGCCTTCGACGACTCGGCGCGCGACGTGGCGCGCCACGCGGCATCGGTCGATGCGCGCCGGCGCGAGCAGGCGGCGGTGCTCGCACGCGTGTCCGTCGACATTCGGCGCCAGCGTGCCTCGTCGCGCGCCATCGCGCGTTGCTCGAGCGTCTCGCGCGGCCCGCGCCGCGGCCCCAGGCGCGCCCCCTGCTGTCGGACAAGGTGCCACCCCCGACACCGGCACGAGGTTTCGGCACCTTGCGCAGCCTCGCGCTTCCCGTCAGGGGGGAACTCGCCGGCCGGTTCGGGGGACCAAGGGAGGGCTCGGGAGCGCCGTGGCGCGGATGGTTCATCGCCGCTGCCGCAGGCGAGGAGGTCCGGGCCGTCGCCGCAGGTCAGGTGGTTTGGGCCGACTGGCTGAGAGGGTTCGGCAACCTCTTGATTCTTGACCACGGCGACGGCTACATGACGCTCTACGGACACAACGAGGCGCTCTTCGCCGCCGTTGGCGCAACAGTTGCAACGGGCGAGGCGATCGCGCAGGCCGGCAGCTCCGGTGGCGCGGAAAAGCCGGGCGTATACTTTGAAATCAGGCACGACGGGCGGGCGGTGGATCCTGCCCCGTGGTTCGCGCGGGACGCCGCGCGCCAGTGAGGACGCGATGACCAACGGATGGAAGAAGGCAGGCTTGATCGGGCTCGGCACGGTGCTGGGCGCGCTCCTCACCCTCAATTTCTCGGCCATCGCCCAGCGCGATGCCAAGCTGCCGATCCCCTACGAGGACCTGCAGCTCCTCTCGGCGGTCTTCGGCAAGATCAAGAGCGACTACGTCGAGAACGTCTCGGACGAGAAGCTCATCCGCGAAGCCATCAACGGGATGGTGCGCGGGCTCGACCCGCACTCGGATTTCCTGGATGCCGACGCTTTCCGTGAGCTCCAGGTCAGCACGCAGGGCAAGTTCGGCGGGCTCGGCATCGAGGTCGGCGTCGAAGAAGGCGTCGTGCGCGTCGTCTCCCCGATCGAGGACACGCCCGCGTTCCGCGCCGGCATCAAATCCGGCGACCTGATCGTCAAGATCGACGAGACCGCGACGCGCGGCATGCCGCTCAACAAGGCGGTCGAGCTGATGCGTGGCAAGCCCGGCACCCCGATCACCCTCACCATCCTGCGCAAGGAAGCCGAGAGCCTTCTGTCCTTCCCGCTGGTGCGCGAGGAAATCAACGTCAAGAGCGTGCGCGCCAAGATGCTCGAGCCGGGCTACGGCTACGTTCGCGTGCGCAACTTCCAGGAGCGCACCGGCGAGGACCTCGCGCGAGTGCTCAAGGACTTCTACAAGCAGGGCGAGCTCAAGGGCCTCGTGCTCGACGTGCGCGCCGACCCGGGCGGCCTGCTCAACCAGGCGGTCGCGGTCTCGGCCGCGTTCCTGCCCAAGGACGCGCTGGTCGTCTACACCGACGGCCGCACGCCGGATGCGCGCATGCGCCTGACCGCGAGCCGCGAGAACTACCAGCGCCGTGGCGACGACTGGTTCCGCGAACTGCCCGCCGGCGTCAAGAAGGTCCCGATGGTCGTGCTGGTCGACGGCGGCACCGCGTCGGCCTCCGAGATCGTCGCCGGCGCCTTGCAGGACCACAAGCGCGCGACGGTGATGGGCGCGCCGACCTTCGGCAAGGGCTCGGTGCAGACGATCCTGCCGATCGGCAGCAACGCGGGGCTCAAGCTCACGACGGCGCGCTACTACACGCCGGCGGGCCGCTCGATCCAGGCGAAGGGCATCGAGCCGGACCTCCTGATCGACGACGGCCGCGATAACGTCAACCGCATCCGCGAAGCGAACCTCGAGCACCATCTCGAGACGCCGCGCGCCGGCGGCGCGACGCCCGCCGGCGCAACCGCGCCGGCCACCGCGCCCGCCCCGGCAGCGGCGAAACCCGCCGTGCCGGTCGCCACGCCGCCCGCCCCGCGCTTCGATTTCGGCTCCGCCGAGGACTTCCAGCTCAAGCAGGCGATGAACCACCTGAAGGGCGAGCCGGTCGTCGCGTCGATCAAGGCGATCGCGGCGGCGAACACGGGGCCGACGACGGCGACGCCGGCGAAGTAGCTCGCCAGAGCTCCCGCTTCACGCAAACGCCCGGCGATGCCGGGCGTTTGTGCTTCCGGGGCACGGCGATCGCGGTTCGACGCGCGCGTCATCCACGACGTTCCGTCCGCGAAGGACGACCGACGATCCCCGCCGTCCCGGGACCATTCAGCGGATCACGTCGTCCGCGCGCATGAGGAGCGCCTGCGGGACCGCGATGCCGAGCGCCGCCGCGGTGCGCAGGTTGACCACCAGTTCGAACCGGCCCGGCTGGTCGACGGCGAGCTCGCCGGGCTTCGCACCGCGGAGGATACGGTCGACGTAGGTCGCGGCGCGGCGGTTGACCTCGATCAGGTCCGGACCGTACGACATGAGGCCCCCGTCGTCGACGTAGTTCCGGGTCTCGTAGAGCGCCGGCAGGCGTTGCTCGGCCGCAAGCGCCAGGATGGTCCTGCGGTTGTCGTAGGTCACGGGAGCGACCTGCACGATCAGCGCCTGAGACCGCGCGCGGCGAAAGTGCATGAATGCCTCCGGCAATTCGCCGGCCTCGCGTACGAGGCGCGAAACGAGCGCGACCCCAGCCAATCCTGCGGCCCGCTCGACCTCCGCGACGAGCGGTGACGTCCCGTCGCGACGTGTCGGGTCGCCGACGGTGCCGCTGCGCATGCCGAGCAGCGCAACGCGGCTGATCGACGGCACGATGTCGCGCAGGATCTGCAGGCGCTTTTGCGCGAGCTCCGTCGACTGGAGCGTCACGCCCGTGAGGTTGCCGCCCGGATGGCGCAGGCTCGCGACCAGCCCCTGCCCCACCGGATCGGCCACGGCGGTCATCACGATCGGGATGGTGCTGGTGACCCGCGCCGCCACTCGGCTGGCAGGTCCCCCCACCACGAGGACATCGGGCTTGAGCGCGATCAGCTCGCCAACCATCCGCTCCGCGCGCTCGAGGTCGCTGTCGGCGAAACGGAAGTCGATGGCGATGTTGCGGCCGTCGACATATCCGAGCGCTGCGAGGGATTCCAGGAACGCTCGATCGAAATCGGCGAGGCTCGCGCGCATCGTCAGGTAGCCGATGCGATGAACCTTGACCGGAACCTGTGCCGCCAGCGGCGATAGTCCCCAGAGAACGACGCCGGCCGCGCAGCCGAGCACCGTTCGCCGGCGCATCGCGCGCGGGCCGACGGGAAAACGGTGATCGGGAATAGCGACGCGCAATCCCGCCACTCCAGCGGGTCGACGCATACGATCATGCCCTACGTGCCCGCGGTCGTCGAATCGCCCCTTTCCGCGGGGACGGTTCGTGAACACTGGCGTGCGGAGCGGCGCGCCGGGCGCCGACAGCATTGCCCGTTTCCGCTCGCAGACCAAGGGCGCGAACGGGAGGCGCAGGACCGCGCCTTCGATCACGTCACCTCGACGGTGACCTTCGGCGATGCGCCGTTGACGGCCAGCCCGACCCGGTTCGCGGGATCGTCCTTCCGGCGGGCGCTCCGGGGGCGGCGCTCATTTCGGGCGCGAGCCGGGACTCGTTGCGGCGAGCTCCCCCGCGAAGCGCCTGAGGTCCGGGTTGTCCGGCTCGAGCTCGACCAGCAGGTTCGCGCGCCGCGACGCGGCGGCGAGGTTGCCCGCGTCGCGCTCG
>DATLIR010000296.1:0-6853 GCA_035539315.1 Casimicrobiaceae bacterium
CGAACAGGAGCCAGGAGGCGTCGATGGAGGGCATGGGGGATCGTTGGATAACAGGGAGGGTGGAGGGAGTAGGGAGAAGGAGAATGGAGAATGGAGAATGGAGAATGGTGGATCCTGGGTCGTCGCGGTGTCGATACGCCGACGCTGGCGAAACGTCCATCAACCGCTATCCACGATCCGCCATCGCCTTGCTGACTGCCCTGCGGGACGCGTCACACCAGCGCCGGCTCGGGCAGCGCCTTCGACCAATGCCAGATCTCGACGCGCTCGCGCAGCCCTTCGGTCCAGAACGGGTCGGTCGCGACGATCGCCTCGACCTCGGCGCGGCTCTCCGCCTCGACGATCCACAACCCGCCTACCGGCGCGTCGCCGGGCGCGGCGCGCAGCGAGCCGGCGACGAGGACGCGATCGCGTCGCGCGGCGACCCACGCGACGTGCGCGGCGAGCCATCGCTCGCGCACCGCGAGGCGATCGGCACGGTCGTGGAAACGCACGACGTAAAGCATCGTTCGCGGAAACGATACGCGCGCGTCAGCGCGCCGTCGTCCGCGCCGACTGGTTGCGGCGCCACGTCGCCGGCGGGGCGCCGAACTCGCGCCGGAACGCGCGGCTGAACGCCGTATCGGTCTGGTAGCCGACATCCTCGGCGACGCGGGCGAGCGGGATGTTGCTGCGACACAGGAGGTTCGCCGCGAGCATCATGCGCCACTGCGTGAGGTACTGCATCGGCGAAACGCCGACGAGCTGGCCGAAGCGTTCGGCGAGCACCGAGCGCGACGTGCCGGCGGCGCGCGCCAGCTCCTCGAGCGACCACGCCCGCGCCGGCTCCTTGTGCAGCGCGTTGAGCGCGGCCCCGACGATGCGGTCGCCGAGCCCGGCGAGCCAGCCGGTGCGGCCTTCGCGCTGCTCGTTCGTGTAGAGCCGCAGCACCTCGATGAACAGCACCTCGGACAGCTTCGCGAGCACCCCGGCGCCGCCCGGCCGCGGCGAGCGCGCCTCGGCCAGCGCGTAGCGCACCGACGCCTCGAGCCAGGCGCCCGCATTGGAGCCGCGCACGTTGACGCGCACGATCCGCGGCAGGCCGGCGAGCAGCATGCGCGCGAGGCGCGCATCGCAGGCCATGTAGCCGCACACCAACCGCGTCGCCGGGCCCCCGCCGCCGTAGCTGAGCTGGCGCGGCCGGCGCGACAGCACGTCGGCGAGCCGTCCGCCTGGCGCGGGCGCCAGGCCCGGCTGCGAAGTCATGCGATGCGCGTCGCCTTCCGGGAACAGCACGACGTCGCCGGCGATCAGGCGCATCGGCGCGCCGTTGCCCATCTCGACGTGGCACTCGCCTTCGGTGATCAGGTGGAAGATCACCACGTTCTCGGCGCCGGGCTCGAGCAGCGGCGCGGCGGACGCCGCGCTCGGCGACTGGTAGCACCACGGCTCGGTGAACCGCGCGTTGATGAAGATCGCGCCGGTGAGGCGCACCACGCGCAGCGTCTCGGAGAGCGCGTCCATCAGCGGGTCCCCACGTCGACGAAGAGGTCGATCGGCAGCGCGCTTTCGACCGCGCACGGGATCGGCGAGCGCTCGCGGCTCGACTCGACGAGCGCGCGCAGGCGCTCGGGCGCCACGCCGCTCGCGGCGATGCGCACGGTGATCCGCAGGTCGCTCGGGCCGGCGTCGACGACGCGGCCCGCGCCGTCGGTCATGCCGAGGAGGCCGCGCGTGTCGGACCGGCTGCCCACCGTGACCTCGAGGTCGGTGATGTCGATGCCTTCGACCGCCGCGCGCATCGCGATCGTTGTCGCGGCGCAGGACGCGATCCCGGCGCGGAACAGCCAGCCGGGCGACACGCGGTCGCCGCTGCCGCCGAGCTCGGCGGGCATGTCGGTTTCCATGCGCGTCCCGTTGGCGTGGCTCGCCTCGATGCGCGTGCCGCCGCCCCAGCGCGCGGTGGCCGGCGCGTCGTCGTGCACGCCCATGGCGGGTTTCCGTGCGAGCACGGTGCGCGCGCGCTCGAGTGCCGTGGCGACGTCCTTCATGCCCATGGCGGTCCAGGGGGTGCGGATCCCAAGGCGCCGATTGTGACAGCCCCGGCGGCACGCGGCCAAGCCCCCGGGTGTGCGGCGGCGCGGGCGGACGTCCGGCCAGCATTTCCGGACGCGCGGCAAGCACGCACGCATCGCGGGCACGCATCCGGACGCTCGGGCAGGCGGTCGCGACGCGCGGACAGGACGTTGCCGCGCGCGGTGCGCGACAGTTCGCGCCGGGCCGGATCGCTGCATGCCTGCCCTCCGACCCTCCTGCAAAGGGTCAACGACAACCGCCTTTTCATCCCCTTCGGGTCACAGGAGACACGCCATGAACGCCCCCGTCGACATCGCCGCACTCAAGAGCCGCCAGCAGGCGGCGTGGAGCAGCGGCGACTATGCTGTGATCGGCACCACGCTGCAGATCGTCGGAGAATCGCTCGCCGAAGCCTGCGACCTCCGCTTCGACGAGAAGGTCCTCGACGTCGCCGCCGGCAACGGCAACGCGACGCTCGCCGCGGCGCGTCGCGGCTGCCAGGTCGTTTCGACCGACTACGTCGCCACGTTGCTCGACCGCGGCGCCGAGCGCGCGCGCGCCGAGCGGCTCGACGTCAGGTTCCAGGTCGCCGACGCTGAGGCGCTGCCGTTCGGCGACGCGAGCTTCGACGCCGTGCTGTCGACGTTCGGCGTGATGTTCGCGCCCGACCACGCGACCTCCGCGACCGAGATGGCGCGCGTGTGCCGCCCCGGCGGCCGCATCGGCCTCGCGAACTGGACGCCCGAGGGCTTCATCGGCCAGCTCTTCAAGACGCTCGGGCGCCACCTGCCGCCGCCGGCCGGGGTGCAGCCGCCGGCGCTGTGGGGCACCGAGGCGCACCTGCGTGCGCTGTTCGGCGCTCGCGCAGCGAAGATCGACGTCGAGCGCAAGATCTTCACTTTCCGCTATCGCTCGCCGGCGCATTTCATCGAGGTGTTCCGCACCTGGTACGGCCCGGTCCACAAGGCGTTCGCCGCGCTGCCTGTTGACGCGGCCGCCGCACTGGACCGCGACCTCACCGATCTCCTGTCGCGCCTCAACGTCGCCGGCCCGTCGTCGCTGGTCGTGCCGAGCGAGTACCTGGAGATCGTGATCACGCGGAAATAGCCTCGTGGACGCGCGGCTGCAACGGCGCATCCAGCGCTACGGCTGGGACCTCGCGGCGGCGCACTACGAGCCGCTGTGGCGTGGCCAGCTCGCCGAGGCGCAGGACGCGCTGCTCGCCCGGGCGGCGCTCGCGCCTGGCGAGCGCGTGCTCGACGTCGCGTGCGGAACCGGCCTCGTTGCGCTGGCCGCGGCCAATACGGTCGGCGCATCGGGACGGGTGGTTGGCGTCGATCTCTCCGGCCGGATGGTCGAGGTGGCGCGCGAGCGTGCCCGGGCGCGCGGCCTGCCCGGAGCGCGTTTCGCGCGCATGGACGCCGAGCGCCTGGTGCTCGCCGACGCCAGCTTCGACGTCGTGACCTGCGCGCTCGGCCTCATGTACGTGTCCGACCCGGCGCGCGCGCTCGCCGAGATGACGCGCGTGCTGCGGCCGGGCGGGCGCCTGGTGCTCGCGGTATGGGGCGACCGCGCGCGCTGCGGCTGGTCGGCGGTGTTTCGCATCGTCGACGCCGAGGTCGCGAGCGACGTGTGCCCGCTGTTCTTCCGGCTCGGGCAGGACGACGCGCTCGCACGGCTGTGCGCCGACGCGCACCTGGTCGACATCGAATCGCATCGCTTCGCGTCGACGCTCGCGTACGGCGATGCCGACGAGGCCTGCGGTGCCGCGTTCGTCGGCGGGCCGGTCGCGCTCGCGTGGTCGCGCTTCGGCGACGAGGTACGCGAGCGTGTCTGCCAGCGCTACCTCGAGGCGATCGAGCCGTGGCGCGACGAGCGCGCCTACCGGCTGCCCGGCGAGTTCGTCGTCGTCGCGGCGCGCAAGCCCGACGACGTGGCATCCGCGCGGGCACGCCCCGGCGGCAATCGATAGGGCGGCTTCCCGCGTGCGAGGCCGCGCGCGTGGGCGATGCCCGGAGCCGCCGCCCTCCTGCCTCTCATTCGACGAGGCGATCGGCCTGCAGGCGCAGCGACGCCGGAATCAATAACCCGAGCGCGCGCGCCGTGGCGAGGTTGATCGCGAGCTCCGGCTTCTCCGACTGGCGCACGGCGAGCTCCGCGGGCTTCGCCCCCTTCAAGATCTGGTCGACGTAGTCGGCGGCACGGCGGAACTGTTCTTCGAGGCTCACGCCGTAGGACATCAGTCCGCCAGCCTCGACGACCTCGGCGGCGTGGTACACCGCCGGCATTCGGTGCTTCGCGGCGAGCGCGACCACCTGCTGGCGCGCAGTGAAGAAGACCGGGTCCGGATGCACTACCATCGCGTCGATGCGCGCGCTCGCGAGCGACGCGAACGCGGCCTCGAACTCGCCGCGTCCGCGCGCCGATGCGACATGCACGCTCGAGCCCAGCGCGGCGGCCGCGCCCTCGACCTCGCGCCGGTAGGCATCGGCGCCCGGCGGCAATGGGTTCCACAGCAGTCCGATGCGCGAGGCGCCGGGGATCGCCTCCTTCAACAGCTGCAGGTGCTTGCCCGCCACGCCCGACGCGGCGTCGCTCGTCACTCCCGTGATGTTGCCCCCTGGCCGCGCCAGGCTCGCGACGAAGCCGGCGCCGACGGGATCGCGCGACGCCGCCATGACCACCGGAATGCTCGTGGTCGCCTCCTTCACCGCCGCGACAACCGGATTGCCGCCGGTCACGATGACGTCGACGCGGAGACGGGCGAGCTCGGCCGCGAGTGCGGGCAGGCGCTCCTGGCTGCCGTCGGCGAAGCGCCGCTCGTAGACGACATTGCGCCCTTCGACGTAACCAAGCTTGCGCATCGCGTCCTCGAACGCCGCAGTGAGGTGGCGCTGCTCCTCCGCGGTCGCGGTCTGGATGTAGCCGACGCGGTGGACCTTGGGGCCGACCTGGGCGAGGCTCGGTGCCGTCACCACCTGTGCGGCCGTCGCCCCGGCCAGCGCGAGCCAGCGCCCCCAACGCGCAGCGACTCGGCCCGCGTTCATTCGATCACGTGATCCGCCTGCTGCTGAGAACGGGAGCGATGGAAAGCTCCGGCGTCGTCGCCGTCGTCGGGGTGACGCTTGTGGCGGCGGGCACAACCGGAAGGTGGGCTTCGATCGCGCGCATGAGCGGTCCGGGCGGTACGACCCCCGTTGACAGCAAGCGTAAGCGCGCGTGCGACACTAGGCAATCGAAACCCGACGCGTGCGAATTACCGGGACGTTGCCTTACTGTGGGCACTCAGGTGGTCGAGCACCGGCACGAGGGCGTCGATCAACGGCGCGGCGTCGATCGCGGCGCGCGCGGTCGACCACGGATACGCAAGCTGTTCCAGCCAGGCGTAGACCGCGGGTGCTTCCAGCGCCGGTAGCACCGGCATCGCCTCGATCGTGATCACCAGGCGCGTCGCGCGCCACGGTCGCGGCTCGAGCGTCCAGTCGTAGCGCCCGGCGCCTACGCGGACCGCGCCGTCGTCCTTCGCGGTCATGCCGACGAGCCAGCCGCACGAGAATGACGTCGCGTCGCCGGCCGGACGCGCGAGGTAGAACGAGTGCACGTCGTCGTAGGTGCGCCCGAACTGGCGCACGAGCACGTCGGCGATCGCGCCGGCTCCCCGCGTGATCGCGGGAAAGTCGATCGCCTCGGAGCGGTTGCGGACCTCGAGCGTGGCGTCCGCGTCGAACGCGCGCTCGGCGAGGCGCGGGCGGTTGCCGTCCTTCGCGGCGAAATACGCCTCCAGCACTTCGTCGGCGCTGGACGGATCGCCGTGCGACATCGATCGGGGGCGCGGGCCCGCGCCTCAGTCGTGACGCTCGTCGAAGCGCGGCACCTCGCGCCCGTCGAGCCGGTGGATCAGGATCGCGACGCGCATGGCGCCCGTCAGGCCAGGCACGCGAGCCCCACCAGCAGGAACGGCAACCCCAGCACGGCGGTCGCCAACGGGAAGAGCCACAGCGACGCGAACGTCGAAACTTCCGCCTCGCGCGGTTGCGCGGGGTCGTAGATCACGTCGACCTCGGTGCCGATGTCCGGCGCCGTCCGGCGGCCGGTGAGCGATCGGAAGGTGATGGGCTCGCCCTTCGCCGTCGTGAAGCTGACGGATGGGAAGTAGGCCATCCGCGCGGGTCCGCGCGAGCTCGAGACCATCTCGCCCTCCGACTCGCCGACGCGCCCGCGGGCCCGGCCGCCGGCGCGCATCATGCGCAGCGGCCGGCGCGCGAGCATGAGCGCTATCCCCTCCGCGAATACGCCGACGCCGCCGAACGCCCAGCACAGCACCGGATCAATGGCCATGACCCGCGACTCGCGACGATAGCGGCATGCAAGCCTCCCGGAAGAGGGTGGACATGCTCAAGGCCGGGACCGGCGCGGCGCCATGGCGGCCGCATTCGCCGCCGCGCGGTTCTGCCTCAGTCGATGCCTGACGATGCGCCGGATGAGGGCCAGGGGCATCGGCTCGTCGAGCGGGAAGCGCAGGTTGCCCTTGTCGTTCGCATAGCGCGCGACCGCCTTCTCGAGCTTCGCGTTGCCGCGCACCGGCGGATAGAAGCCGATGTGCTGCTTGAACCCCGCGAAATAGACGAGCGCGCCGTCCAGCTTGAACGCCGGGATCCCGTAGCTGATGGCTTCGCTCGCGTCGGGCGCCACCGGGCGCACGGTGGCGCGAATCTCCTCGAGGATCGCGCGCACCTCGGGCCGGAAACCGGCGATGTAGGCGTCGATGCTGGCCGGGACGCGGGACGCAGCCATGGGG
>DATLIR010000297.1:0-4765 GCA_035539315.1 Casimicrobiaceae bacterium
CAAGGTCAAGATGAAGGAGACGCACGCGGCGCTCGCCGGCGAAATGAGCGGCCACACCTTCTTCGGCGAACGCTGGTACGGCTTCGACGACGGTCTCTACGCGGGCGCGCGCCTCCTCGAGATCCTGTCGCGCCACGCCAACCCGTCGGCGGTGCTCGACGCACTGCCCGATGCGTTGTCGACGCCCGAGCTGCACGTCCCGGTGGCCGAAGGCGAGCAGCACGCGCTGGTGCGCGAGCTCGCCGAGCGGGCGCGCTTTCCCGGCGCGAGCGAGGTGATCCGCCTCGACGGACTGCGCGTCGAGTACGCCGACGGCTTCGGCCTCGCGCGGGCGTCGAACACGACACCGGTGGTGGTGCTGCGCTTCGAGGCCGACGACGAGGCCGCCCTCGCGCGCATCCAGGGCGAGTTCCGCCGCGTGTTCGCCGAAGTGAGTCCCAGCACGGTGTTGCCGTTCTAGCCGATGGACGCCCTCGCCGTCTCCGTCGCCGACATCGAAGCCGCCCGCGAGCGCATCCGCGGCGGGATCTACGAAAGCCCCTGCGTCGAGTCGATCCCGCTGTCGAAGCTCACCGGCGCCCACGTCTTCTGCAAGCTCGACTACCTGCAGCGCACCGGCAGCTTCAAGGAACGCGGCGCGCGCAACGCGCTCCTGCTCCTGCCGCAGGACGCCCGCGAGCGCGGCGTGATCGCGGCCTCCGCCGGCAACCATGCGCAGGGCGTCGCCTACCACGGCAGCCTGCTCGGCATCCCGGTCACCGTCGTGATGCCGCGCTTCGCGCCGCTCATCAAGGTCACCAACTGCCGGCAGCTCGGCGGCGAGCTCCTGCGCCTTGGCGCGCGCCTCGGTCAGGTCCTCGCCGTGCAGCACGACCTCGGCGCCGAGCGCGGCCTCGCGTTCATCCACCCGTTCGACGACGCGCACGTGATCGCGGGCCAGGGAACGATGGGCCTCGAGATCCTCGAGCAGGCGCCGCTGATCGAAGCCATCGTCGTGCCGGTCGGCGGCGGCGGGCTCATCAGCGGCATCGGCCTCGTCGCCAAGGCGAAGCGGGCGTCGGTCGAGATCATCGGCGTCGAGCCCGAGAACGCGCCGTCGCTCGCGGCCGCATTCGCGCGCAAGGGGCCGGTGCAGGTGGCGCTCGCGCCGACGCTCGCCGACGGCCTCGCGGTGGCGCAGACCGGCGCGATCAACTACGCGATCGCACGGAAGGTCGTCGATCGGCTGGTCACGGTCGACGAGGCGTCGATCGCGCTGGCGATCCTGCGGCTGATCGAGCTCGAGAAAAGCGTCGTGGAGGGAGCCGGCGCGACGCCGCTCGCCGCGTTCCTCGCCGGCAAGCTCGACCACCTCAAGGGCAGGCGCGTCGCGCTGGTGCTGTGCGGCGGCAACATCGACCTCACGATCCTCGACCGGCTGATCGAGACGGGCCTCGTCACCGACGGCCGGCTGGCTCGCTTCACCGTCGCGATCTCGGACCGGCCGGGCGGGCTCGCGAAGCTCACGGCCGTCATCGCCTCGACCGGCGCATCGATCAAGGAGATCGTGCACGACCGCGCGTTCTCCGGTCCGGACCTCTCGGCCGTGCGCGTCGTGTGCGTCGTCGAGACGACCGGACGCGAGCACGTGAAGCAGCTGCACGTGGCGCTGGGGGATGCGGGCATCAACGTGGTCGGGTGACGTCGACGGCGAACATCGTCAATGGTTCATGGAAGCCTCGACGGGCCGTGCGTGCGCGAGTCTTCCATCGTCCATTTCCCGTTCTCCATCGACGCCTTGACCGTTTCAATACGGAATGCCCACCCTCCGATACACCTTGGCCAGCAGCCACGCCGGTCCGACCAGCAGGTAGCGCACATCCTCGAGGAACGACGGCTTCTTCCCCTCGATCCGGTGGCCGACGAACTGGCCGACCCACGCGGCGACGAAGACGGCGAGCGCCAGCGGAAGCGTCGCGTCACCCAGCTGCGTCAGCGGGTACACCATCAGGGCGGCGAGCGCCAGCATGCCGATCGCGAGCGTGAACGAGAGCATGAGGTAGAACAGCGTCGCCCCGCCGATCAGCAGGTAGGCCGCCGCGGGCGACAGCCACCACAGGAGCGCGAGCAGGCTCCAGGTGATGAGCGGCACGCACACCCAGTGGATGGCCTCGTTGCGCGGGTGGCGGTGCGATGCGCCGTAGCGTTCGAGCAAGGCTTCGACACGCCGCATCGTCAGGCGGGTCTCGGGCGCCCGATCAGCTTGCGCGCCACGACCACGGCGGCGATGCCCGCGAATCCGGCGACGTCGCTCCACGGCGCCGGGTAGACGAGCGCCAATCCGGCCAGCACCAGCACCGCGCGCTCGAGCACCGACAGACGTCCCGCGAGCCAGCCCTGCACGCCGCAGGCGAGTGCCGTGATGCCGACCATCGCCGTCACCGCGATCCACGCCACGCCCGCCCACGAGCCCTCGGGCGGCGTCTTCAGCAACAGGCCCACGCCTTCGGGCGACAGCACGAACACGAACGGCACGACGAACGCGGGCAGCGTGTACTTCCACGACTGCAGCGTCGTCCGGTACGGATCGCCACCGGTGATCGCCGCCGCCGCGAACGGCGAGAGCGCCGTTGGCGGCGAGACCTCGGACAGGACCGCGTAGTAGAAGATGAACATGTGCGCCGCGAAGTCGGGCACGCCGAGCTTGGTGAGCGCGGGCGCGGCGATGACCGCGCAGATGATATAGCTCGCGGTCACCGGCACCGCGAGGCCGATGATCCAGACGATCAGCGCGGTGTAGACCGCGGTCAGCACCAGGCTTCCCCCCGCGTAGGCAATGACGATCGCCGAGAACTTGAGGCCCAGCCCCGTCTTTGCGACGACGCCGACGATGATGCCCGCGGCGGCGCAGGTAGCGGCGACATTCAGCATCTGCCCGGAGCCGTCGCGCAGCGCGCCGACGAGGCGCCGCGGGAACAGCGCGTGCTCGCGGTCGAGGAAGCTCATCGCGAAGGTGACCACGGTCGCCCAGAACACCGACAGGATCGGCGAGAAGCCGAGCAGCAGGAACGCGACGATCGAGATCAGCGACACGAAGTGGTAGCCGTAGCGCCTGGTCAGCTGCCACAGCGAGTGCACGCGCTCGGCCGCCACCTCGGACATCCCGAAGCGCCGCACGTCGAGCTCGACCATCACCAGCAGCGACAGGTAGTAGAGGCAGGTCGGGACGACCGCCATCAGGATCACGTCGAGGTAGCCGATCTTCAGGAACTCGGCGATCAGGAACGCGGCGGCGCCCAGCACCGGCGGCGAGATGATCGCGCCCAGGCCGCCCGCGGCGAGCAGGCCGCCCGCCGCTTCCTTGCCGTAACCGGAGCGCGCGAGCATCGGCCACGCGACCGACCCGATCGTGACCGTGGTCGCGACCCCCGATCCCGACGGGCCGCCGAGCAGGAACGACGCGAGAACGACGGTGCGTCCCGCGCTCGCGTGCTTGCCGCCCATCGCCGCGAAGCTCCAGTCGAGGAAGAAGTGGCCGGCGCCCGACTGCTGCAGGAACGCGCCGTAGATCGTGAACAGGATGATCAGCGTCGAGCTCACGTCGACGGCGGTGCCGAAGACGCCTTCGAGCGTCTGGTACAGGAAGCCGGTCAGGCTTGCGACGTCGTAGCCGCGGTGCGCCCACTGGCCGGGAAGCCAGGGGCCGGCGAACGCGTAGGCGACGAACGCGCCGATCACGAAGGTCATGATCCAGCCGGACGTGCGGCGGCAGGCCTCGAGCACCAGCAGCACGAAGACGACGCCGAAGAACGTGTCGGATGCGGTGGGCGTGACGTTGCGGTCCCACACGTCGTCGCCGCCCGCGATGAGGTAGGCGATCGCGGCGAAGCCCAGCAGCGCGCCGACCACGTCCCACCACATCAGCCGGTTGCGGTAGCGGCGCGCGATCGGGAACAGCAGGAACACGAGCACCAGCACGAAGCCGACGTGAACCGGGCGCAGCACCTGCGCGCCGACGATGTCGACGGCGGCATACAGGTGGTAGAGGCTCATCACGACGAGCAGCGTCGTCGTGACCTGCGCGAGCGCGCCCCGGTAGCGGCTGGTCGCGCCTTCGTCCAGCTCGACGAAGGCTTCCGCGGCCTTGAGCCGCTCCTCGCTCACAGCGGCGTCGAGCGCGTCGGTCGCCGCCGGACCTCCGGGCGCTTCGCCCACGTGAAGCTCCTCGAGCTCAGCCGATGGGGCGGGAAGCGTAGCACGCCCAGTCACGCCGGCGGCGCTCCGTGACCTAGGTCACGGAACCCACGCTTCCGATTGGGTAGGCTACCCGGGCAGCCCGATGGAGATCCCATGAAAAACCGCTACGGCTTCGGGCGCACCGTCGCCCTCCCGTTCGACGCAGCCCTCGAGCGCACGACCGCCGCGCTCGCCGCCGAGGGCTTCGGCGTGCTGACCGAGATCGACGTCCAGGCGACGCTCAAGAAGAAGCTCGACCTCGACCGCCCGCGCCAGCGCATCCTGGGGGCGTGCAATCCCCCATTCGCGGCAAAGGCGCTGGATGCCGAACCGTCGATCGGGCTCCTGATGCCGTGCAACGTCGTGGTCCGCGAGGACGACGAAGGCCGGGTGCACGTCGAGATGCTCGACCCGATCGCGCTGTTCGAGCTCTCCGGGCGCGCGGACGTCGAGCCGCTCGCGCGCGAGGTCCGCGCGAGGCTCGATCGCGCGCTCGCCGCGGTCTGACGCTCGGGCCGCCGCGACTGCGGCCGATCGCCGGAAACGACGA
>DATLIR010000298.1:0-25006 GCA_035539315.1 Casimicrobiaceae bacterium
GCGCCGGACTTCTACCAGAAGACCGACCTGCACATCCACCTGCCGGAAGGCGCGACGCCGAAGGACGGGCCGTCCGCGGGAGCCGCGATCGCCACCGCGATCGTGTCGATCCTCACCGGCGTGCCGGTCCGCTGCGACGTCGCGATGACCGGCGAGATCACGCTGCGCGGCGAGGTGTTGCCGATCGGGGGCCTGAAGGAGAAGCTGCTCGCGGCCGGACGCGGCGGCATCAAGACGGTGCTGATCCCGGAGGAAAACGTCAAGGACCTGGTGGAGATCCCCGACGAGATCAAGAACCGCATCGAGATCCGCCCGGTGCGATGGATCGAGCAGGTGCTCGACGCGGCGCTCGAGCGCCAGCCGACGCCGCTGGTCGAGGACAAGAAGGATGCCGAGGCGCCCGTTCCCGCGGCGCCCGCCACCGAGGATCAGGGCGCCGTCCTCAAGCACTGACCCGCGCCGGCGGGACCGCGACGCGCGTGCGGCACGTTCCGTGCCCACGCGCGTTGCATTTTCGTCGCAACGCTGCGCGACGCGTGCTGCGATGCGACGCGCGGCGCGTCAATCACTTAGATCGCGCAACCTCAAGCGCAACGTCATCAGCGCGTGAAGTTGGCTCGAATCGTCGCTTGACACTCCAAAAACGCGGGCGATATAACGAAGCCTGCGGCGCACGCGCTTTTCCGCGCCGAACTCCGACCATCGAAACGCGCACGCGCTCGCCTCGCGTTGCCACCGCATTCGCATTTTCCCGGGGACGCCTTCGTGAACAAGAACGATCTCATCGACGCCATATCGCGGCATGCCGACATCTCGAAGGCCGCCGCCGGCCGCGCGCTGGACGCGACCATGAACACGATCAAGGGCTCGCTCAAGAAGGGCGACATCGTCACGCTGGTCGGGTTCGGCTCCTTCTACGTGGGCCGCCGCACGGCGCGGGCCGGGCGCAACCCGCGCACCGGCGACACGATCCGCATCCAGGCCGCCAAGGTGCCCAAGTTCCGGGCTGGCAAAGCGCTCAAGGATGAGCTAAAATAATCGACTGCCGTGAACGGGTTTCCGGCCGGCCGCGAGGCGGGCCGGAAAGCGCGGGTGGGACACGGCGGGATCCTCGAGCGGGTGCTTAGCTCAGCCGGTAGAGCGTCGCCCTTACAAGGCGAATGTCGGCGGTTCGATCCCGTCAGCACCCACCAGCGGACGCTGCGCGGCCCGCCTCGGCGGGCCGAAGCGGGCTCGGCAACTGGAGTGGTAGTTCAGTTGGTTAGAATACCGGCCTGTCACGCCGGGGGTCGCGGGTTCGAGTCCCGTCCACTCCGCCAATCCCGAAGGGCGAACGCGAGTTCGCCCTTTTTCGTGCCGCGGCGCTTGCGCGAAGCGCGCGGCGCGCCGTCCAGGACCCCGACCACATGTACGATTTCCTCGACAAGCACAAGCGCGCGGTCCAGGTCGTCCTCGCGATGATCATGCTGCCGTTCGCCTTCTTCGGCGTCGACTGGTACTTCCGCGGCGCCGCCGGCGACGAGACGGTCGCGACCGTGAGCGGCCAGAAGATCACGCGCCAGGAATTCGAGAACGCGCTGCGCGAGCAGAGCGACCGGATGCGCCAGACGATGGGCCGGGGCTTCGACCCGGCACTCCTCGACAATCCCGAGGTGCGCTACGCCGTCGTCGAGAACCTGGTCAACCAGCGCCTGCTGGCCGCCGAGGCCCGGAAGGAGCGCTTCCGCGTGTCCGACGAGCAGCTCGCGCAGTTCATCGCCGACATCCCGGCGTTCCAGGAGGACGGCAAGTTCTCCGGCGAGCGCTACCGCACGCTGCTGCAGGGCCAGAACATGTCGCCGGCGATTTTCGAGGACCGCGTGCGCCGCGAGCTCTCGCAGTCGCCGCTGCAGGAGCCGCTCAGCGCGGGCAGCATCGTCGCCCAGACGTCGGCGGAGCGCTACCTGATGCTGCTCGAGCAGCGCCGCGAGGTGGCGAGCGCGGTCATCGACGCCGAGGCGTACGCGAAGGAGGCCAAGGTCGACGATGCGGCCGTCAAGGCGTTCTACGACCAGAATCCCAATGCCTTCGTCACGCCCGAGCAGGCGCGCATCGAGTACGCGGTCCTGTCGGTGGACGCGCTCGCCGGCAAGTCGACGGTCGACGCCGCCGAGGTGCGCAAGCAGTACGACACCAACCTCGCGAGCTACTCGACGCCCGACGAGCGCAGCGCCGCGCACATCCTGATCGCGGTGCGGCCGGACGCGAGCGACGCGGACAAGGCGGCGGCGAAGAAGAAGGCCGACGAGATCGCCGCGCAGGTGCGCGCGGCGCCGGCGCGCTTCGCCGAGATCGCGAAGAAGGAATCGCAGGATCCCGGCTCCGCCGCGCAAGGCGGCGACCTCGGCTCGTTCGGGCGCGGGACGATGGTCAAGCCGTTCGAGGACGCGGCGTTCGCCGCGAAGACCGGCGACATCGTCGGCCCGGTGCAGACCGACTTCGGCTGGCACGTCATCCGCGTCACCGGCGCCAAGCCGGCGACGCAGCGCCCGTTCGACGACGTCAAGGGAACGATCGAGGCGGAGCTCAAGCGCACGCACGCGCAGCAGCGGTTCCAGGCCGCTGCGGACCAGTTCCAGAACCTGGTCTACGAGCAGGCCGATTCGCTCGAAGGCGTGGCCAAGGCGCTCGAGGTGCCGATCCAGACGACGCCGTTCCTGACCAAGTCGCAGGTCCAGCAGCTCGGCCGCAACAACGCCAAGTTCGCCGACGCTGTGTTCGCGCCGGCCTCGGTGCAGGCGAAGCGCAACAGCGAGGCGATCGAGGTCGCGCCCAATACGCTGATGTCCGGCCGCGTGATCGAGTACAAGCCGGCGGCGCCGCGCCCGTTCGACGAGGTGAGGGCCGAGATCCGCCGCCAGCTCGAGCGTCGCGCCGCCACCGAGGTGGCCGAGCGCGTCGGGCGCCAGAAGCTCGCGCTGCTGCAGCAGGGCAAGTCGGATCGCGAAGCGGGCGTGACCTTCGCAAAGCCGGTCGAGCTGACGCGCAACCAGGTCGGCGCGGGCTTCCCGCCCGAGGCGCTCACCAGGATCTTCCAGGCCGAGCCCGCGAAATTCCCGGCCTACGTCACCGGCACCCCGCCGCGCGGCGGCTTCGCGATCTACCGCGTGATCCGCGTCGTCGAGACCCCGCCGCCCGACGAGGCGCGGCTCAAGCTCGCCGGCGAGAGGATGGGCGACCAGCTGGGCCGCGAGTTCGTCAACGCCTACCTGGCTTCGCTCCGCGCGCGCGCCGACGTGAAGATCGAGCAGTCGCAGCTCGAGAAGAAGCCCCAGTAGGTCGGGCTTCGGCCCGATGTCCGAAACGACGACGGCGGCCGCGAGCCGCCGTCGTCGTCGGGCCGCGGCGCGCGCTAGCTCGTGCAGTACTCCTTGACGAGCTTCTGCTGGTCGGCCATGCGGCGCTCGCGCTCGGCCGGCTCGAGCATCACGCGCTGGCCCTTGTCGTCGTAGCGGTAGATCCCCTCGTACTCGTTCTGGTACATCCGCACCGCGGTGCGCGCCTGCGTGCAGATGTCGGCGCGCTTCGCGGCGTCGGCGCGCGCCTTCTCGCCCTTCTTCGCCTCCTCCGCGCGATCCTTCTGCAGCTTCCTAAGCTCGATGTCCTTGTTGGCCATCTCGCGCACCGCGTTGGGGTTGTCCGGCGGCGGCGCGCCGCCGACGATCTCGAACTTCACCCCGCCCGGCGGCGCCTGGTCGGAATAGACGACGCGCCCGTTCGCGTCGGTCCACTTGTACAGCGCGGCCGCCGCGTCGGCCGCGACGAGCGCGAGAGCGAGCACCGCCAAGGCGGCGCGGGCACGGTGGCGGGGCGCGGCACGGGAGTCCATGCGGCCACGGTACCCGAGCCGCATCGCCGGCGTCAACGCGAGCGGTCGGCTGCGGCGCCGGAGCGTGGCGCGCGCGCGACAGCGGCGGGTCCGCCCGGGGACCCGCGGCGACGCGGGTATAATTCGTTTTTGAGCCCCGGGAGTCCCGCCCCCATGCGAGTCGTCCGCACCGCGCTCACGTTCGACGACGTCCTGCTCCTCCCCGCGCACTCCACCGTCGTACCCCGCGACGTCTCGCTCGCCACGCGCCTCACGCGCGAGATCGCGATCCAGATCCCGATCGTGTCCGCGGCCATGGATACGGTCACCGAGAGCCGTCTCGCGATCGCCATCGCGCAGGAGGGCGGCATCGGCGTCATCCACAAGAACCTGCCGCCCGCCCGCCAGGCCGCCGAGGTCGCGAAGGTCAAGCGCTTCGAGAGCGGCGTCGTCAAGGATCCGATCACGGTCTCCCCGACGATGACCGTGCGTGAGCTCCTCGCGCTGATCGCGCGCCATCGCATCTCGGGCCTGCCGGTCGTCGACGGCCGCAAGGTCGTCGGCATCGTCACCAACCGGGACCTGCGCTTCGAGACCGAGCTCGAGGCGCCGGTGTCGGCGATCATGACGCCGGGGGAGCGGCTCGTGACCGTGCCGGAGGGCACCGACCTCGACACGGCGAAAGCGCTGATGCACCGCCACCGGCTCGAGCGCGTGCTCGTGCTGTCGCCGGACCGCGAGCTGAAGGGGCTCATCACCGTCAAGGACATCCTGAAGGCGACCGAGCACCCGAACGCGTGCAAGGACGACTTCGGGCGGCTGCGGGTCGGCGCCGCGGTGGGCGTCGCCTCCGACAACGAGGAGCGGGCCGAGCTCCTGGTCGAGGCGGGCGTCGACGTGATCGTCGTCGACACCGCGCACGGGCATTCGCAGGGCGTGCTGGATCGCGTCGCCTGGGTCAAGAAGCGCTTCCCGGGCGTGCAGGTGATCGGGGGCAACATCGCCACGGCGGCGGGCGCGAAGGCGCTCGTCGACCACGGCGCCGACGGCGTCAAGGTCGGCATCGGGCCTGGCTCGATCTGCACCACGCGCATCGTCGCAGGCGTGGGCGTGCCGCAGATCACGGCGATCCAGTTCGCGCTCGAAGGCGCGTCGGCCGCCGGCGTGCCGCTGATCGCCGACGGCGGCATCCGCTACTCGGGCGACGTCGCGAAGGCGATCGCCGCGGGCGCGTCGTGCGTGATGCTGGGCAGCCTGTTCGCCGGCACCGACGAATCGCCCGGCGAGATCGAGCTGTTCCAGGGACGCTCGTACAAGAGCTACCGCGGCATGGGCTCGCTCGGCGCGATGCAGCAGGGCAGCTCGGACCGCTATTTCCAGGAGCTCGAAGGCGAGGACCCGGTCGCCGCGGCCGAGAAGCTCGTCCCCGAGGGCATCGAGGGGCGCGTGCCGTACAAGGGCGCGATGGTCCACGTCGTGCACCAGCTGATGGGCGGACTGCGCGCGGCCATGGGCTACTGCGGCTGCGCGACCATCGCCGAGCTCTCGCGCAAGGGCGAGTTCGTGCAGATCACCGCGGCCGGCATGCAGGAGTCGCACGTGCACGACGTGCAGATCGTCAAGGAAGCGCCGAACTACCGCGCCGGCTGACGCCGGGCCGGGGGCGATGGACGATAGGCGATGGGAAAAGGCGTGGCCAGTTCGACGACGGTGCAGGTTCGTGCCGGCGAAGGCGGGAGTTCCCCATCGCCTGTCGCCCATCGCCCATCGCCGCCTTTGTCCCATCACGACAAGATCCTGATCCTCGACTTCGGCTCGCAGGTCACGCAGCTGATCGCGCGCCGGCTGCGCGAGACGCACGTCTATTGCGAGATCCATCCCTGGGACGTCGGCGACGCGTTCGTGCGCGGCTTCGGCGCGAAGGGTGTCATCCTGTCGGGCAGCCACGAGAGCGTGCACGACGCGGGGTCCGGGCGCGCGCCCGACGCGGTGTGGACGCTCGGCGTGCCGGTGCTGGGCATCTGCTACGGGATGCAGATGATGGCGCACCAGCTCGGCGGCACGGTCGAGCTCGGGCACGTGCGCGAGTTCGGGTACGCGGAAGTGCGCGCGCGCGGCCATTCCAGGCTCCTGCGCGACATCCAGGACCGCGGCAACGCCGAGGGGCACGGGCTCCTCGACGTGTGGATGAGCCACGGCGACAAGGTCACGGCGATGCCCCAGGGCTTTCGCGCGATCGGGTCGTCCGACGCCTGCGCGATCGCCGCGATGGCCGACGAAACGCGCGGTTTCTACGCGGTGCAGTTCCATCCCGAGGTCACGCACACGCCGCAGGGCAAGGCGATCCTCGCGCGCTTCGCCCACGAGATCTGCGGCTGCGGCAGCGACTGGAACATGCACGACTACGTCGACGAGGCGGTGGCGTCGATCCGCGCGAAGGTCGGCGGCGACGAGGTGATCCTCGGGCTGTCCGGCGGGGTCGACTCGTCGGTGGCCGCGGCGCTGATCCACCGTGCGATCGGCGATCGGCTCACCTGCGTGTTCGTCGACCACGGGTTGTTGCGCCAGGACGAGGCGGCGCAGGTCATGGACACGTTCGCGCGGAACCTCGGCGTGCGCGTGCTGCACGTCGACGCGGCGGACGAGTTCCTCGCCGCGCTCGCCGGCGTCGACGACCCCGAGGCCAAGCGCAAGGTCATCGGCAGGCTGTTCGTCGACGTGTTCCAGCGCGAGGCGGCGAAGCTGCCCCGCGCGAAGTGGCTGGCGCAGGGCACGATCTACCCGGACGTGATCGAGAGCGCCGACGCGAAGACCAAGAAGGCGCACACGATCAAGTCGCACCACAACGTCGGCGGGCTGCCGGAGACGCTGCACCTCGGGCTGCTCGAGCCGCTGCGCGAGCTCTTCAAGGACGAGGTGCGCGAGCTCGGCCTCGAGCTGGGGCTGCCGCGCGAGATGGTCTTCCGCCATCCGTTCCCGGGGCCAGGCCTCGGCGTTCGCATCGTGGGCGAGGTCAGGCGCGAGTACGCGGACCTGCTGCGCCGCGCCGACGCGATCTTCATCGACGAGCTCCGCGCGACGCGCGATGCGCAGGGCGTCTCGTGGTACGACCTGACCGCGCAGGCGTTCGCCGTGTTCCTGCCGATCCGCTCGGTCGGCGTGATGGGCGACGGGCGGACCTACGAGCACGCGGTCGCGCTGCGCGCCGTGCAGACGACCGACTTCATGACCGCGCACTGGGCGCCGCTGCCGCACGAGCTGATCGCGCGCGTGTCGAACCGCATCACCAACGAGGTGCGCGGCGTCAACCGCGTCGTCTACGACGTGTCGAGCAAGCCGCCGGCCACGATCGAATGGGAGTAGGACGCTCGTGAGCCGCAAGGCCGTCTACGACTCCGGGCCGATCGACCTGTCGCGGCCGGCGTCCGCGTCGCACGCGCCGGGCCCGCCAAAGGCGCGTGCGACCGAAGCGATGGGCCGGGTCGCGCCGCCGGAGGCGCGCGGACCGATGCCGGTGGTCGTCGGATGCCCGCGCTCGGGCACTACGCTCATCACCGTCATGCTCGACAGCCACCCCGAGGTCGCGATGCCGCCGGAGACGGCGTTCCTGCCCGAGATGCGCACGCTGGAGGGGAAATCGGGCGCCGAGCTCCGCAGCGCGTTCTTCGCGCTCGTCACGACCGACCGCTGGAACGTCTCCAACTGGAACGACATCGGCATCGACCGCGACGCCTACTGGGAGAGGCTGTGCGAGCTCGCGTCGTTCTCGATCACCGCGGGACTGCGAGTGCTGTACGGCATGTACGCGGACGCGGCCGGCAAGCGGCTGTTCGGCGAGAAGACGCCGGCCAACACCAACTGGATGCCGCTGATCGCATCGCTGCTGCCGGAGGCGCGCTTCATCCACATCGTCCGCGACCCGCGCGACGTCGTCCTCTCGCTCGGCAGGACGTCGGCGGGCGCCAGCGTCGCGCAATCGGCGCAGGCGTGGGTCGCCATGGTGTCGAGCGCGCGGGCGTTCGCGTCGTCGGGCCGCCCCTACCACGAGCTTCGCTACGAGAAGCTGTTGCAGGAGCCCGAGCGACTGCTGCGTGGCGTGTGCGCCTTCCTCGGGCTCGACTACGCCGATCGGATGCTGGATTACCGCGCCAGCGGTGCGCGCCACATCGGGCATCTCGGCGATCGCCTGCTGCCCAACGGAGTCGCCAAGGTGCCGCGCGCGCTGCGCGCGCGCCTGCACGAGAACCTCACGCGGCCCTTGCAGACCGACCGCGCGGAGGCGTGGCGCCAGGAGATGAGCGCCGCCGACCGGCGGACCGTCGAGACGCTCGCCGGGCCGCTGATGCGGGAGCTGGGCTACACGGACTAGTCGCGCGAGCGCCGGCTGGCCGGGCGCCGCGGCGGCTCGCCGCCGGGCGATGGGCGTTGCGCGAGCGCGCCGACGCGCGCGGTCACGGCGGACTGCAGAACACCGGGCCTTCCTCGATCCACGCGGCGGCGCGCATGGCGGCGACGACGGCCGGATCGCGCGCGTAGCGATGGCGCGATTGCGACACCTCGGTGCCCGGCCAGAAGAAGCGGATGACCGGTTGCGTGGATGCGGGGCACCCGCCGGCCACTGGAGCGAGTGCGCGAAACGCGATGCCCTCATCGAGCCAGAGCGCGATCGTCCTCACGGCCGCGCATTCCGCGGCGTTCCCGGTGTAGAAATGCGAGCTGGGCCCGAGGCCCGGCGTGCCGAAGAAGCGGCAGGCATCGACCGCGCCGCCGCCGCTCGTGCCGCCCGCATAGCCGCGGAACGACTGGCCGGTGCGCTTCCAGTCGGGACCGAGCAGGCCGGCGTCGAGCGCCGCGGCCTCGACCGGGTCCGCTGTGAGGAAATAGTGGTCGAGCGGCGCGTGGAAGTACTCGACGACGTCGACCGGCGCCGGCGGGGCAGGCGGCGGCGCGGCGGTGATGCCGGTCCCGCTGATCGACATGACCGCGAGGTTCGCGAGCTCGGGCGCATCGACGTTGAGCTGGGCCGCCCGCACGCCGGTCGTCGCCGGCGTGAAATAGAAGTAAAGCTCGCAGACGCCGCCCGCGGCCAGCGATTCGCCGATCCCGCAGGTTCCCTCGATGCCGTAGTCCCACGCGGCCGGGCCGTTGATCACCAGCGCGCGCAGCGTCAGCGGCCCGGGGCCGAGGTTCTGGATCGAAAGGGTGCGCGTCGTCGAGGTCGTGCCGACGACTTGCGCGTCGAAGACGAGCGGCGACGGGGACAGCTTGAGCGATGCGGTGCCCGACGTCGCGTCGATGCCGCGGCCGTAGAAGGTGACGAGCTGGGTGCCGGTCGACGTCGTGTTGAGCAGCCACACTGCGCCGGACACCTGGCCGGCGCTCGTCGGCGCGAACGTCACGTCGAGCCTGCACGCCTGGCCGGGCGAGAGCGACTGGCCGGAGGCGCACGTCGATGCGACGTGGTAGGCCGGCGCCGTCGCCGGATGCACGCTCACCTCGGTGAAACGGAACGGCGCGTCGCCGCAGTTGCTCACCACGGCGGTCTGCGTGACCGCGGTGCCGGTGACCTGGTTGCCGAACAGCAGCACGTCGCGCGACGCGCAGATGCGGCCGTCCGCCCAGGCGGACGAGGCGGCGAGCCACAAGCACAGGAGCAGGAGCCGGCGGCAACGCACCGCGCGAGTATAAGATCGGCCCCGGGCGGCCGGTTGCACGACGGTTCAACCGCGCCGCGGGCGCAACCGACCCGGCAGGAGCGCGACCATGCACACTTCCCGCAACGCCATGATCGAAGACCCCTATGTCGCCGCGTGGCGCACGCTCGCGGTCAAGCGCGGCGTCGGACTCGGCCCGCTCGCCGGCGCGCCCGGCGGGGCGTTCGCTGCGGCGATGGCGGCGGCGTCGCTCGCGATACCTGCCGATCGCGATGCGACCGAGCGCGAGGTCAACGAGCGGCTGGGCGCCTGGCTGGCCGGTCCCGGCGCGATGCTCGCCACCGATCACGTCGAGCTGCGCCGCTGGCTCGTCGACCTCGCGCTGGTCGCGCGGGACGGCTACGGGCGCGCTTATCGCCGCGCGCCGCCGCCGCCCGCCTATGCCGGCGCCGTGACGGCGCTGGCGGCGATCGATGCGGGCGCGGTCGCGGCGCAGGCGCGGGAGGACGACGCGCGAGTACGCGCGGAACGCCGCGCGCGCCATGACGCGAAGGCGGCTCGGACATGAGCCGGCGGAACATCGCGTCGGGCGCGCCGTGGGAGCCGATCGTCGGCTATTCGCGCGCGGTGGTCGTCGGCGCCAGCGTCTTCGTGTCGGGGACGACGGCCACCGACGGGCACGGCGGCATCGTCGGGCTCGGCGAACCCTACGCGCAGGCGCGGCAGTGCATCGCGAACCTCGCGGCGGCGCTGGCGCAGGCAGGGGCGACGCTCGCGGACGTCGTGCGCACGCGCATCTACGTCGTCGACATCGACCAGTGGGAAGCGGTCGGGCGCGCGCATGGCGAGGCGTTCGCCGCGATCCGGCCGGCCTGCACGATGGTCGAGGTGTCGCGGCTGATCGCGCCCGAGATCCTGGTCGAGATCGAGGCCGACGCGGTGATCGGCGCGGGAGGGCGGTGAAGCTGCACCTGTTCGAGCGACGGCACCAGCGGCTCCTGCCGCGCAAGGTGTTCGTGCGCCGGATGGCGGTGTTCGTGGCCGCCGCGGTAGCGTTCATGGCGCTGTGGGTCGCGGCCGGAACGATCCTGTTCCACGCGACGCTCGAGGGCGCGGATTGGTTCGACGCCTTCCGCCACGCGTCGCTGCTGGCGTCGGGCATGGGTCCCGCGCCCGAGCTTCGCCAGGCGGGAAGCGCGGGGAAGGTCGTCGAGTCGCTCTACGCGCTCGTCTCCGGTTTCGTGCTGCTCGCCGCCGCGGGCGTGGTCGCCGCGCCGATCGTCCACCGGGTCTTCCACCATTTCCATGTCGACGACGACGATCGCTGACGACGCGCGCTGGATGGACGAGGCGCTTGCGCTCGCGCGCGCCGCGGCGGCGCGCGGCGAAGTGCCGGTCGGCGCTATCGTCGTGAGGGACGGACAGGCGATCGGCCGCGGCGGCAACGCGCCGATCGCCGACAGCGACCCGACCGCGCACGCCGAGATCGCCGCGCTCCGCGATGCAGCACGCTCGCTCTCCAACTATCGCCTTCCGGGAGCGACGCTCTACGTGACGATCGAGCCCTGCGCGATGTGCGCCGGCGCGATCCTGCACGCCCGCATTGCGCGTGTCGTGTTCGGCGCCGCGGACCCCAAGACCGGGGCGTGCGGGTCGGTCGTCGACCTGTTCGCCGAGCCGCGGCTCAACCACCACGCGACGGTGACGCGCGGCGTGCGCGCCGACGAGTGCGGCGCGCTGCTGTCGGCGTTCTTCGCCGCGCGACGCTAGTTGCCGTAGAGCACGAAGCCGGCCCAGTGGGCCGGGTCGCCGTAGCGCGCGTCGTGCGCGAGCGCGCGCTTGGTCGCGGCGAGCGCGTCGGCGTGCGACGCGCCGGCGCGCACGCGCGCGAAGAAGCGGCGCATGAACTCGGCCGTGCCTTCGTCGTAGACCGGCCAAAGCGACAGGACCGCGTTGCGATTGCCGGCGACGAACAGCGCGAACGGCAGTCCCATCACGCCTTCGCCCTGGATCTCGCGCCCGACCCCGGTGTCGCACGCCGAGAGCACCACCAGATCGCTCGCCAGCCGATAGCCGACCCACTCGGCGACGGTCACATAGCCGTCGGACGCCGGGTCGGCGGGATCGCGTCCGAGCACGAGCGCCGAGAGCGCCGGCGCTTCGGTCGACAGGTACCCGTGCGCGGCGAACAGCAGGTGGCGGTAGCGCGCGAGCTCGCCGCTCGCGTCGAGCGCGCGCAGGCGCGTCTCGGTCGCCTGCTCGTCGACGTAGAGGTCGCGCGGCTGCGCGCCGAAGAGGCGGCCGACCGTGTCGATCTCGCGCTTCGCGCCGGGCAGCGGCCGCCAGGCGAGGCCGAGGCTGTCGTACGCGCGGAGCGTGGCTTCGGACGAGGCCTCGCGCATCACGACCTGCCGCACTTCGGCCGCGGACGCCGCGCCGCGCGTGGCGGCGGCAGTGTCGCCCGCCGCATAGTGCGGCGCGCCCATCGCCATGAGGTCGCGCCGCTGGCCGGCGCGCGAGCGCTCGCGCGAGCGCTCGGTCACCAGCGCGAGCACCGACAGCGATTGCACGTAGCTCACGCGGTAGCGCTCGAGCGCGCGGCCGCGCGACGTGACGAGCGCCTCGAACGGCACCAGCGCGAGCGGGCCGTCGGGCGAGACGAGGAGCCTCGTCCGGCCGGCGAGCGCGGGCTCGACGGGCTCCAGCAACCGTGCGCCCAGCGCGCGCGCGATCTCGCGTGCGTCGGTCACGCGGACGTCGTCGGGCGCGGTCCGAGCGAGCGAGGCGACGTAGCTGCCGTCGGCCCGCTTCCAGACCACCGAGGGCGCGCCGGCGCGCGGCGCCACCAGGGCGCGCCACGCAGCGACGGTGTCGCCGAGGCGCGGAAGCTCGCCGAGGTCGAAAGCCCGCGCCACGCCGCGGCGGTCGTCGACGGCACGCGCCTGCGCGCGTTCGTCGTCGACGAGATAGCTCACGAGCGCCGCGTCGGCGGCGAGCAGGTCGCGCGCCGCCTCGGCGTCGACCACCGTCGCGTCGGTGAGCCGCGCGTACTTGGGATGGCGCTCGCGCAGCGTCGCGCGGAGGTCCGCCAGCTCGCGCGCGGCGACGGTGCGGTCGGCCTCGGCCTTCACCTGCTCGTCGGGCGAGCCGCGCAGCCGCGCGATCGCCTCGTCGAGCGACTCGATGCGGCGCTCGAGCGCGCGCACAGAAGCCTGTTCGTCGCGCGTGAGGCCGCTGGCGGCCTCGGCACGGCGGTAGGCAAGCGTCTCCAGCAGCCCGCGCGCCTTCGAGAGCTCGAGCTGGCGGAACGCGTCGCGCGTCGCGCCGGCGTCGGCGAGCAGCGAGACGAGCCGCTTGTACGCGACCACCCAGACCGCGAACGCCGTGCGCTGCGATTCCGCCGACAGGCTGTCGACGCGCCGCCGCGCCTCGACCATCGCGACGAGCGTCCGGTAGTGGTCGATCGCCGCGGCGCGCTCGCCCATGTCGGCCTCGATCGACGCGAGCCGGCCGAGGGCGATCATTGCCTCGGGCGAGCGCGGCCGGATCGACGAGAACGCCTCGAACGAGGTGTGCGCGGATGCGCGCGCCGCCGGATAATCGCCGGCGAGCTGCTCGAGCCGCGCGAGAATCGTGTAGGTCTGCAGCGTCTCGACGTGCTCGGGGCCGCGCGTCTCGCGCCGGAGCTCGAGCAGCCGGCGCTGCAGCGCGAGACCCTCGGCGACGCGCCCATTGTCGGCCAGCGTCTGCGCGTAGGCCTGCATGCTGAAGAGCGTCTCCGGGTGCGTGGCGCCGATCACGGCGACGCGGTCCTCGTAGGCCTGCTTCGCGACCGCCATCGCCTCCTCCTTGCGCCCGGTCGAGAACAGCCCGAACGCGAGGTTGTGACGGCAGCGCAGCGTCGCCGGATGCCGCTCGCCCAGCGCGCGCACGTAGCGGGCGCACGCCAGCTCGCGGATGCGGAGCTCGTCGTCGTAGCGGCCGAGCTGGCGGTAGACGCCGGCCAGGTTGTTGAGCGTGAGCAGCGTCGACGGGTGGTCGGGGCCAAGCTTCGCCTCGTAGGTCCGGTAGAGTTGCTCGAGCCCGACCTGCGCCTCGCCGATGTTGCCGAGCTCGGTCTGCAGCGACGCGAGGTTGAACCGGGTCGCGAGCACGTCGATATCGTCGGCGTCGAGCACGCGGCGCGCCGCTTCGAGCGCGTCGCGCAATTCGCCGTCGGCAAGCTCGAGCTCGCCCAGGTCCCAGTGCACGAGCGCGAGGTTCTGCAGCGTGCCCGGCGCGTCCGGATGCGCGGCTCCCAGTGTCGCAGTGATGCGCTGGTACGCGTCCGTCTGGGTCACGACCGCGGTCTTGTGCTCGCCCAGGTCCCATTCGACGGAGCCGCGGCGGCCGAGGGCGAACAGCGTGTGGCGGTGGTCGGGCCCGAGGAGCTCGCGGCGCGTCGCCAGCGCCTGCTCGGCCAGCGGCAGCGCGGGCTTCGCATCGCCGGCGTTGCGCAGCCGGTCGACCTCGCGGATCGCGAGCGACGCGTCGAGCAGCCGCATCGCGCGCGACGCGAGCGCCGCACCGCTCGCCGCGTCGGCCGCCGCGAGGCGGACGGTTCCCTCGATCCGGCAGTCGATGCGCTCGTAGCGATAGCGGAAGCGCGCCGTCAGCGTCGCACCGCTCGCCTCGGTGACGAGCTCGCCCAGCTCGGCGATGTCCGAATCGGGCGGCTCGGTCGCGTCGCGCAGCTTCGCCGCGCCGGGGATCGCACCGTCCACCAGCATCACCTGCGACGACGCGTCGAGGAGCAGCGCGACGGCGGGCGCGGTCGGCGCGGGCAACGACGTGCCGTGCACGAGGACGAGCGGCCCGTCGAAGCGCGGATGCAACGCGCAGTGGCGCCCGTCGCGGCTCGTCACCTCGGGCGTGCCGACGTGGACCGCGGCAGGCGCCTGCGCGAGCGCGCCCGTCGCGGCGAACGCCGCCACCAGCAGGGCGAACCCCCGGTCGCGCACGACGCGCCTCCCTGGCTACGCGGGTTTCGCGGGCTAGCTTACGCCCATGCGAGAATCGCCGCATGGACATCGGCGTCTACGCACCGGCGGGCCATGCGACCGAACCGGACGCGGTCACACGCGCCGCCGAGCGTCTCCGCGGCATGGGACATCGCGTCTGGATCGATCCGGGCGCGCTGGGCCGCCACATGCGTTTCGCCGGGACCGACGACGAGCGGCTCGCGGCGATCGGCCGCGTCGCCGCGCGCGCCGACGTCGACGTCGCGATCGCGCTGCGCGGCGGCTACGGCACGACGCGACTGCTCGGCCGCCTCGACTATGCGATGCTCGCCCGGGCCGGCAAGCGCTGGCTCGGCCATTCCGATTTCACGGCGTTCCAGATGGCGACGCTCGCACGCGCCGGGATGGTCACCTACGCGGGGCCGTCGTTCGCGTTCGACTTCGGTGCGACGGAGCCGAGCGCGTTCACGCTTTCGCACTGCTTCGGCCTCATCGGCTCGCGCGACTACGAGGTGACGTGCGCGCTGGACGGCCCATCGCGCTGCGCGGTCGACGGCGTCCTGTGGGGCGGCAATCTCGCGATGGTGGCCTCGCTGGTCGGCACGCCCTACCTGCCGGACGTCGATGGCGGCATCCTGTTCGTCGAGGACGTCGCCGAGCATCCCTACCGCGTCGAGCGCATGCTGTGGCAGCTCCAGTACGCCGGCGTGCTCGAGCGCCAGCGCGCCGTGCTGCTCGGCGCGTTCACCGAGTACGCGCTCGTGCCCAACGACGGCGGCTACGACCTCGATGCCGCCGTTGCGCGGCTGCGTGACGCCTGCGGGGTGCCGATCTACACCGGCCTGCCGTTCGGGCACGTGCGCGACAAGCTGACGTTGCCGGTCGGCGGCCGGCTCGCGCTCGACGTGCGCGACGGCGCCGCGCGGCTCGCCTTCCACGACTACGGCCCCGCGCGATGACGAGCGGGTTCTCCGTGCGGCCCGCCGACTTCGAGCGCGACTTCGACGCGCTGCGTCGCATCCGCGTCGGCGTGTTCTGCATCGAGCAGGACGTGCCCGAGGCGCTCGAATGGGACGGCGTCGACGGCGATTGCGAGCACGCGCTCGCGGTCGATGCGGCGGGCGAGGCAATCGGCTGCGGCCGCCTGCTGCCCGATGGCCACATCGGCCGCCTCGCGGTCGTGCCCGGCTGGCGCGGCCGCGGCGTCGGCAGTGCGCTGCTCGCGCATTTCGTGGCGCTCGCGCGGACGCGCGGCCATGCGATTGCGCGGCTCAACGCGCAGACGCACGCCATCCCGTTCTACGAGTCGCACGGCTTCGCCATCAGCGGCGACGAGTTCGACGACGCCGGCATTCCGCATCGCGAGATGTCGAAGGCGCTGCGCTAGGTCACGTCGCGATCGCGAAGCGCTCGTCGACGGTGCCCGCCAGGTTGCCCGCGGCGTCGAACGTGCGCTCGACGAAGCGCGCCGCGCCGGTGCGATCCACGGTGAGGAGCGTCGAGCAGCGCGTGCCGTAGCGCTCGCTCACGATGAACGGGGCCGACAGCATCCGCTCCCATTCGAGCGTCACCCCGGTGGACGGGAGCGCCGCATCCGGTGCACGCTCGCGGTCGGCCAGGGCGTCGAACAGCGTGTCGGGGCCGTCGTCGCCGCGCGCCGACCATGCCGCGAGCGCCGCCGACACGCGCGCGACCTTGGGCCACGGCGTGCCGAGGCCGGCGTTGGACAGCGCAGTCACGCCGCGGGCGAGCGCAGCGCTCCCTGCGTGGCGGTTAGACTGCCAACGCGCGGCGGTCGTGCTGCCGGCGACCAGGTTGTACGCGTTGTAGCGCGTGCCGCGCGCGGCAGCGGCCTCGAGCCACCGTTCGAGCGCGTCCGCGGCGAGCGCCTGCGTGACAAGCTCGCCGCGCGACGCGGCGCGCTCGTCGCGGCGTCCCGGCTCGCGCACGTTGGTGACCAGGGCCCACCGCCCGTCGCGGCGCACGCCGAACCAGGTGCCGCCCGCGTCGAGATCGCGTCCGGCGAGCCAGCCTTCGCGCCACCAGTGGGCCGGCGTGGCGGGACGCGCGTGGAACTCGTCGCGGTTCGCGGCGATCGCGAGGCGGTAGCGGGGATGCGCGTCGAGCGCGATCGCGGCCAGGCACATGCCTAGAAATCCGGATCGGCGTCGGCGCTGCCGCAGGCGACGAAGCGCTCGACGTGGCGGCCGCCATCGGCGAACGACGAGGTGCCATGACGGTCGAGCGCGTCGGCGAGCGCGAGCTCGAACTGCGCCGGGTCGTCGACCGCCTCGTAGACCTCCATCCACGTCGCCGGGTCGTCGGCTCGCTTCATGAGTCGGCCGACGACGCCGCACTCGAGCGCGACGTCGAGCATCATCGCGGTCACCGCGGCACGCGCCTCGCATGCGTCGCCCGCGAGGCGGTACCAGACGTAGTACGACGGCGCGTCCATGCCTGCCGGCTACAGCTTGACGCGCTTGGGCGCGCTTTGCGGCAGCGCATAGGGCAGCGGCAGCCGCGCGAGCGGCGGACCGTCGGGGGCGCCGAGACGCAGGTCGTCGTGCTCGAGCGCGGACAGCTGCACCACGGCCAGGAGCTCCGATCCACCGTCCGGCAACGCCACGGCGTCGACGACGCTGCCCGAGCTTTCGCCCGCGGAGGTCGCGCGGAAGAGGCGGGTCGCGGCGTCGGGCGGCGGCGCGGCGACGTGGAACGGATGCGCGCGCTCCTTGAGGATCCCCAGGTGCTGGACGCGCGCCACGATCTCCTGGCCCGGAAAGCAGCCCTTCGTGAAGCTCACGCCGCCGACGACCTCCCAATTGGCGGTCTGCGCGACGTGGAGCTCCTGCGTCGCGCGCCGCACCTCCGCGACGCCGGCCCGGATGCCGAGCCAGCGCCATGCGGATTCGTCGGCGGGGGTCGCATGCGCGGCGAGCGCTGCCACGATCGCGTCTGCGGCGTCGGGCGCGGCAGCGACCAGCAGGCGTCCGTCGGGAAGGCCGGCGACATCGCCGGCGCTGATCGCCGCCGCCGCGCCGCGGTCAGGCAGGCGCTCGGCGTCGATGTCGCGCCCGGCGCGGGCGAGCGGACCGCCGATGCCGATCGCCGCCAGCGGCGACCCGGTGATAGTGACCTTCGAGCGCAGCACGAACATCGCCAGGCGCTTGCGGACCGCCTCCGCGAGGTCGGCGGCGAGCGCCACCCGATAGCCCTCGCGCCCGGCCACGCGCCAGAGGAGAGGCGTGGCAAGCATCCGCCCTTTGGGCGAGCTGTAGGTCGACCACTGGGCGGCGCCGGCGCCGAGCGCGGCCACGTCGCTCGACAGCTGTCCCTGCAGGAAGGGCCCGGCGTCGGCACCCTGGACGTCGACGAACGCGACCCCCGGGAGGGTGGCGACGAACGCGGCGTCGCGGGCCGCCCCGAAGGCTGCGGCGCGGTCGGCGGGAGGAAGGGGCAGGGTCACGGGGCGGGGGACGGTCGGGCAGAGGAAAGTGGCAAAAGCGTGCTAGAATATCAAGTTAGCTCGACCCGCCCGGACTGGCGACCGCTTTTTCTGCGGCCCGCCTGCCGGACGGCACTCCGCGCACCCGGGGGTTCAGGGTGTTCGCGCGACGACCGGCGTCCTCGTTGGGCCCGGTGTCCGCGGACCAGATTTGTCCTCGGGCGACGCTCTTCAACCCTGACACGAGAGGAAGTCGCCATGTCCGTCACGATGCGCCAGATGCTGGAGGCCGGCGTGCATTTCGGCCACCAGACGCGCTACTGGAACCCGAAGATGGCCGAGTACATCTTCGGCCACCGCAACAAGATCCACATCGTCAACCTCGAGCGCACGCTCGAGAAGTACAACGACGCGATGAAGTACGTGCGCCAGCTGGCGGCGAACAAGGGCACGATCCTGTTCGTCGGCACCAAGCGGCAGGCGCGCGACATCATCGCCGAGGAAGCGCGCCGCGCGTCGATGCCCTACGTCGACCAGCGCTGGCTCGGCGGCATGCTGACCAACTTCAAGACGGTCAAGGCCTCGATCAAGCGCCTCAAGGACCTCGAGCAGATGGCCACCGACGGCACCTTCGACCGGATGGCCAAGAAGGAAGCGCTGCAGCTCAAGCGCGAGCTCGCCAAGCTGCAGCAGAGCCTGGGCGGCATCAAGGACATGAACGCGCTGCCCGACGCCATGTTCGTCGTCGACGTGGGATTCCACAAGATCGCGGTCACCGAGGCGAAGAAGCTCGGCATCCCGGTGGTCGCCGTGGTCGACACCAACCATTCGCCGGAAGGCATCGCGCACGTGATCCCGGGCAACGACGACTCGAGCCGGGCGATCCGCCTGTACGCTCGCGGCGCGGCCGACGCCGTGCTCGAAGGGCGCAGCACCGTGATCCAGGAGATCGCGCAAGGCGGCGACGAGTTCGTCGAGGTCGCCGAGGAGCCCGCGCGCAAGTAGGCGGAAGGAACGCCGGGGACCCACGGGTCCCCTTTTTTCGGACCACGGGTCGCCGGCGCAGTGTGCCGGCGGCCGGCAGCGGCACCGCGCGAGCGGCGTCGCCGCGCAACGGAGCACGAGCATGGCGGACATCTCCGCGAGCAGTGTGATGGAGCTGCGCAGCCGCACCGGGCTGGGCATGATGGAATGCAAGAAGGCGCTGGCGGAAGCCGGCGGCGACATGGCGAAGGCGGAGGAGCTGCTGCGCATCCGCTCCGGCGCCAAGGCGTCGAAGGCCGCGGCGCGCGTCGCGGCGGAGGGCGTGGTCGGCGCGTGGATGTCGGCCGACGCGAAGACCGGCGCGCTGTGCGAGGTCAACTGCGAGACCGATTTCGTCGCGCGCAACGAGGATTTCGTCGCGTTCGCGAAGCGCTGCGCGCAACTCGTCGCCGAGAGGGACCCCGCCGATGTCGCGGCGCTCACCGCGCTGCCGCTCGACGGCGGCACCGTCGAGTCGCTGCGCCAGGCGCTGGTGCAGAAGATCGGCGAGAACCTGTCGATCCGGCGCTTCCGCCGCTTCCACACGGCCGCGAAGCTCGCGAGCTACGTCCACGGCGGCGGACGCATCGGCGTGATGGTCGAGTTCGACGGCGGCGACGCCGCGCTCGGCAAGGACATCGCGATGCACGTCGCGGCGTCGGGCGCGCCGGGCGCGATCCGCCCCGTGGCGGTGTCGCGCAACGAGGTCCCCGCCGACCTGATCGCCAAGGAGCGCGAGATCTACACGGCGCAGGCGGCCGAGTCGGGCAAGCCGCCCGAGATCGTCGCGAAGATGGTCGAGGGCCGCGTGGCCAAGTTCCTGTCGGAAGTGACGCTGCTCGGCCAGCCGTTCGTGAAGAACCCCGACGAGACGGTCGAGAAGGTGCTGAAGGCGCAGCAGGCGAGCGTGAACGCGTTCGCGATGTTCGTCGTCGGCGAAGGCATCGAGAAGCGCAAGGACGACTTCGCGGCCGAGGTGGCCGCGATGGCGAAGGCGTAGCGACGGCCGGGGCCGGGGGGCGGCCCTCCGGACGGTCCGGAATGCCGCGGCGCGCGGCCCGGTCCCGAGGAACCTCCCGCGCCGGTTGCGTGTCCCTTCGGAGATCGCGATGAATCCGCCCACCTCCACGCCGCTTGCCGCCGTCACCGCCGCGGCCCGCGTCCCCGCCTACAAGCGCATCCTCCTCAAGCTGTCGGGGGAGGCGCTGATGGGTGACGACGCCTACGGCATCAACCGCGAGACCATCGACCGCATCGTCGCCGAGATTGGCGAGGTGCACGACCTCGGCGTCGAGATCGCGATCGTCATCGGCGGCGGCAACATCTTCCGCGGCGTGGCCCCCGGCGCGGCCGGCATGGACCGCGCGACCGCCGACTACATGGGGATGCTCGCGACGCTGATGAACGCGCTCGCGCTGCAGGACGCGCTCAAGCGCGCCGGCGTCGAGTCGCGCGTGCAGTCGGCGCTGCGCATCGACCAGGTCGCCGAGCCCTATATCCGCGGTCGCGCGCTGCGCCACCTCGAGGAGCGCAGGGTCGTCATCTTCGCGGCCGGCACCGGCAACCCGTTCTTCACGACCGACACGGCGGCGGCGCTGCGCGGCCGCGAGATGGGCGTCGACATCGTGCTGAAGGCGACCAAGGTCGACGGCGTGTACACCGCCGATCCCAAGAAGGACGCGTCGGCGCGGCGCTACGCCGAGCTCACGTTCGACGAGGCCATCGTCAAGAACCTCAAGGTGATGGACGCGACGGCGCTCGCGCTGTGCCGCGACCAGGACATGCTGCTCAAGGTGTTCTCGATCTTCGAGACGGGTGCGCTCAAGCGCGTGGTCATGGGCGAGGACGAGGGCACGCTGGTGCATTGCTAGACAGGCCCGACGGGAGGGGACAGATGATCGCGGAGATCAAGAAGGGCGCCGAGCAGAAGATGGCGAAGACGCTCGAGACGCTCAAGGTCGACCTCGGCAAGGTGCGCACCGGGCGGGCGCACGCGGGGATCCTCGACCACGTGATGGTGGACTACTACGGCACGATGACCGCGGTGCCGAAGGTCGCCAGCGTGCAGCTCGCCGACGCGCGCACGATCACCGTGCAGCCGTGGGAGAAGAAGCTCGTGCCGGCGATCGAGAAGGCGATCCGCGACTCCGACCTGGGGCTCAACCCGGCGTCGGCGGGCGACGTTATCCGCGTGCCGATGCCCTCGCTCACCGAGGAGCGCCGCAAGGATCTCATCAAGGTGGTGCGTCACGAGGCCGAGACCGCGCGCGTCGCCGTGCGCAACGTGCGCCGCGACGCGAACGAGCACCTGAAGAAGCTCCTGAAGGACCACAAGGTCGCCGAGGATGACGAGCGCCACGCGCAGGCCGACGTGCAGAAGCTGACGGACCGCTTCGTCGCGGAGATCGACAAGGTACTGCACGCAAAGGAAGCGGACCTGATGGCGGTCTAGGGCGCGCGAGCGCCCGAGACCGCCCGGGCGCGCACGCGCCCCCGCGACCCGACCCGCCGGTGTTCACCTCCACGACTCGCGACATTCCGGACGAGCGCGACGTGCCTCGGCACGTCGCGATCATCATGGACGGCAACGGCCGCTGGGCGAAGGAGCGCCGGCTGCCGCGCGTCGCGGGCCACAAGCGCGGCGTCGAGGCGGTGCGCGCGACGGTGCGCGCCGCGATCGAGCGCGGCATCGGCTACCTGACGCTGTTCGCGTTCTCGAGCGAGAACTGGCGCCGGCCGGCCGACGAGGTGTCGATCCTGATGGAGCTGTTTCTGCGCGCGCTCGAGGTCGAGGTCGGCAAGCTGCACGACAACGCGATCCGCCTCAAGGTCGCCGGCGACACGACGCGCTTCGACCCGCGCATCCGCGCGCTGATCGCGTCGGGCGAGTCGCTCACCGCGACCAACCCGCGGCTGACGCTCACGATCGCGGCGAACTACGGCGGTCGCTGGGACATCGCGCAGGCCGCGCGCGCGTATTACCGCCACCATCCCGAGGCACTGTCCGACGGCGCGCCGCTCGACCCCGACGCGTTCGCGCCCTATCTCGCGCTCGCCCATGCGCCCGAGCCGGACCTGTTCATCCGGACCGGGGGCGAGCAGCGCGTATCCAACTTCCTGCTCTGGCAGCTCGCCTACACCGAGCTGTGGTTCACCGACCGGCTGTGGCCGGACTTCGACGGCACGGTGCTCGACGAGGCGATCGCGTCGTTCCGCACGCGCGAGCGCCGCTACGGCCGCACCAGCGAGCAGCTCGCCGCGCCGGCGACCACGCCATGACGCCGCTCGCGACGCGCGTCGCCACCGCGGCGGTCCTGGTGCCGGTCGTGCTGGTCGCGCTGTTCGCCCTGCCGCCGCTCGGCTGGGCGCTCGCCACGCTCGCGCTGGCACTCGTTGCCGCGCACGAATGGGCGCGGCTCGCGCGCTTCGGCACGGTGCGCCACGTCGCCTACGTCGGTGGGCTGGGCACGCTCGGCCTCCTCGTCCTCGTGCTGGCGCGGCCGGTCGCGGGACAAGGCTGGCCGGCCGAGGTCCTCTACGTTGCCTGCGGCATCGCGACGCTGTTCTGGCTCGCCGTCGCGCTGCCCTGGGTGATCCGACGCTGGCGCACTCCCTCGCATCTCGCGCTCGCGCTCGCGGGCGGCGTCGTGCTCGGCGGAGCGTGGATCGCGCTGGTCGAGCTGCAGGCGCGCTCGCCATGGCTCGTGCTGGCGGCGATGGCGATCGTGTGGATCGCCGACACCGCCGCCTACTTCGCCGGGCGCGCGTTCGGCCGCCGCAAGCTCGCGCCGCTGGTGAGCCCGGGCAAGTCGTGGGAAGGCGTGTGGGGCGGCCTCGCCGCCGTGGCGGTCTACGCCGTGGCGCTGGTCCCGTTCGCGCGTGCCGCCGGGTACGACGGGACGCTCGACGCGCCCGCGGTGGCGGCATGGATCGCGCTCGCGCTGATCCTTGCGCTGCTCTCCGTGCTGGGCGACCTCTACGAGTCGTGGCTGAAGCGCGTCGCCGGCGTCAAGGACAGCGGCGCGTTGCTGCCCGGTCATGGTGGCGTGCTCGATCGCGTCGACGCGCTGCTCGCGGCGATGCCGCCCGCGGCGCTGGCCGCGCACTGGTTCCTGCGAGGGTAGCCGAATCATGCGGCGCGTGAGCCTTCTCGGTGCCACCGGATCGATCGGCGATTCGGCGCTCGACGTGATCGCGCGGCATCCGGGGCGCTACACGGTCGCCGCGCTCGCGGCGCATCGCAATGCGGGCAAGCTCGCGGCGCTCTGCGGCCGCTTCCGTCCGGCGCTCGCCGCGCTCCTCGACGTCGAGGCGGCGCGCGTGCTCGAGCGCGAGCTCGCGGGGCAGGGTTTGCCGACGCGGGTGCTTGCCGGACCTGCCGGGCTGCTCGAGGTCGCGCGTTGTGCGGAGGCGGACACCGTGCTCGCTGCGATCGTCGGCGCCGCCGGCCTCGAGCCGACGATCGCGGCCGCGCGCGCCGGCAAGCGCCTGCTCGTGGCGAACAAGGAGGCGCTGGTCATCGGGGGCGCCGCGTTCATGCGCGCCGCGCGCGAAGGCGGCGCGACGATCCTGCCGATCGACAGCGAGCACAACGCGGTGTTCCAATGCCTGCCGCCGGGCTACGCCGGCGATCCGGCGCGCGCCGGTATCCGCCGCCTGCTGCTTACCGCATCGGGCGGGCCGTTCCGGCTGCGTGCCGTCGACGACCTCGGCGCCGTGACGCCGGACGAGGCCTGCGCCCATCCCAACTGGCGCATGGGACGCAAGGTCTCGGTCGACTCGGCGACGATGATGAACAAGGGGCTCGAGGTGATCGAGGCGCATCACCTGTTCGGCGCGCCGGCGTCCGCGATCGAGGTGGTGATCCACCCGCAGAGCGTCGTGCATTCGCTGGTCGAGTACGTCGACGGCTCCGTGCTCGCGCAGCTCGGGCACCCGGACATGCGCACGCCGATCGCACAGGCGCTCGCGTGGCCGGAGCGCATCGACAGCGGCGTGGGCCGCCTCGACCTCGCGGCGCTCGCGGCGCTTTCGTTCGAAGCCCCCGATCCCGCGCGGTTCCCGTGCCTGGGCCTCGCCTACGAGGCGCTGGACGCCGGCGGGTCGGCGACGGTCGTGCTGAACGCTGCGAACGAGGTCGCGGTCGCCGCGTTCCTCGCCGGGCGCGCGAGCTACCCGGCCATCGCCGCGACTTGCGCGGCGACGCTCGCTCGCGTTCCACGGCGCGCGGTGGCGACGCTCGCCGATGCGCTCGACGCGGACGCCGAGGCGCGCCGCGCCGCGTGCGCCATCCTCGGCCTTCCCGCGGACGCCGCCGGCGTCCCGCTCGCCGCATGATCGACGTCGCCTGGAAGGTCGGTGCGTTCCTGATCGTGCTGGGCGTGCTCGTCGTGTTCCACGAGCTCGGCCACTACCTGGTCGCGCGCCTGGCGGGCGTCAAGGTGCTGCGCTTCTCGGTGGGTTTCGGGCGCGTGGTCTGGTCGCGCCGGGTGGGTCGCGATCGCACCGAGTGGGCGCTCTCGCTGGTGCCGCTCGGCGGCTACGTGAAGATGGCCGACGAGCGTGAGGACGTGCTCGCGCCGGAGGACGTGCCGCGCGCGTTCAACCGCCAAAGCGTCGGCAAGCGCATCGCGATCGTCGCCGCCGGGCCGATCGCGAACCTCCTGCTCGCGGTGCTGCTGTTCGCCGGCACCTACGTCGCGGGCGTGCCGGGGCAGAAGCCCGTGCTCGCGCCGCCGCTCGCCGGCACGCCGGCCGCCGCCGCGGGATTCGTCGACGGCGATCGCGTCGTCGCGGTCGACGGCGATCCGGTCGCGAGCCTGCAGGACCTGCGCTGGCGCGTGCTGAAGTCGCAGGGGCGCGATCGCATCGCGGTCGAGACCGAGCGTCCCGACGGCAGCCGTGCGACGCGCGATCTGGCGGTCGCGGGCCTGGCGATGGCGGACTGGGAGGGCAATCCGCTCGCCGCGCTCGGGCTGCGGCCGGACTTCGGCGCCCCGCTCGTCGACCAGGTGTCGCCAGGCAAGCCGGCGGAGGC
>DATLIR010000299.1:0-5487 GCA_035539315.1 Casimicrobiaceae bacterium
GCCGGGATGGCGGAATGGCAGACGCAGCGGACTCAAAATCCGCCGGTGGCGACACCGTGAGGGTTCGAGTCCCTCTCCCGGCACCATGCGATGCCCCGCGCGCCCGCCCGGGCCACCCTTACCGCGATGCGCGACGACCTCACGCTCGACGACTTCGACTACGCGCTGCCGCCAAAGCTGGTCGCGCAGTCGCCGGCGCCGACGCGCACCGCGAGCCGCCTCATGCACGTCGATGGCGCGCGTCGGACCCACCTCGCCTTTCCCGACCTGGTCGAGCGCATCGCCGAAGGCGATGTCGTCGTGATGAACGACACGCGCGTGCTGCGCGCCCGCGTCGAAGGCAGCAAGCCGACCGGCGGGCGCGTCGAGCTCCTGGTCGAGCGCATCGTCGGTGAGAACGAAGCGTGGGTGCAACTGAAGGCGAGCCACGTGCCTCGCGTCGGCGGCGTCGTCCTGCTGGCCGACGGGGCGCGTGCGAGGGTGCTCGATCGCGACGGCGGCTTCGTCCGGCTCGCCTTCGAGGGCACCGGTGCGCTCGACGCGTGGCTCGACCGGCATGGCGCGATGCCGCTGCCGCCGTACATCACGCGCGCGCCGCAGGCGCTGGACGCCGAGCGCTACCAGACCGTGTATGCGCGCGTCCCCGGGGCGGTGGCCGCGCCGACCGCCGGGCTGCACTTCGACGCACCGCTCCTCGAGCGCCTCGCCGCCCGCGGCGCGGTGCTCGCGCATCTCACGCTCCATGTCGGCGCGGGCACGTTCCTGCCGGTCCGCGGCGCCGACCTCGCCACCCATCGCATGCACGCCGAGCGCTACGAGATCCCGCGCGAGACCGTCGCGGCGATCGCCACGGCGCGCGCTGCCGGCCGGCGCGTGCTAGCGGTCGGCACGACGACGCTCCGGGCCCTCGAGTCGGCCGCGCGATCCGGAACGCTTCTCCCGGGCGCAGGCGAAACCGACCTCTTCATTCGCCCGGGCTTCCGGTTCCGCGTGGTCGACCGGTTGCTCACGAATTTCCACCTGCCGCGCTCGACCTTGCTCGTGCTGGTTTCCGCGTTCGCCGGCGTCGATACGATCCGCGCCGCCTATGCGCATGCCATCGCCCGGCGCTATCGCTTCTTCAGCTACGGCGACGCGATGTTGCTCGAAAAGGCCCCGCCGACAGCCGGTTGAGGGCCTAAACGTCGCCGTTCGGCGACAAATCGGTGATTTTGCGGCCGAAATCGCCACTTTTCCGGGAAAATGTGGCGTGGATGCCGGGCGAATGCTTGGCACCGCGCAGGCGTTTTCGCTAAGCTTCGTCCAACGTCGAACCAGGACGACGGCGATCCGGGCGCAAGCTGGCGCGGGGAGCCGTCCGGGAAAAACCTTGAAGATTTTGCTTCGGCCGCTCCTCGCCGCCGCGGGTCGGTCGTCCGTCCCCGCCGGAAACGTCGCGCTCCTGCGGGCGGGCGTGGCGCGTCTCCTCCTGGCGCTGGTGCTCGCTACGGGGTTGCCGGCGGTCGCGCTCGCCGCCAGCGGCGAACGCACCGGACCCGCGGCGCCCGCCCTAAAGGCCCTCGGCGATTCGCTGACCTACGACAACTTCACCAACTTCAATTGCTCGCAGCTCGGCTTCGTCGCGAAGGCGACCGCGCACCTGGACATCGCCGGACCGATCCACATCAGCGGCGTGACCACGCTCGACGGGATCCCCTACGACACCTATTCGCTGGACGATCCGGGCGGGCCGGACCAGTTCGAGACCGAGTTCTCGCGCGATTTCACGCCGCCGCCGCCGGGCTCCGCGACCTACACGTTCGTCTTCCGTTCCAACGTGTTCCAGAACGGCCAGCGCCTCGGCATCTCGCAGACCACGATCACGTGCGCGAACGGCGTGTTTTCCGCCGTGAACGTCTGGCTCGCGGCAGGAGAGCCCATCCCGGCAGGACAGCCGGCCGGCTGGGCCGCGCTGGCGCTCCTCCTGGCGGCGGCCGCGGCCGTGCGCCTCGCCCCCCGCCGCGCCTGACGCGGCGCGCCCCATGCCGTTTTCCGTCGTCGCGACGGATGGCGCCGCGCGCCGGGCGCGCCTGACGCTCGCCCACGGCGTCGTCGAGACGCCGGTCTTCATGCCGGTCGGCACCTACGGGACCGTCAAGGCGATGGCGCCCGACGAGCTCGCGACGCTCGGCGCGTCGATCGTGCTCGGCAACACGTTCCACCTGTGGCTGCGCCCCGGCACCGAGGTCGTCGCCGCCCATGGCGGGCTGCACCGCTTCATGGGCTGGCCGCGACCGATCCTCACCGATTCGGGCGGGTTCCAGGTGTTCAGCCTCGGAGCGCTGCGCAAGATCTCCGAGGAGGGCGTCGCGTTCGCCTCGCCTGTGAATGGCGACCGGCTCTTCCTGACGCCCGAGACCTCGATGGCGATCCAGCGCTCGCTCGGCGCGGACGTCGTGATGGCGTTCGACGAATGCACGCCGTGGCCGGCGTCGCGCGACGAGGCGGCGCAGTCGATGGCGCTGTCGATGCGGTGGGCGCGCCGCTCGCGCGACGCGCACGCGGACAACCCGAGCCGGCTGTTCGGCATCGTCCAGGGCGGCATGTACGAGGACCTGCGCGACGCGTCGATCGACGCGCTCGCGACGATCGGCTTCGACGGCTACGCGATCGGCGGGCTGTCGGTCGGCGAGCCCAAGCCCGACATGATGCGCGTGCTCGCGCACACGGCGCCGCGCCTGCCCGCCGACCGTCCGCGCTACCTGATGGGCGTGGGCACGCCCGAGGACATCGTCGCCGGCGTCGCCGCGGGCATCGACATGTTCGACTGCGTCCTGCCGACGCGCAACGCGCGCAATGGCTGGCTCTTCACGCGGTACGGCGACGTCAAGATCCGCAACGCGCGCCACCGCACCGATACCGGTCCCCTCGATCCGACCTGCGCGTGCATGACCTGCCGCGGCTTCTCGCGCGCCTACCTTCACCACCTGCAGCGCGTTGGCGAGATCCTCGGCGCGCGCCTTGCGACGATCCACAACCTGCACTACTACCTGGCGCTCGCCGCCGAGATGCGCGAGGCGATTGCGGGTGGCACGCTGGCCGCGTGGACCGCCCGCTTCCGCGCCGACCGCGCACGCTCCGGGCCGCCGGACGAGTGACCTCCGGCCCGGTTGCGGCACGGTCCCGGACCATGGGCCGGACGCAGGGTCGCATGGTAGAATTTCGGGTTCGTTCGTCTCGACCCGAGCCGGCGCCGCCCCCGCGGCTCGCCGGCGACCCCAGGTGCCGCGCCGCGTCCGGGCGCCGCCGCTCCGGAGCTTCCGACCGTGCTGATCTCTCCCGCTTACGCCCAGGCCGCCGGTGCCTCGCAGGGCGACCTCCTCACGACGATGCTGCCGATGGTCGCGATCTTCGTGGTGTTCTATTTCCTGCTGATCCGCCCGCAGCAGAAGAAGGCGAAGGAGCATCGCGCGATGCTCGAGTCGCTCGAGAAGGGCAACGAGATCGTCACGGCCGGAGGCATCGTCGGCCGCATCACCCGCCTGCACGATCCCTACGTGACCGTCGAGATCGCGCCGAACACCGAGATCACGGTCCAGCGCCAGGCCGTGACGCAGCTCCTGCCGAAGGGCACGATGAAGGCGCTGTGACCGCGATGCGCCCCGTGCCGTCCCGCCTTCCTGCGACCCGCGCGAAACGCGCGGCACGCCCTGCCCCATGAACCGCTATCCGCTCTGGAAGTTCGTCGTCATCGGCATCGCCATGGCGATCGGGCTCGTCTACACGCTGCCGAATTTCTTCCCCGAGGTCCCGGCGGTCCAGGTGTCGTCGTCGAAGACCGGCGTCAAGCTCGACGCCGCGCTGCTCGAGACGGTCGAGTCCACGCTCAAGGGCGCCTCGATCCCCTACCGCGGCGCGCTCCTCGACGCCACTGGCGTCAAGGTCCGCTTCGACGACCCGGACGCGCAGCTCAAGGCGAAGGACGCGCTCGCGACGAAGCTCGGGCCGTCGTACATCGTGGCGCTCAACCTCGTGTCGGCGTCGCCGCGCTGGCTCGCGTCGATCGGCGCGCTGCCGATGTACCTGGGCCTCGACCTCCGCGGCGGCGTCCACTTCCTGCTGCAGGTCGACATGAAGGCGGCGCTCGACAAGGCCGGCGACCGCTACGTCACCGACCTCCGCAGCCTGATGCGCAGCGAGAAGATCCAGTACTCGGGCATCGCGCGAGAGCCGTCCGGCGTCGCGATGCGCTTCCGCGAGGAAGCCGAGCGCAACAAGGCGCTGGTGGCGATCGACAAGACCTACCCGGACCTGCTGGCGCGGGCGCAGGACGCGCCGGGCGGCGAGTTCCGGCTGGTCGCGCAGCTCAAGCCCGAGGTGCAAAAGCGCCTCCAGGACGGCGCGGTGCAGCAGAACATCCAGATCCTGCGCAACCGTGTCAACGAGCTCGGCGTCGCCGAGCCGATCATCCAGCAGCAGGGCGCCGAGCGCGTCGTCGTGCAGCTCCCGGGCGTGCAGGACACCGCGCGCGCGAAGGACATCCTCGGCCGCACCGCGACGCTCGAAATCCGGATGGTCAACGAGGAGCCGGGCGCGCAGGAGCAGGCGATCGCCGGCCAGGTGCCGTTCGGCAGCGACCTCTACACGGAGCGCAACGGGGCGCCGGTGCTGGTCAAGCGCCAGGTCGTGCTGACCGGCGACCGGATCAACGACGCGCAGTCGGGCTTCGACCAGCGGACGAACGAGCCTGCCGTCCACGTCACGCTCGACGGCACCGGCGCGCGCATCTTCAAGGAAGTGACGCGGGAGAACGTCGGCAAGCGGATGGCGATCGTGTTGGTCGAAAAGGGCAAGGCCGAAGTCATCACGGCGCCCGTGATTCGCGAAGAGATCGGCGGCGGCCGGGTGCAGATCAGCGGCCGAATGAACACGCGCGAGGCGAACGATATCGCGCTTCTGATGCGCGCGGGGGCCCTGGCGGCGCCGATGGAGATCGTCGAGGAGCGCACGGTCGGCCCGTCGCTCGGCAAGGAGAACATCGAGAAGGGCTTCGATTCGGTGATGTACGGGTTCATCGTCCTGGCGGCGTTCATCTGCCTCTATTACGCGCTGATGGGCGTCATCTCGACGATCGCGCTGCTCGTGAACCTGACCCTGCTGGTCGCGATCCTGTCGGTCATGCAGGCGACGCTGACGCTGCCCGGCATGGCCGCCATCGCGCTGACGCTCGGCATCGCCATCGATGCCAACGTGCTGATCAACGAGCGCATTCGCGAAGAGCTTCGCTGGGGCGCGACGCCGCACGCGGCGATCCAGGCCGGCTACGAGCGCGCGTGGGGCACGATTCTCGACTCCAACGTCACGACGATGATCGCCGGCATCGCGCTTCTGGCGTTCGGGTCGGGGCCGGTGCGCGGCTTCGCCGTCGTCCACTGCCTGGGCATCGTCACGTCGATGTTCTCGTCGGTGATGTTCTCGCGCGGCCTGGTGAACCTCTGGTACGGGCGC
>DATLIR010000300.1:0-26099 GCA_035539315.1 Casimicrobiaceae bacterium
CCTGTTCTACATGTACGCGACGATGCTGATCGCGGTGCCGACCGGCGTGAAGGTGTTCAACTGGCTCGCCACGATGTGGCGCGGGTCGATCACGTTCGAGACGCCGATGCTGTTCGCGCTCGGCTTCCTGTTCCTGTTCACCATGGGCGGCTTCACCGGCCTCGTGCTCGCGATCATGCCGGTCGACATCCAGCTGCACGACACCTACTACGTGGTCGCGCACTTCCACTACGTGATGGTGGCGGGCAGCCTGTTCGCGTTCTTCGCCGGCGTCTACCACTGGATCCCGAAGTGGACCGGCACCATGTACGACGAGCGCCTCGGCAAGATCCACTTCTGGCTGTCGCTGGTGTTCTTCAACGTCGCGTTCTTCCCGCAGCACTTCCTCGGGCTCGCCGGCATGCCGCGGCGCATCCCGGACTACGCGACCCAGTTCGCCGACTGGAACATGGTCTCGTCGATCGGCGCGTTCGGCTTCGGGTTCTCGCAGCTGCTGCTGCTCTACGTGGTGATCAAGTGCATCCGCCACGACGGCGTCAAGGCGCCGGCCAAGCCGTGGGAAGGGGCGACCACGCTCGAATGGACGGTGCCCTCGCCGGCGCCCTACCACACGTTCGAGACGCCGCCGGTCGTCAAGTGACGCGCCCGGAGACGAGCATGGACGCCCCGCAACGCCGCGACCGCGACCCCGCGACGCGCGCCAGCATCCGGCGCACGGCGATCGTGCTCGCGACCATCGCGGTCGTGTTCTTCTGCGGCGTGTTCGCCTCGCGCTACATCGGCGACACGAGCCTCGCGATGACGGTGATCGGCGGATCGGTGTTCGCGTTCCTGCTGTTCGGCATCGGGCGCCACCTGCGGCGATGAGCGGCGATCCGGCGCTCCGGGCGGACAACCGCAGCCTGCTGGTCCGGCTGGCGGTGGTCGCGGTCGCGATGTTCGGCTTCGGCTACGCGCTGGTGCCGTTCTACGAGAAGATCTGCCAGGTCACCGGCTTGCGCGACCTCGACCGCCCCGACGTCGTGCAGAACACGCAGGTCGACACGGCGCGCAGCGTGACGGTCGAGCTCGACGCGAACACGCGCGGGCTGCCGTGGCGCTTCCGGTCGCTGCAGCCGTCGGTGGTCGTCCATCCGGGCGCGCTGACGCAGGTCGAGTACGAGATCGTGAACGAGACCGGCCGGCCGGTCACCGGCCAGGCGATCCCGAGCTACCTGCCGCGCAACGCCGCGCAGCACTTCAGGAAGCTCGACTGCTTCTGTTTCACGACGCAGACGCTGGCCGCCGGCGAACGCCGCCGCATGCCGGTGGTGTTCGTGCTCGATCCGGCACTGCCGGCCGATGTCGCCACGATCACGCTCTCGTACACGTTCTTCGAGGTCGAGGGCGGGGCGGCGAATGCGGCCGGCGACAAGGGGAGCGCGTCGCGCGGATCCTAGGATCCACGACGCGCGGGAAACGCGAAGGGAGAGACCATGGTATCGACCAGCACCGGCGGGCAGCCGGCCTACTACGTCCCGCAGCCATCGTACTGGCCGATCGTCGGCGCGATCGCGCTGCTCCTGATGGGCATGGGCGCGGCGTTCTGGTTCAACGGCGTCGGCGCCGCGAAATGGTCGGTGGCGCTCGGGTTCGCGACGCTCGTGTTCATGATGGTCGGCTGGTTCGGCAAGGTGATCGGCGAATCCGAGTCGCGCATCTACAGCAAGAAGGTCGACATCTCGTTCCGCTGGGCGATGAGCTGGTTCATCTTCAGCGAGGTGATGTTCTTCGCGGCGTTCTTCGGCGCGCTGTTCTACATCCGCAACCTGTCGGTCCCCGACCTGGGCGCCGGCACCATCACCGGCACGACGCTGTGGCCGAACTACGCGGCGCAGTGGCCGACGGAGGGGCCGTACCTCACGCAGCAGTTCACGCCGATGGGCGCGATGGGGATCCCGCTCCTCAACACGATCATCCTGCTCTCGTCGGGCGTGACGCTGACCATCGCGCACCATGCGCTCAAGGCCGGCCACCGCGGCGCGCTGGCGCTGTGGCTCGCCGTGACGATCGCGCTGGGCTTCACCTTCCTCGGCTTCCAGGCGTACGAGTACACGCATGCGTACAGCGAGCTCAACCTCAAGCTCAGCTCGGGCGTCTACGGATCGACGTTCTTTATGCTGACCGGCTTCCCCGGCATGCACGTCACCGTCGGTGCGATCATGCTGTCGGTGATGCTGGGGCGCACGCTCAAGGGCCACTTCGACGCGCAGCACCATTTCGCGTTCGAGGCCGCCGCGTGGTACTGGCATTTCGTCGACGTCGTGTGGCTGCTGCTCTTCGTGCTGGTGTACTGGCTGTAGCGGCGCGCGCGGGCGCCCCGGCGAGGCCGCACGGGTCGACCGTGCGGCCTTTTGCTTGGGGCAGCGGGGCGCGAGTCCGCGACCTGGCGTCGGCGGCCCGCATCGCGCGAACGCGCGCGACGCGCGCCCGGCGGGATGCGAACGCTAGCGCAAGCCGCCCGGCGCGATCCAGCCCATCCAGTACGACAACAGCAGGAATGCCACGACCGTGATCGACAGCCCGACGCGCACTGCGAGCGCGATCACGACGCGATGGCCCTTGCCGCGGTCGCGATACAGGAACACCAGCGCGGTGAACAGCGCGACGACGACGGCGACCAGTCCGATGATGACGACGATCTTCATGGCAGGCGGACGCGAGCGACCGTGGGCCAGTCTAGCATCGCCTCGATGACGCCGACGCCGCACCGCCGGCTTGCGCCAGCGCCCTCGTCGCGCGCGTCGCGCGTCTTCGTCACGCTGGTCACGATCGCCGCCGTCGCGCTGTTCGTCGTCGCCGGCAATTGGCAGCGGGACCGGATGCACGCGAAGGAAGCGGAGCGCGCGCAGCTCGACCGCGCTGCCGCGCTGCCGGCTCTTCCGCTGCCGCATGCCGACGACTGGGCGGACTGGCGCCACCGCAGCGTCGTCGCGACCGGCACCTGGCGCCCCGCCGCACAGCTCCTGGTCGACAACCGCGTGCACGCCGGCCGCGCCGGGTTCGACGTCGTGACACCGCTCGCACTCGACGATGGCCGCATCGTGCTCGTCGACCGCGGCTGGATCGCGGCCGGCGCGGGGGCGACGCGCGTGCCCGACGTCGCGGCGCCGAGCGGGCGCGCGGTCGTGCGGGGACGCATCGCGCTACCGCCGGCGCGATACGTCGAGCTCGACGGGTCCGGCGTCGCCGGCAACGTGTGGCAGAACCTCGATCCACGGCGCATCGCCGCGGCGACCGGCCTCGCGCTCGTGCCGATCGTCCTCGAGCAGGAGGCGGCCGCGGCGGCCGACGGGCTCGTGCGCCAGTGGCCGGCGCCGGACGCGGGCGTCGACACGCACCGAATCTACATGTGGCAGTGGTACGCGTTCGCGCTGCTGGCCGCGGTGCTGTGGCTCGGCTTCGCGCTGCGGCGCTGGCGGAGGCCGTCGTGAGCGACCCGGCCAAGCGCAACCTGCGCACGCTGTGGGCGATCCTCGCGGTGTGCGCGGCGCCGGTGGTCGCGTCGTTCGCCGCCTATTACCTGATGCCCGCGCGCGAGGGCACGAGCTACGGCGAGCTGTTGCCGACGCAGGCCGCGCCTCACCTCGCCGGCACGAACGACGACGGCCGCGCCTGGACGCTCGAGGACGAGAAGGGCCGCTGGGTGATCATCGTCGTCGCGCCGGCCGCGTGCGACGACGCCTGCGCCGCACGGCTGTACGCGACCCGGCAGGCGCGCACGATGCAGGGCCGCGAGCGCGAGCGCGTGCTGCGCGTGTGGCTCGCCACCGGCGACGGCGCCGCCAACGCCGCGCGGCGTGCCGACCATCCGGACGTCGAGGTCATCCGCGCCGATCCGCGCGCGACCGAGCGCCTGCCGCGCGGCGTCGAGGCCGTCTACCTCGTGGATCCGCTCGGCAACCAGGTGCTCGCGTGGCCGGCGGCGCCCGACATCCGCGGCGTCGCGCGCGACCTCGCGAAGCTCCTGAAGGCATCGCGCATCGGCTGACCGACGGCACGATGGAGTAAAATCGCCGGCTCGCCCGGCATTCCCCATGACCACCCTCGCGCTCGCCGAAACCCGCCTGCGGCAGTTCCTAGCGCTGACCAAGCCGCGCGTGGTGTCGCTGATCGTGTTCTGCGCGGTGATCGGAATGTTCCTCGCCGTGCCCGGGCTGCCGAATCCCGCGGTCGTGTTCGCCGCGACGCTCGGCATCGCCCTGGTCGCCGGCGCCGCCGCGGCGATCAACTGCCTGGTCGAGCAGAAGATCGACGCGAAGATGCAGCGCACGCGCGCCCGCCCGCTTCCCGCCGGCGAGCTCACCTCGACGCAGACGCTGGTGTTCGCGTCGCTCGTCGGCGGCACCGGCCTCGCGATCCTCGGCGGCTTCGTGAACGCGCTGACGATGGGGCTCACGCTCGCCACCTTCGTCGGCTACGCGATCGTCTACACGGTGCTGCTCAAGCCCGCGACGCCGCAGAACATCGTGATCGGCGGCGCGTCGGGCGCGATGCCGCCGGTGCTCGGCTGGGCCGCGGTGACCAACGACGTCGCTCCCGAGGCGCTGATCCTGTTCCTGATCATCTTCGTGTGGACGCCGCCGCACTTCTGGTCGCTCGCGCTCTACCGCACTGCCGACTACGCACGCGCCGGGCTTCCGATGCTGCCGGTGACGCACGGGTCGCGCTACACGCGGCTCATGATCGTCCTCTACACGTTCGCGCTGTGCGCGGTGTCGCTCATGCCCTACGCGATGCGCATGAGCGGCATGCTCTACCTCGCCTCCGCGCTGGTGCTCGGCGCGGTCTTCCTGGGCTACGCGATCGCGCTGTACGTCCGGTACAGCGATGCCCTCGCGCGAAGGACCTTCGCGTATTCGATCGCCTACCTCGCGGCGCTTTTCTCCGCGCTGCTCGTCGACCACTACTGGCGGTGAGGCGCGTGCTGCGCTTCGCATTCGTCGCGGTCGCCGCCGCGTTGCTGCTCGCCGCGTGCGGTCCGGACGGCCCGTCGTTCAAGGGTTCCGACGTCACCGGCAGCGCGTTCGGCAAGTCGTTCGCGCTGACCGACCACGACGGGACGCCGCGCACGCTCGCCGACTACCGCGGCAAGGCGGTCGTCGTGTTCTTCGGCTACGTGCAATGCCCGGACGTGTGCCCGACCACGCTCGCCGCGCTCGCCGAGGCGATGAAGGCGCTCGGCCCCGACGCGGATCGCGTGCAGGTCCTGTTCGTGACGGTCGACCCCGAGCGCGACACCGCCGAGCTCCTGAAGCAGTACGTGCCCGCCTTCGATCCGCGCTTCGTCGGCCTGCGCGGCGAGCCCGCCGCGACCGAGCAGGTGGCGAAGGACTTCCGGGTCTTCTACCAGAAGGTGCCGGGCGCGACGCCGGAGACCTACACGGTCGACCACTCGGCCGGCAGCTTCCTGTTCGACCCGCAGGGACGCCTGCGCGTGTACGAAGGCCACGGCCAGCCGCCCGAGGTGTTCGCGCACGACCTGCGCCAGCTGCTGCGCGCGCCGTCGTGAGGCCGGTTCAGCGCTTCTCGATCAGCTCGATCTTGTAGCCGTCCGGATCGGCGACGAACGCGATGACGGTGCTGCCGCCCTTGACCGGGCCCGCGTCGCGCGTGACGGTCCCGCCCTTCGCGCGCACGGCGTCGCACGCGGCCTTCGCATCGTCCACCTCGATGGCGACGTGCCCGTACGCCGTGCCGAGCTCGTAGTGGTCGACGCCGTAGTTGTAGGTGAGCTCGAGCACCGCATCGCGCGTCTCGTCGGCATAGCCGACGAACGCGAGCGTGTAGCGCTGCTCGGGCCGGTCGGTGGTCCGAATCACGTGCATCCCGAGGACGTTGGTGTAGAAGTCGATCGACCGCGCGAGATTGCCGACGCGGAGCATGGTGTGGAGGATGCGCATGGGGGATCAGGAATCAGGGATCGGCGATCAGGAATCGGGGGATCAGGCGCGTCCTGACGAGCGGGCGCCGGCCTAGAACTCCACCATTTCGAAATCGTCTTTCCGGGCCCCGCACTCCGGGCAGGTCCAGTTGGGAGGAACCTTGTCCCAGGGGGTCCCGGCCGGGATGCCCTCGCCGGGCAGCCCGAACTCCTCCTCGTAGATGAACCCGCAGATCAGGCACATGTATTTCTTCAACGCATCCCCCGTCGTCGCGACGCACGCGCAGCGGCGCGTCTGGTGCAGAATTATAGGATGAACGCGTCGCCGCCCCGCCCGGACCGCGGTGTGCGAAGCGCCCTGCGATGATCCTCGTCAACTTCGGGTCGGGGCCGTATCCGCTCGACGGCTGGATCAACGTCGACCTCGATCCCGCGGGCCGCCCCGAGGTCGTCGCCGACCTCGGGCGTCCGCTGCCGTTCGCCGATGCGTGCGCCGACGCGATCTTCAGCGAGGACTTCGTGGCGCAGCTCGAGCCCGACGCGCTGCGCCGATTTCTCGCCGAATGCCGGCGGATGCTGAAGCCGGCGGGAACGCTGCGCGTGCTCACCCCCGACCTCGCCCGCTTCGCGCGCATGTACCTGGACGAGCCTGAGCGCCTGGTGGCGATCTGGACGACCACGGTCGGCGTTCCGCTTCCGACCGGCAGCGCGGCAGACGTGCTGAATCTCGGCATGAAGCTCGCCGGCCGCTGGCAGTACGACGTCGAGAGCTTTTCGCGCATCGCGCGCGACGCGGGTCTCGACACCGTGGCGACGGGCTATCGGCAGAGCCGCCACACCGCGCTGCGCGCCGTTGACCTGCGCAGGCCCGACGAGGCGGTGAGCATGTACCTCGAGTGCTTCCCGCACGCGTAAGTCGCGCGGCGGGTCGCGTGCGCGCATCGGGTACCATGGGCACGTGACCCGCGTCCCGGCGGTTCGCCCTTTCCTGAGCCTCCGCATGTCGAGCGAACCCGTTTCCGGCGCCCCGCCGGTCGTCCTGACGTTCGCGCCGTCCGATCCGTCGGGCGGCGGTGGCGTGCAGGCGGACCTGCTGACGCTCGCGAGCATGGGCTGCCATCCGCTCTCGGTCGTGACCGCGCTCACGGTGCAGGACACGAGCGGCATCGAAGGCGTGCTGCCGATCGAGGCCGAATGGGTCGCCGACCAGGCGCGCTGCCTCCTCGAGGACATGCCGGTCGACGCGTTCAAGATCGGCGCGCTCGGCAGCGTCGAGAACATCGCCGCGATCGCCGAGATCCTCGCCGACTATCCGGACGTGCCGCTGGTGCTCGACCCGACGCTCTCCGCCGGCCGCGGCGATGCGCAGGCCGCGGACGCGATGACGCACGCGCTGCGCGACCTGCTCCTGCCGCAGACCACGATCGCGACGCTCAACGGCCACGAGCTCCGCCTCTTCGCCGAGCAGGACGACGACGCGGAGATGTCGGCCGCCGACTGCGCGGGCCGCCTGGTCGCGGCGGGCTGCGAGTTCGTGCTGGTCACCGGGACGCACGATGCGACGCGCGAGATCGTCAACACGCTCTACGGCAAGGGTGGCGTCGTGCGCACCGATACCTGGGCGCGCCTGCCCGGCCCGTTCACCGGGGCCGGCGTGACGCTCGCCGCAGCGATCGCCGCGATGCTCGCCAACGGGCTCGAGCTGGGCGACGCGGTGCGCGAGGCCCAGGACTACGCGTGGAACGCGCTGCGCAAGGCCTACCGACCCGGCATGGGCCGCTTCCTTCCGGACCGCCTGTTCTGGGCGCGCGAGGAAAGCGAGGCGCGCGGCGACGAGGCGGAGCCCCCGCGCCCCGCGGACGCGCGTGACAGCCACTGAACGGCGCGCCGTGCGCCTCGCGCGGCTGCGCGGCCTCTACGCGGTGACGCCGGACAGCGTGGACACGCCGGGCCTCCTCGCGCGCTGTGCGGCGGCGCTGGAGGGCGGCGCTGCCGCGATCCAGTACCGGCACAAGACGGCCGACGCGACCCTCGCCGAGGAACAGGCGCGCGCGATCGTCGCGCTGTGCCGTGAGCGCGGCGCACTCGCGATCGTCAACGACGACGCCGCGCTCGCGGCACGCGTGGATGCCGACGGCGTGCACGTCGGCGAGCTCGACGGCGGCGTGGCGTCTGCGCGCGCGCGCGTCGGCCCGTCGCGCCTCGTCGGGGCGTCATGCTACGACTCGATCGCGCTGGCGGCGCAGGCGGTCGATGCCGGTGCCGACTACATCGCGTTCGGAAGCTTCTATCCGTCGCCCACGAAGCCGCATGCGCGGCGCGCGAGCGTCGGCCTGGTGCCGCGCGCCCGCGCGCTCGGCGTTCCGGTCGTCGCGATCGGCGGCATCGACGCCGGCAACGTGCGCGCGCTTGCCGAAGCCGGCATCGACGCGGTCGCTGTGATCGCGGCCGTCTTCGCGCCCGCCGATCCGCGCGAGGTGACCGAGGCGGCGCGCGCCATCGTGGCGGCGTTCTCGGCGCCGGTGCACGCGCGCTGAGTACGACATCCCTTCGGAAGACGCCATGAGCCGCAACGACGAGCTGTTCGCACGCGCGCAGCGCACCATCCCCGCCGGCGTCAACTCGCCGGTGCGGGCCTTCCGCTCGGTCGGCGGCACGCCGCGCTTCCTTGCGCGCGGCGAGGGCCCGTTCGTGTTCGACGCCGACGGCAAGCGCTACATCGACTACGTCGGATCGTGGGGGCCGGCGATCGTCGGCCACGCGCATCCCGACGTCGTCCGCGCGGTGCGCGAGGCGGCGGTGCACGGGCTGTCGTTCGGCGCGCCGACCGAGATCGAGATCACCATGGCCGAGACGCTGGTGCGGCGACTGCCTTCGCTCGAGCTCGTGCGCCTGGTGTCGTCGGGGACCGAGGCGACGATGTCGGCGCTGCGCCTCGCGCGAGGCTTCACCGGGCGGCCCAAGATCGTCAAGTTCGAAGGCTGCTACCACGGCCACGGCGACAGCCTGCTCGTGAAGGCCGGCTCAGGCGCGCTCACCTTCGGACAGCCCTCGTCGGCCGGCGTGCCGGCCCAGATCGCGAACCTCACGATCGTCCTCCCCTACAACGACATCGACGCGCTCGACGCCGCGTTCCATGCGGACGCGCCGTCGATCGCCGCCATCATCGTCGAGCCGATCGCCGGCAACATGAACCTGGTCGTGCCGTCGCGCGAATGGCTGGTCGCGTTGCGCACGCAGTGCGACCGCCATGGCGCGGTGCTGATCTTCGACGAGGTCATGACCGGCTTTCGCGTGCATGCGCGCGGCGTGCAGGGGATGCTCGGCATCACGCCCGACCTCACCACGCTCGGCAAGGTGATCGGCGGCGGCATGCCGGTCGGCGCGTTCGGCGGGCGGCGCGACATCATGGAGAAGATCGCGCCGCTCGGCCCCGTCTACCAGGCGGGCACGCTGTCGGGCAACCCGGTCGCGGTCGCGGCGGGGCTCGCGACGCTCGCGCTGACCGAGGCGCCGGGCTTCTACGAGCGACTCGCGGAGCGCACGCATGCGCTGACCGACGGACTCGCGGGCGCGGCGCAGCGTGCCGGCGTTCCGTTCTGCGCGAACGCCGTCGGCGGCATGTTCGGCCTGTACTTCGCCGATCGCGTGCCGGCCAGCTACGACGCGGTGATGGCGACCGACAAGGCGGCCTTCAACCGCTTCTTCCACGCGATGCTCGACGCGGGCGTCTATTTCGCGCCGTCGGCGTACGAGGCGGGCTTCGTGTCCGCGGCGCACGGCGACGCGGAGATCGCCGAGACGATCCGGCTCGCCGAGCGCGCGTTCGCCGCGCCCTGACGCATCCCGCATGCCGGGCCTGGTCTCGATCGTCACGCGCACGCTCGGACGGCCCTGCCTTGCCGACGCCGCGGCGAGCGTCGCCGCGCAGACGCATCGCCCGCTCGAATGGGTCGTGGTCGACGCGTCCGGCAGGGGCCTCGACGCGCCGTCGGCGGCCGGGGTGCTGGTGCGCATCGTGTCGACGGGCGAGCCGATGCGCCCCTCGCGCGCGGCGAACGCCGGGCTCGCGGAGGCGCGAGGCGCGCGCGCGATGATCCTCGACGACGACGACCTCCTGCTCCCGCTCGCGGCGGAGCGCCTGTCCGCGGCGCTCGACGCGGCGCCCGCCGCCCATGTCGCGTACGGCGACGTGCGCGCGGTCGCCACGGACGGCCGCGAGGTGGCGCTCTTCCGCTTCGAGTTCTCCGAACTGGTGATCGCGCGCCGCAACCTGTTCCCGGTCAACGGCGGGATGGTCGACCTGCCGTTCGTCCGTGCGAGCGGCGTGCGCTTCGACGAGAGCCTCGACTGGTACGACGACTGGCAGTTCTGGCTCTCGCTCTCGGAGCGCTCGGCCTTCGTGCACGTGCGCGAGGTCATCGCCGTGTACCGGACGCACCTGTCGCAATCGGGCATGCTCGACGTCGACGGCGAAGGCGGCGACCCGCGCATCCGCGAGCAGCGCGACGTCGTCCTGGCGCGAAGCGCCGCGCGGCGATCGGCCCTCGAAGCGCGCCACGCTGCGCTCAAGCGGGACGCCGCGGCGCTCTCTGCCGCCGGTCGCTGGCCGGAGGCGGCCGCCGCCTGGGCCGCCGCGCACGCAAGCTACCCGTACGACACCGAGCCCATCCTGCGCTACGCGGAGATCGCCCTGCGGGCAGGCGACAGGCGCGCCGCGCGCGCGATCCTCGAAAGCGGGCTTGCGCTGATGCCTGCCGAGCCGCTCATCTACCGCGCGCTGGCCCCGCTCCTCGCGCACGCCGGCGAGGGCGCCCGCGCCGCCGAAGCGCTGGAGCGCGCCCGCCGGCTCGAGGCCCACGGGCCGATCTCGCCGATCTGACCGCTACAACTGCGCGCGCCCGTGGGCGGGGGTTCATCCGTAAGTATTTGTGGCACAAGGATTTCTTTGCCGCGGACCGGTGCGTTCTGGTAAAATGTTGAACTCCGTCCGCGCATCGCGGATCGAACCGACCTTCCCACGAGCGCCCCCGTCGATGTCGAGACCGGTGAAGCGACTGGGCGAGATCCTCATCGAGCGCGGCAAACTCGACGCGGGCTCGCTCGACCGCGCCCTACGACTGCAGCAGGACTCCGGCGAGCGCCTCGGTGCGCTGCTGGTGACGCTCGGCATCGTCGCGCCGCGCGACGTCGCGGAGGCGCTCGCCGCGCAGCTCGACCTGCCGCTGCTCGACGGCACCGGTTACCCCGAGCTCCCGATCCTCGAGGAGCGCGTGTCGCCGCGCTTCCTGCGCGACGCGCGCGCGTTGCCGGTCCGCGAGGACGCCGACGAGCTGGTGCTCGCGATGGCCGACCCGACCGACCGCTACGCGATGGACGCGTTCGCGATGGTGACCGGACGCCGCGTGCGCCCGATGGTGGCGATCCCCGGCGACCTCGACGCCGCGCTCGAGCGCCTCTACGGCGCCGGCAAGAGCGCGATGGGGCAGATCGTCGGCGACGACGTCGAGATGCGCGGCGACGAGTTCGGCTTCGACGCCGACGTGCAGCAGCTGAAGGACCTCGCGTCGGAGGCGCCGGTGATCCGGCTGGTCTCGCTGCTCATCACCAACGCGCTCGCCGCGCGCGCCTCGGACATCCACATCGAGCCGTTCGAGAACCGGCTGGTCGTGCGCTACCGCATCGACGGCGTGCTGCACGAGATCGAGACGCCGCCGCGCCGGCTCTCCGCCGCGGTGATCTCACGCGTCAAGATCCTCGCCAACCTCGACATCGCCGAGCGCCGCCTGCCGCAGGACGGCCGCATCCGGCTGCGCGTGCAGGGCAAGGAGATCGATCTCCGCGTGTCGACCGTGCCGACCATGCACGGCGAGAGCGTGGTGATGCGGATCCTCGACAAGGGCGGCGTCGCGCTCGACTTCGCGAAGCTCGGCTTCCTCGACGACACGCTCGCGCGCTTCATGCAGGCGCTGAAGCAGCCCAACGGCATCCTGCTCGTCACCGGCCCCACCGGCTCGGGCAAGACGACGACGCTCTACACGGCGCTCGACGAGCTCAACAAGCCCGACGTCAAGATCCTGACCGTCGAGGACCCGGTCGAGTACCAGATGCCGGGCATCAACCAGATCCAGGTCAAGCCGCAGATCGACCTGACGTTCGCGAATGCGCTGCGCTCGATCGTGCGCCAGGACCCCGACGTCATCATGATCGGCGAGATCCGCGACCTCGAGACCGCGCAGATCGCCGTGCAGTCGGCCCTCACCGGCCACCTGGTGCTGTCGACGGTGCACACCAACGACGCGCCGTCGACGATGAACCGGCTGCTCGACATGGGCGTCGACGACTACCTGCTCACCTCGACCATCGTCGGCATCGAGGCGCAGCGCCTCGTGCGCACGCTGTGCCCGCACTGCAAGGAGTCGTACACCGCGCTCCCCGAGATGGTCGAGCACACCGGCATCGGGCGCTTCACGCACGGACCGGTGACGCTGTGGCACGCGAAGGGTTGCGGCAACTGCGCGCAGACCGGCTACACCGGCCGCATCTCGATCATCGAGATGATGCCGATCACCGACGCGATCCGCACGCTGGTGATGAAGCACGCGACCGCCACCGACCTCAAGGCGCAGGCGATGCGCGAGGGCATGCTCACGATGTACGAGGACGGCCTGCGCAAGGCCGTCGCCGGCGTCACCACGGTCGAGGAGGTCCTTCGCGCGACGCGCGAGGACTGACGGCGCGCGCTCCGATGCCCCTGTATCGCTACAAGGCGGTCGCCCCGGGCGGCGCGGTGTCGGTCGGCGAGCTCGACGCCGCCAACGAGAGCGAGATCCTCGACCGGCTGCGCGACCAGGGGCTGATGCCGATGCTGGTGGCGCCGGCCACGCGCGCCGGCGGCGACGCCGCGCCGTCGCGCGGCGCGCGCGAGCCGCGCCGGCGCTGGTTCGAGGCGAAGCGCATCACGCGCGAGCAGCTCCTGGCGTTCACGCGCGAGCTCGCCACGCTCCTGCGCGCCGGCCTGCCGCTCGATCGCGCGCTCGAGACGCTGATCGGGCTTGCGGCGACGCCGTTCGCCGCGACGTTCCTGCAGGGCATCCGCGACGAGGTGCGCGGCGGCAAGGCGCTGTCGCAGGCGCTCGACGCGCGGCGCGAGGTGTTCTCGCGCTTCTACGTGAACATCGTGCGCGCGGGCGAGGCGGGCGGCGCGCTCGCGAGCGTGCTGACGCGGCTCGCCGACACGATGGAGCGCAACAAGGAGTTGCGCGAGACGGTCAAGAGCGCGCTGATCTACCCGGTGATCCTGATCGGCGTCGCGATCACGTCGGTCATGATCCTGCTGGTCTACGTGGTGCCGCAGTTCCAGCAGACGTTCTCGCAGGCGGGCAAGGCGCTGCCGCTGCCGACCGAGGTCGTGATCTTCGCCGGCACGTTCCTCAAGAAATGGTGGTGGGCGCTGGTCGCGTTCGTCGTGCTCGCGGTGCTGTGGTTCAGGCGCAAGCTGGCCGAGCCGCGCTTCCGCGGCCGTTTCGACGCGCGCGTGCTGACGCTGCCGCTGATCGGCGACCTGGTCGCGAAGGTCGAGGTCGCGCGGTTCTCGCGCACGCTCGCCACGCTGCTCGGCAACGGCGTCACGCTGCTGGCGGGATTGTCGATCGTCAAGGAGACGATGGGCAACGCGGTGCTCGGCGACTCGCTCGAGGGCGTCACCGCGCGGCTGCGCGAGGGCAAGGGCTTCGGCCGACCGCTCGTCGACACCGGGCTGTGGCCGCGTCTCGCCACGCAGATGATCCTCGTGGGCGAGGAGTCCGGCCGCCTCGAGGAGATGCTCGGGCGCGTGGCCGACGTCTACGACCGCGAGGTCCAGGTGTCGATCAAGCGCTTCCTCGCGATCCTCGAGCCGGCGCTGATCCTCGGCCTGGCGGTCCTGATCGGCGGCATCGTGTTCTCGATCCTGCTCGGGGTGATGGGGATGAGCGAACTTGTCGGCTGAACCCGGTCTAACCCTTCCCGCGAGCAGGGAGGACCGATCCTGTCTCCAGATGGATACACCCATGCGCAAGCTCCGAGCCTTCCGTTTCGTCCCGCACGCGTCGCGCGGCATGACGCTGATCGAGATCCTGGTCGTGCTGGTGCTGATCGGCGTCGTGCTCGGCATCGTCGGCGGCAACTTCATCGGCCGCGGCGAGAAGGCGAAGGCCGACGCGGCGAAGATCGAGATCAGCCAGATCGGGCAGGCGCTCGATCTGTACAAGCTCGAGATCGGTCGCTATCCCACCTCGTCCGAGGGCCTGCAGGCGCTGGTGAGCGCGCCCGCGTCGACCGCGAACTGGAACGGCCCCTACTGGAAGAAGTCGCAGATGCCGAAGGATCCGTGGGGCAACGAGTACCGCTACACGGCGCCCGGCCAGAAGGGCCCCTACGACATCGTCTCGCTCGGCGCCGATGGCAAGGAAGGCGGCGACGGCGCGAACAAGGACATCACGAGCGCGGACTGACGCCGTTCAAGGCGCGCCGCGTGAGACCTCCCCGCCATGGCATCGTCCCGCGCACCGGCGCCTGTCGGTTGGGCTTCAGCCCGTCGCCCTGTGGGTCGGGCGTCAGCCCGACGCTTTTCCCTCGGCATGACGCTGGTCGAGATCCTGGTCGTGCTGGCGATCATGGCGATCGGCGCGGCGCTGGTGGTGCCGATGGTGGGCGGGCCCGGCGCGTCGACCGGCGATCTCAAGGTCGCGGCGCGGCAGATCGCCGCGGGTCTGCGGCACGCGCGTAGCGAGGCGATCGCGCAGCGCCGCGAGACGCTGCTCACGCTCGACCTCGAGAAGAAGAGCTTCCACGTCGCGCAGGACGCGCGCGAGATTGCGCTGCCGGCGAAGATCGAGCTCAAGCTGTTCACGGCGCAGTCGGATCTGGTGAGCGAGCGCCAGGGCGCCATCCGCTTCTTTCCCGACGGCGGCAGCAACGGCGGCCGCGTCACGGTCGCCTCGGGCGAGCGCAAGTACGAAGTCGACGTCGACTGGCTGACCGGTCGCGTCGCGATACTGGATTGACACCGATGCAGCCACGACGACACGAAGGTCGGTTCATCCGCGCGAACGCGCGGAGCCGTCGTCGACCGTCGTCCGCGCAACGCGGTTTCTCGCTGCTCGAGGTGCTGGTGGCGTTCGTGATTCTCGCGCTCGTCGCGACGGCGCTGTTCCGACTCTTCGGCGGAGCGCTCGGCAATGCGGGCGTCGCCGAGGATGCGAGCCGCGCGATCCTGCTCGCGCAAAGCCGGCTCGACGCCGCGCGCGGCGAGCTGCGCGCGGGCAGCGCGTCGGGCACCGAGGACGAGCGCTTCGCGTGGTCGACGCGCGTCGAGCCGTGGGAAGCGCCCGACGCCGCGCCCGCTTCCGGCGGATTGCAGCAGCTCACGCCGACGCAGCTCTACCGCATCAGCGTCGAGGTGCGCTATCCCGGCGCCGGCGGGCGCGAGCGCGTGCTCGAGCTCGCGACGCTCAAGCTCGCGCGGCGCGAGGGGACGCCGTGAAGGAATCCCCCCGAAACGAGCTTCGCTCGTCTCCCCCCGAGGGGGCGCGGCGCCCTTGGGGCGGCCCGGCGGGCGCCGAATCCCCCCGAAACGAGCTTCGCTCGTCTCCCCCGGCCGCAGCGCGGCGCGCGTGGGCCGGCCCGGCGAGCGCCGTCCATCGCCGTGTCTACGGCTTCACGCTGGTCGAGCTGTTGGTCGCGCTGGCGCTGCTCGGCCTCATGTCGGCGACGCTGTTCGGCTCGCTCGCGCTCGCCGGCCGCAGCTGGGATGCCGGCGAGGCCAAGGTCAACGACACCGCGTCGATGCGCGTCGCGCACGGTTTCCTGCGCGCGCAGCTCGAGGGCCAGCACGCGCAGCGCATGAAGAAGCTGCCCGAGTGGCCGATCCTGTTCAAGGGCGACCGCGCCGAGATGCGCTTCGCGGCGCCGCTGCCGGCGCGCGTGCAGGGCGGCGGCGTCTGGTATTACCGTCTCTATATCGGCGAGGTCGACGGCCACTCGAGCCTCCTCGTCGACAGGATGATCCCCGACGTCACGGCTTCCGCGCTGCCGGAATTCGCCGGGGCCGAGCACTCGGTGCTCGCGACCGGCATCAAGTCGCTCACGATCGGCTACCTCGGTGTGGACCCGGGCGTGGTCGCGGGCGGCGGCGTCGAGCCGGCCTGGCGCGAACGCTGGGAGGACCAGCAGCGGCTGCCGCAGCTGATCCGCATCGACGTCGAAACCGAGCGCGGCGGCAAGTGGCCGACGTTCTATGCGGTGCCGCGCGAGTCGCCCGAAGCCGCGTGCCGCGGCTGGGACAACGCGCGGGCGCGTTGCGCACAGGGATGAGCGCGATGTCTCCGCATCGACCGTTGCCGCCACGGCGCGCCCAGCAGGGCATCGCGCTGGTGCTGACGCTGTGGCTGACCGTGCTGCTGACTGCGATCGCCGGCGGCTTCGCGTACAGCATGCGCACCGAGGCGCTCGCCGCCGGCAACGCGATCGGCGTCGCGAAGGTGCGCGCCGCCGCCGACGGGGCGGTCGAGCGCGCGGTGTGGGAGCTCGCGCGCGCGCGCCTTCCGGGCGCGTGGCTCCCGAACGGCGCGCCGCACGCGTGGAAGGACGGCGAGATCGAGCTGACCGTGCGCGCGACCGACGAGACCGCGAAGATCGACCTCAACGCCGCCAGCGAGATCCTGCTGCGCGGGTTGTTCACGAACGTGGGCGGCGCGGACCCCGACGTCGCGGTGCGACTCGTCGACGCGGTGATCGACTGGCGCGATCCCGACGATTTCCGGCGCCCCAATGGCGCCGAGTCCGCCGACTACGTGGCAGCCGGCGTGAAGACGCTGCCCGCCAACGCTCCCTTCGAGACGATCGGCGAAGTGTCGCGCGTGCTCGGCATGACGCCGGCGATCTACTCGCGGATCGTCGGCAGCATCACGGTGTACTCGCGCCAGGCCGGCATCAACCCGCTCACCGCGTCGCGCGAGGTGCTGCTCGCGCTGCCCAACGCCGACCCGGCGATCGTCGACGCGTACGTCGCGACGCGCGAGGAGGCGCTCGCCAACAACCTGCCGGCGCCGCCGTTCACGGGTGCCGCCGGCATGACCGCGGGCGCGATCCAGACGTGGCGGATTCGCGCGGAAGCACGCTTGCCCGATGGTGTAACCTTCGTCCGCGAAGCGGTGGCGCGGCCTTCGCCGGATCCGGCACGGCCGCTCGTCGTGCTGGCCTGGCTCGAGGGTGCGTCCGCGCCGCTCGCCGCCGCCGACGCGAGGAACGAGAACGACGATGCCGCCCGACCGTAGCTCATCGATGGGCCAGGCCGCCGCGTCGCTCGCCGGCTTCGCGCGCGCGAGCGGCGTCACCGGCTTCCTGCGCTGGTGGGCGGCAGAGCTCGCGCCGCTGGTGCCGTCGGGCGCGCGCAATGCGGTCGCGCGTCGGCGCCTGCGCCCGGTCATCGCGTTCGACGGCGCAACCGCGACGCTGTGGCGACCGGTGATGCGCGACGGCGCGCTCGCGATGGAAGCCGACACGACGATCGCGCTCGACGGCGATCCCGCCGGGGTCGCCGCGGCGGGACGCCAGGCCGTCGACGCCCTCGCACGCGTCGCGTACGGCGGCGTGACCGGTCCGCCGCGGCTGCGCGTCGCGATCCCGTCGCGCTCGGTGCTGCGCCGCACGCTGTCGCTGCCCGCCGCGGTCGAGGAGAACCTGCGCCAGGCGGTCGGCTACGACCTCGACCGGCTCACGCCGTTCAAGGCCGACGAGATCTATTACGACGCGGTCGTCGTGTCGCGCGACGCCGGCCGCGGCACCCTCGCCGTCGACTTCGCGGCGGTGCGCCGCGGCATCGTCGACGCGGCGCTCGCGCACGTTTCCGCGTGGGGCGCCGAGGTGCGCGGCGTGTCGCCCGACGATCCGGCCGCCGCGACGGTTTCGCGCCTCAACCTGGCCAGCGACGAGGCGCGCTTCGTGCCGGCGCCGTGGAAGCGCTGGCAGTTCTGGGCGCCGATCGCCGCGCTGGGCGCCGTCGCCGCCGTCGCGGTCGTGCTGCCGGTGTGGCAGAAGCGCGAGCAGGCGATCTCGATCATCAACCGCGCCGAGGGCGTGCGCCAGCAGGCGGCCGTCTCCGAGCGCCTGCGCGCCGAGCTCGAGAAGGCGGCGGCCGACTACAACTTCGCGCTCGAGCGCAAGTATGCGTGGCCGCCGATCGTGCGCGTGCTCGACGCCGTGTCGAGCGTGCTGCCCGACGACACCTGGCTCACGCAGCTCGAGGTGCGCACGCTGCCCAAGGGACGCGAGCGCGAACGCGAGATCGTGATGCGCGGCGAATCGGCCAATGCGGGCCGGCTGATTCCCGTGCTCGAGGACTCGGGGCTGGTGACGCAGGTCGCGCCGCGCTCGCCGACGACCAAGATCCAGCCGGGTCCCGGCGAGTTGTTCGACCTGGGCGCCCAGCTGAAGCCGCTGCCCAAGCCGGCGCTCATCGCGCTGGTCGACCTGCCGGCCACGACGCCGCCTGCGTCGCCGCCCACCGGGCCGGCCCCGGCCGGTGCGAGCGCGAGCGTTTCGCCGCCCGCCGCGACGCCAGCTTCGGCCCCTTCGCCCGCCGCCACCCCGGCCGCTTCACCCGCCGCGGCTCCCGCCACGGCGCCGCCGAGCGCGCCCGCGCCGGAACCCAAACCGGCGCCGTCCTCCGTCGAGCCTGCGAAAGGGCCGACGCCATGACGCCCGCGTGGCTCGCCCGTCTTGCGCCCCCGCAAGCTCGCGCGCTCGCGCTCGGCCTCCTGGTCGTCGCGCTCGTGCTGGTGCTCGGCCTCCTGCTCGCGCCGGTGCTGCTGCTGCACAAGCACTACGACGACGCGATCGAGACGTGGTCGACGCGGCTTGGCACCTACCGCCGCGTCGCCGCGCAAGCGCCCGCGCTGCGCAGCGCATTGGACGCGATGCGCAGCAAGGACGGGCGCCGCTTCTACCTCAGGAACACGGCGCCCAACCTCGCCGGCGCCGAGCTGCAGGAGCTGGTCAAGGCGGCGATCGAGGGGCAGGGCGGTCGCATCACGACGAGCCAGAGCCCCGCGCCCCGCGACGACGCGGGCTTCCGGCAGATCGTCGCGAACGTGCAGTTCTTCGCGACCACGCCCAACCTGCAGCGCATCCTGCTCGCGCTCGAGACGCGCGAGCCGTATCTGGTCGTCGACAACATCACGATCCGCCCGACCAACGCGTTCCGCGGCTTCAAGCCTGCCGCGGGGCAGGAACCGGAAGTGAACGTGCAGCTCGACGTGTCCGCGTGGGCGATGCCCGAGCCGGCCGCGCGTCCGGCCGCCGCCCCGGCGCGTCCGCCGGCGTGATCGTCCCATGGAGGCATCGATGAGCACCCTCGACCCCCGCCTGTCCCGCTGGCTCCTGTGGATCGCCCCGTTCGCGCTGATCGCGGCCGCGATCGGCCTTCAGACCGGGTGGGGCAGCGACCTGAGACGCCCGCCGCTCGCCGAAGCGCCGATCGCCCCGGCGCCGGTCACGGCGGCGGTGATCCCGGAATTCCGGATCGAGGGCGGCGCCGAGGGGATGAAGGCCACGGTGGAGCGGCCGCTGTTCAATTCGTCGCGGCGTCCCGCGCCCTCGGCGCTCGCCGAAGCCGCGAAGCCGACGATCCAGCGCGGCCAGTTCCAGCTGACCGGAACGATGATCACCGACAAGGGCGCCGTGGCGTTCCTCAAGGAGACCGCGGGGAGCGGCAAGTCGCGCAGCGTCAGGAAGGGCGACTCGATCAACGGGATGATGGTGGCCGAGGTCGCTCCCGACCGCGTGAAGCTCACGCTCGGGGACGAGTCCGAGGACGTCGAGCTCAAGGTCGCCAAGGGCCCGAAGACGACGGTCCAGCCGACCACTGTCGCCGCCGCGGCCCCCGCCGCCCCCGCAGCGCCGCAGGCGCAGGGCGGAGCGGCTCCCACGGCGGCCGGTGCGAACCGGCGTCCGCAGACGCAGGCCGGCGCGCAACCCACCGACGACGCGCGCGAGAACGTGCGCGCGGCCCGCCGCGCCGCCCGCGCGGCCGAGGCCCAGGCGTCCGGCGGCCAGGCCGCCCAAGGCACCCAGGGCGCCGGCGCGAACACCAACAACCCGCAGCAAGGCAATACCTGGGCGGACACCTACCAGCGCATGCAGCGCCGGGGAAAGTAGAAGAACCCGACGATGACCCGAACCCTTCCTGGCGACGCCGCCTGGCGCGTCGCAACCCCGCCCCGAGGGACGGGGCCCGCCCGGCGCGCCCGCGCGTCGCGCGCGTGCGTCGTCGCCGTGGCGATGGCCGTGGCGCTCGCGGGCTGCGCGACGCCGCCCCCCGCGCCGCCCAGCGCCGAACGCGTGCGTCCCTCGTTGCAGCCCGAGGGCCTCACGCCCGCGCTCGCCGACACCGCGGCGCGCGTGCAGACCGGCTCGGGCGATTCGGCGGACCGCGCCAAGCTGTTCAAGGGATCGGGCATCCTCGTGCAGGGCCAGTCCCCGGGCGGGGGACTGGCCGTCGCGCAGTCGGCGCGCCAGGAGCCGGGTGGCGCCGTCAGCCTCAACTTCGAGGCCGCCGACGTTCGCGACGTGATCCGCAACATCCTCGGCGACATCCTCAACCAGAACTACGTGATCGACCCGGGCGTCGGCGGGACCGTCACGATCCGCACCTCGTCGGGAATCCCGCGCGCCGCGCTGCCGTCCACGCTCGAGACGCTGCTGCGCATGAACGGCGCGACGATGATCCTGGACGAGGAGGACAACATCTACCGGATCGTCCCGGCCGGCGCCGCGGTGCGCGGCAACGTGACGCCGATGCTCGGCAATGCCGCGCGCGCGCTGCCGCCCGGCTACTCGGTGCAGCTCGTGCCGCTGCGCTACGTCAGCGTGCGCGAGATGCTGCGCCTGATCGAGCCGTTCGCGAAGGACGCGCAGGCGGTGCGCGCCGACGATCTGCGCAACATCCTGATCCTGTCGGGCACCGAGCGCGAGCTCAAGCACCTGCTCGACACGATCGCGCTGTTCGACGTCGACTGGATGGCCGGCATGTCGGCGGGCATCTTCACGCTGCAAAGCGCCGACGTGAAGGCGGTCGCCGCCGAGATCGAGAAGCTCCTGGGCCAGCGCGACCAGAACCCGCTCGGCGGGCTCATCCGCATCGTGCCGATCGAGCGGATGAACGCGCTCCTCGTCGTGACGCCGAATCCGATGCTGATCGAGCGCGTGCGCGACTGGATCGACAAGCTCGACCGCGGCACCGGCGGCGAGGGCGTGCGCTTCTACGTCTACAACCTGCAGAACAGCCGCGCCGAGCGCGTCGGCCCGCTGCTGCAGCAGGCGTTCACCGGCCGGTCGACCGCGCCGGTGACTTCGCAGGCCCCGACCCTCGCACCGGGCACGCCCGCGGGCACCATCGTGTCGCCGCCCCCGTTCCAGCCGCAGGCGACGCCGCTGGTGGCGCCGCCGGCCGTCGTCGTGCAGCAGGCCCCGCCGCCGCAGCAGCAGCCGGCCACGCCGGGCGCGCAGCCGGGCGCGCAGGGCATCGTCCGCAACATCCAGGTGGTCGCCGACAAGGACAACAACACGCTCCTGGTCGTCGCGACGCCGGCCGAGTGGACGATCATCGAGGCGGCGCTGAAGAAGCTCGACGTCGCCGCGCGCCAGGTGATGATCGAGATGGTCATCGCCGAGGTCTCGCTGGTCGACGACTTCCAGTTCGGCGTCGAGTGGTACTTCAAGAACGGCGCGAACCAGGCCGGCGGCAACTTCCGCCGCGGCACCGTGCCGGGCGACATCTTCGGCGCGATCCTGGGCACCGCGGCCGGCGTGGCCGGCGCCGGCATCGGTGCGCGCGTCCCGGGCTTCAACTACCTGCTGTCGGGCATGTTCCCGGGCGGCATCCAGGCGGCGCTGTCGCTGCTCGGCACCGCCGGCAACACCAAGATCGTCGCCAATCCGCACGTCGCCGCGCTCGACAACCAGCGCTCGACCATCAAGGTCGGCGACCGCATCCCGATCTCGCAACAGACGCTGGTCGGCGGCACCACCAACGCGGTCACCACGACCTCGCAGTACATCGACACCGGCGTGCTGGTGGCAGTGACGCCCCGCATCAACGCCGGCGGGCTGGTCACGATGGAAATCCAGGCCGAGGTCAGCAATCCGGGCGACGCGGCGGCCGGCGAGGCGCCGCCGATCAACACGCGCTCGCTGCAGTCGATGGTCGCGGTGCAGAGCGGCGACACGCTGATCATGGGCGGGCTGATCCGCGACACCAAGACGCAGGGCTCGGAGGGCATCCCGTGGCTGTCCAAGATCCCGGTGGTCGGCGGGCTCTTCGGCTCGCAGGAGATCAAGGACCAGCGCTCGGAGCTCGTGCTGTTCGTGACCCCACGCGTCGTCGAGACCCAGGCGGACGTCCGGGGCGTGATCGACGATCTTCGCAAGCGGATGGAGCGCCTGTCGGACATCTTCCCGCCGCGCATCGGCGACCCGGCGAACGTGCCGGGACCGGCGCCGATGATGCTGAGCCCCCCGCCGCGGCCGGCCATCGTGCCCCCGGTGTCATCTACACCTCCGCCGCAGGAGATCATCGTCCCCCCGGCCCCGCCGCCGGGGGTGCCCGAGGTCAAGCCGCTGTCCGCGGCACCGGCGCCGGCGGGCGCGGCCCCCGTCCCCGCGACGCCCGCCGCGTCTCCCGCCGCCGTCGCGGCGGCCGAGAAGGTCGCCCCGGTCGACGGCACGGCTTCTGCTTCATCGGCCCCCAAAGGCCGGACGCAGCGGCCGCGCAAGACCGACCCCTGACAAAACATGCACTTTTGGTGTCGGGCTGCGGCGACATTGACGTAGTACGGCGATTTCTTTACGCTTCGCAGCCATTTCCCGCGCTGAACGTCACCGGGTCGACGTCCCGCCGAAATGAATGCAGACCGGGCTTGTCGCCGTTTGGAGACGTTTTGAGGACTTTCTTGAAGTTTGATGCGCGGCGCGCGGCCGTTTTCGGCCTCGCGCTGTGGCTGGGAGCCTGTGCCACGCCGGGAACGGTGACCCCGACCAGTGCCGAGACGCGGCGTGCCGCGGTGCTCTCGCGGGCCGATGCGCGTGGCGCGGCGCTCGTGAAGGGCGACCTCGAGGCGGCGTACGCGTTCCTGTCCGAAGGCTCCAAGGCCGTGATTACAATCGATAATTTCAAGCGCCGCATGAGCATCGTCCCGTTCACCGCCTACCGGATCGACGACGCCACCTGCGACGCGGACAGCTGCAAGGTGAACGCGAAGCTGACCTACGACCACCGCGTCATCAAGGGCGTGACCACCCCGATCCAGGAGACCTGGGTGTTCGAGCGCGGCCAGTTCTACTTCGTTTTCCCCGCCATCTGACGCCATTTGACGACACGTTGCAGATTTCCAACAATGGGATTGGTGGCCAGAACAATCCGATTGCCAACAACCAGCACGCTGGCATAACATCGGAACGCTGTCGGTTCCAAGTGATCACTTAAAGAGCATTAACAGAGGAGTCATCACCCACTATGAACACCTTCAAGAAGAAGTCGCTCTACCTCGCCGTGGCGGGTGTCAGCGCGCTGGGTGCCGGATCCGCGAGCGCCGTGACGCTCAACGCGGACGGCCTCGGGCAGGTGCTGCTGTACCCGTACTACACGGTGCGCGAGTACTCCGCGGGCAACCCGTACAACTCGCTGCTGTCGGTCGTCAACTCGACCGCGTCGGCGAAGGCGGTCAAGGTCCGCTTCCTGGAAGGCAAGAACTCTCGCGAAGTCCTTGACTTCAACCTTTACCTGTCGCACCACGACGTGTGGGTGGCGGCGATCATCCCGACTGCGGATGGCGCCGGCATCATGACGCCGGACAACAGCTGTACGGACCCGGCCGTCTCGCAGGACGAGAACAACCCGTCGCCGTTCGTGAACTTCGCGTACGTCGGCACCAGCGGCGACGACCCGGCCAACGACGATCTCGACCGCACCCGCGAGGGCTACGTCGAAATCATCGAGATGGGCGCGATGTGGGGTTACGGCGAATTCACCGCCACGCACGCGAACGGTGTGCCGCACAGCTGCTCGTACCTGCGCACGGCGTACCCGGGCGGCCAGGCGCACGCCGACTACTACACGACGGTTCCGTCGGGCGGCCTGTTCGGCTCGATGACGCTGGTCAACGTCGGTGCCGGCGTCGACTTCGGCTACGACCCCGTCGCGCTGTCGCAGTTCTCGCAGGACAAGCTGTGGTTCCCGCCGGGCGACATCCGTCCGCGCCTGTCGGATGCGGCGCCGGTCTCGCTCGTCATCGACGCTTCGGACCAGAACGCTGCCGCGTACCTGACGGCGTGGCCTGGTGCGACCAACGTCGACGCGGTGTCCGCCGTGCTGATGCACGACAATCTGTACAACGAGTTCGTGCTCGACAAGGGCACGGCCTCGAAGACGGATTGGATCGTCACGATGCCCACGAAGACGTATTACTACTCGGGGGTGTCGGACAAGGAACTGAAGGTCACCAAGCTGTTCCAGCGTAACTTCAAGTCGACCGGCGCGTGCGACGACGTCAACATCGTTAAGTACGACCGCGAAGAGCGCACGGTGAAGACGCCGGGCTCGTTCTCGCCGCCGCCGCCGACGGTCAAGGACTCGATCTGCTGGGAAGCGAACGTCATCACGTTCAACAGCAGCAACGTGTTCGGATCGAAGAACGTTGCGAACCTGACGACCACGTTCGAGAACGGCTGGGTGTCCCTCAACTTCCCGGTCGTGGCCTCCAGCGTCGGTCCGATCCCGTACAGCGCGGCAGCGCACCAGCTCGGCGGCAGCATCACGACCCGCGTCGATCTGTTCAGCGCCACCACGTCGTTCCAGTCGGCCGCGACGTACTACGGCCTGCCGGTGATCGGCTTCGCGGCTTGGACGTTCAGCAACGGTGCGGTGGGTGGCCTGCTGTCGAACTACGGCGGCAACTACATCCACAAGTACACCCGCGACGTGTCGAACTAAGTCACCACGCGGTAGCAGCAGTCGTAACGCAGGCGGAGCTTCGGCTCCGCCTGTTTTTTTGTGGGTCGGGCTTCAGCCCGACGCTCGCATCTCGTTCGCGTCCCGCGTCAATGGAGATCAGGGCTCGTCGGGCTGAAGTCCGACCCACCCATGCGCGCTCAACGCTCCCGCCTGCGCTGGGAATAGTCGCGCAATGCGCCGCTGGTGCGAATATTCCTCGTGCACCTCACCACCGAACCCGGATAGTTCGTGCTGCGCCCAGCGGGGCGCCCAAGGGGCTTGCCGTGGGCGTCCGGCGGAGTCCTGAGGGGACACTGGACGCTCTGCGGCAACGTTGTATCGGCGCCGGACACGCAGGGCGTAGGACCCCGTCTGATGGAAGCGGCTTGTGGCCTACGGGAGCAACCGTCCGTCGGCCGAAAACGCAACTATCGTCGGACTACGCCGGGGAACATGTCATCGTCATGATGACAAGCGCCGCGGTTGTGGCATATAATGGAACGATAAATGCTAAGAACACGCCGGGGGATCACTCAGGAGCGTCCCATGACCGTTTCAATTCGTACCCTTTCTCGCATGGCGCTCGTCGCCGCCGGACTCGCCCTGTCGGCGCCCGCGATGGCTGCCACGGCGACCATCGACTGCGGCACCGGCACGCCGTCCTGGAACTCGTCGACGAGTACCCTGTCGTGCGGCGCAGGGGGGTCCAAATGCACGATCTCCGGGCCATCGTCGGCCGTCGTCAATACCCAGTTCACGCTGAACGCGTCGTGCCCGAGCGGGACCAATTACAACTGGACCGGCTCCGGCGCGGCGAGCTGCAGCGGCGCGTCCTGCGACGTCACCGAAGGCACCACGGGTAACAAGACCTATGCCGTGTCGACGGAGACCGCGGGAAGCCTCAGCAACAACTTCGTCGTCAACATCACCTCCGGCGCCGTGGCGCCGAGCGGTTGCTCGTTGACCGCGAGCCCGACCTCGGGCCCGAGCGGCACCAACGTCACGCTGACCGCGAACTGCACGAGCGGTACCAGCCCGATCGCCATATCGTGGGGCGGCGCGAGCGGGACGGGCGGATGCCCGACCTCGTTCACCATCGGTACGCCGGCGACCTGCGCGATCAACAACGTCACCGCGAACTCGACC
>DATLIR010000301.1:0-10312 GCA_035539315.1 Casimicrobiaceae bacterium
GCGCTGCTCGCGTCCGCGCACCTGGCGGGCTCGCTCCTCTTGACCTTCGCCGGCTTCGCGACGTTCCGCTGGCTGGCCGCCTGACGCCGCTTCGCGCGGCCCGACTGGAGAGCTTCGATGACGCATGCCATTCGCTTCCACACCACCGGCGGACCCGAGGTGCTCGCCTGGGACAAGGTCGAGGTTCCCGCGCCCGGTCCCGGTGAAGCGCGCGTGCGTCATACCGCCATCGGACTCAACTACATCGACACCTACCACCGCAGCGGCATCTACAAGCTCCCGCTGCCTTCGGGGCTCGGGCAGGAGGCGTCGGGCGTCGTCGAGGCCGTGGGAACGGGCGTCGACCTCAAGCCTGGCCAGCGCGTCGCGTACGGCACCGGGCCGATCGGCGCGTACTGCGAGGCGCGCACGATGCCCGCCGACCGGCTCGTGCCGCTGCCGGACGGCATCGCCGATCGCGACGCGGCGGCGATGATGCTCAAGGGCCTGACCGTGCAGTACCTGTTCCGGCAGACGAAGAAGCTCGCCGCCGGCGACACCATCCTGTTCCACGCGGCCGCCGGCGGCGTGGGGCTCATCGCCTGCCAGTGGGCGCGCGCGCTCGGCGTCACGATGATCGGCACCGTGTCGAGCGACGAGAAGGCCGCGGTCGCGAAGTCGCACGGCTGCACGCACACGATCATCTACACGCGCGAGAACGTCGTGGAGCGCGTCAAGGCGCTGACCGGCGGGAAGGGCGTTCCGGTCGTCTACGACGGCGTCGGCAAGGACATGTTCCCGGCCTCGCTCGATTGCCTGGCCCCGCGCGGACTGTGGGTGCTGTTCGGCGCTGCGTCGGGCCCGGTCCCGCCGCTCGACCCGATGTTGCTCGCGCAGAAAGGGTCGCTGTACGTGACCCGCCCCACGCTGTTCAATTACGCGGCCACGCGAGAGAGCCTGCGTGCCATGGCGAAGGAGATGTTCGACCTGATGCTGGCGGGCAAGCTCAAGGCCGAGATCCACCAGACCTTCCCGCTCGCGCAGGCCGCCGATGCGCATCGTGCGCTGCAGGGACGCCAGACGACCGGCGCCACGCTGCTGATTCCCTGACGGCGGTGCGCGTTCGCTAGAGCGTGCGCACCACCGGCGCGCCGGTGCTTTCGAGCGCGCGCATGCTGCGGTCGAGCTCGTCGCGCGTCACCGGGTGGACGACAACGGTCCACTGACCGGCGCGCGTCGCCTCGCCGATGCTCGCGATCAGCGGCTCGTGATCCGGCCGGATCGTGATCAAGCCTCCGGCCATAAGCCCGAACAGCATGCCGAAGAACAGCATCGCGACGAGGCTGAGTCCCGGCGAGGAGACGATCGCCGGAACGTCGCTCGCGCGCAACACCGAGTAGAGCGCCAGCGCCGCGCCGAGCCCGAGCGCCGCGCAGGTGAGGTGGGCACGGATCGCGGTTCGCGCGATGCCGATGCCTTCGGGCTCGGCCTTGCGGCCCCAGCCGCGTTCGAAGGGACCGACCAGGTGCACGCGCCGGCGCTCCACTCCGGCCGTCGCCTCGACCCGGTCGCGTGCCATCAGCGCGCGGCCGGAATCGGGATAGGTCGCCGCCACCTTGGAGAGCGATCGCTCCCGGAAGAACCATCGCGCGAATCGCATGGCGCGCTCCTCTGCATCGAGGCGGCCGCGGAGTGTCGTGCGTGCCGCCGCGTCGCGCCGGCCCTTGCCGGCACCCCGCCATCGTGCTGGAGACGCGATCGGGCGGCCATCGGCGCAGCGCTGACGAAGGTGTCGGACGCACGCCGCGCCGGGGGAACTCCCGACGGTCGACGGGGCGTCAGGCGCGCGCGTTCAGGAGCTCGCGGGCCGCGTCGCAGAGCTCCGAGGCGCCGACGCCGAGAGGGCCGATGCCCCGTGCGACCAGGCGGTCCGCGGCAGCGCCATGCAGGCACACCGCGGCGCGCAACGCCGTGGCGGTATCGAGGCCCTGGGCGAGCAGCGCGCCGAGCATGCCGGCGAGCACGTCGCCCGATCCCGCGCTCGCGAGCGCGGGATTGCCGCTTGCGTTGATGTCGAAGCGGCCGTCGGCGTGGACGAGCACGCTGCCCGCGCCCTTCAGCACGACGCTCGCGCGGAGTTTGTCGGCGACGGCGGAGGCTGCGGCCAGGCGATCCTGCTGCACGCTCGCCGCGGAGCCGCCGACGAGGCGCGCGGCCTCCGCCGGATGCGGCGTGGCGAGCGTCGCGCTCCGGCGTGCGCGCACCGCGCCGGCCAGCGACTGCGATGCGGCGACGAGATTGAGCGCATCGGCGTCGAGCACGAGCGGCACATCCGCGTCGATCGCGCGGCGCAACGCGTTGGCCGACGCGTCGTCGGTGCCCATGCCAGGGCCGGCGACGATCGCGCTCGCGCCGTCTACCGCCTGCGCGAGGCTTCCCAGCATCAATTCCGGCGCGAGCCAGTCGACCGCCGGATGCGACGCCGCGATGAAGCCCAGCCGCACCTTGCCCGCGCCGCGATGCGCTGCGGCGCGACCGGCGAGGATCGGCGCACCGGTCATGCCGCTCGCGCCGCCGAGGATACCGAGCGTACCGAACGTGCCCTTGTGCACGTTACGCCGTGCGCGCGACAGTCGCTCGCCGACCAGCGCAAAGACGAGCGGCCAGTCGAGCCGCCGGCCGCGGACGCTCGCGAGCTCCGCGTCGAGCCCGAGCGTGTGCACCGACACGATGCCCGCCGTGTCGGGGCCCTCGCCGGTGAGCAGTCCCGGCTTGAGCGCGATGAACGTGGCCGTCGCGGTGGCGCGCATCGCGATCGGTCCCAGCGCACCGGTGGCCGCGTCCAGCCCGCTCGGCACGTCGAGCGCGAGCACCGGCGCACCGCGCGCGTTCGCCCACGCGACGAGGTCCGCGTCGGCGCCGCCGATCGGACGCGCCAGGCCGACGCCGAACAGCGCGTCGACCACGAGCGCTGGAACCTGCGTCGGCGGTTCGCGCACTGCCGCGCCTCCGGCGGCGACGAACGCATCGTGCGCCGCGCGTGCGTCGCGCGGGAGCCTCGCCACGTCGGCGCGGAACACGACGTCGACGTCGTGGTACGCGGCGCGAAGCCGACGCGCGACGACGAAGCCGTCGCCACCATTGTTGCCCGGGCCGGCGAGCACGACGACACGGCCGCCGCGCGAGCTCGCGAGCATCGCCTGCGCGACGGCGGCCGCGGCCGCGCCGGCGCGTTCCATCAGGCCGTCCGCGGCATGGCGCGACTCGAGCGCGCGCAGCTCGTCGACGGCGAGAATCGGGGCGAGGCGGGAATCGTCCATGGCGGCGCGAGAATCGGGCGATTATAGGCGCGACCTCTCGTGCGTGGCGTCGCGGCCGGGTGGGGTGTAGAGTCGCCGCGCGAGTCGAGAAGACAGGAGAACGTCATGCCATCCGCCGGCGAGAATGCGTCCCGCGACATCCGCATCGAGCACGACATGCTCGGGGAGCGCGCAATTCCCGCCGACGCGTACTGGGGCGTCCACACGCTCCGCGCGGTCGAGAACTTCCCCATCACCGGACGGGCGATCGGCTTGTGGCCGGAGCTCGTGCGCGCGCTCGCGCTGGTCAAGAACGCCGCGACGCAGACCAACTACGAGCTCGGGCTGCTCGACGAGACCCGCGCCAGGCTCATCATCGCCGCGTGCCGCGAGATCGCGGGCGGCGCGCTGCACGACCAGTTCGTCGTCGACCAGATCCAGGGCGGCGCGGGCACGTCGACCAACATGAACGCGAACGAAGTCATCGCGAACCGCGCGCTCGAGCTCGGCGGCAGGCGCAAGGGCGACTACGCCTATCTGCATCCGATCGAGCACGTCAACATGGGGCAGAGCACCAACGACGTGTATCCGACCGCGGTGCGGCTCGCGCTGCGCTTCGCGATCGTCGACCTGATCGCCGCGATGGAGGAGCTGAAGCGCGCGTTCGCCGCGAAATCGGACGAATTCCGCGACCTGCTCAAGGTCGGGCGCACCCAATTGCAGGACGCCGTGCCGATGACGCTTGGCCAGGAATTCTCGACGTTCGCCGTGATGCTCGGGGAGGACCAGCAACGCCTGCACGAGGCCGGCGCGCTGATCGAGGAGATCAACCTCGGCGCGACCGCGATCGGCACCGGCATCAACTCGCACCCCGGCTATGCGCCGCTCGCGTGCAAGCACCTGGTCGCGTTGTCCGGCATCCAGGTGAAGACCGCCGAGAACCTGGTCGAGGCCACGCAGGACTGCGGCGCGTTCGTGCAGATGTCCGGCGTGCTGAAGCGCATCGCCGTGAAGCTGTCGAAGACCTGCAACGATCTGCGCCTGCTGTCGTCGGGACCGCGCGCCGGCCTGGGGGAGATCGTGCTGCCCGCCGTGCAGGCGGGAAGCTCGATCATGCCCGGCAAGGTCAACCCGGTCATTCCCGAGGTCGTCAACCAGGTCGCCTTCGAGGTGATCGGCAACGACATGACGGTGACGATGGCCGCGGAGGCGGGACAACTGCAGCTGAACGCGTTCGAGCCGGTCATCGCCTACAGCCTGTTCCGCAGCATCCCGCACCTCAGGCAGGGCTGCATCGTGCTCGCGCGGCAATGCGTGACCGGGATCACCGCCAACCGGGCGCGACTCGAGGAGATGGTGCGCCACACGATCGGCATCGTCACCGCGCTCAATCCCTACATCGGCTACGACAAGTCGAGCGCGCTCGCCAAGGAGGCCCACGCGTCCGGGCGCGGCGTGTACGAGCTCGTACTGGAGAAGGGGTGGCTCTCCAAGCACGAGCTCGATCGCATCCTGTCGCCCGAGAACCTGACGCAGCCGCGCCCGCCGGTCCGCGCATGAGCGTGCCTTTCCTGCTCGGCGTTCTGGGCGGGATGGGACCGCTCGCGACGGTCGACTTCCTCGCGAAGCTCGTCGCCGCCACCCCTGCCGCCGGCGACGCCGACCACGTCCCGCAGGTCACGGTATCGATCCCGCAGATCCCGTCGCGCGTCGCAGCGATCCTGCGAGGAGGCGAAAGCCCGCTGCCGGCGCTCCTCGCGGCACGTGACCGGCTGCTCGCGGCCGGCGCGACGCACCTCGCGATGCCGTGCAACACCGCGTACCACTGGTACGACGCGCTCGTCGCGGGCTGCGACCGGCCCTTCCTGCACATCGCCGATGCGGCCGTGGCCGAGGTCGCCGCGCGCGTCGAGCGCGGGAGCACCGTCGGCGTGATCGCCACCGAGGCGACGCACGCGATCCGCCTGTATGCCGCACGGCTCGAGCGCGCCGGCTTTCGCGTCGCGGTGCCCGAGGGACCGGACGCTTCCGCCGAAGTCGCGGCGGGGATCGCCGCCGTGAAGCGGGGCGACGCAGCGGCCGGGGGACTACGGTTCGCGGCGGTGATCGCCGGGCTCGAGGCCGCCGGCGGTCGTGCGGTCGTGCTGGGTTGCACCGAGGTGCCGCCCGGACTGGCGGCGGCCGGAGCGACCGGCGGCGTGCCCCTGGTCGATCCGACCGACGCGCTGGCGCGCGCCTGCGTCAGCGCCTGGACCGCCTCGCGCGTTGAGGGCACCGGACGCCCCGTCCGGCCGAGCGGCTTGGACAGGTCGGCCCGCGCCCTGTAAACTCGCCCGGTTTTGCCTGGGCGCCCCGCGCCGCCCGCGACTCGTTTCCCTCCCGGAGGACCCGCATGCAGAAGCTTTCCCTCGCCGTCCTGGTGGCGGCCTTCGTCGCCGTGCCTGCGCTCGCGCAGGACTCGCCGACGCTCAAGAAGATCAAGGACAGCGGCACGATCACGATCGGCCACCGCGACAGCTCGATGCCGTTCTCGTACTACGACGACAAGCAGCAGGTCGTCGGCTACGCCCTCGACATCTGCATGAAGGTGGTCGACGCGATCAAGGCCGAGCTCAAGATGCCCAACCTGCAGGTCAAGCTCAACCCGGTGACGTCGGCGACGCGCATCCCGCTGATCGCCAACGGCACGATCGACCTCGAGTGCGGCTCGACCACCAACAACCTCGACCGCCAGAAGCAGGTGGGCTTCACGAACACCTATTTCGTGACGGCCAACCGCTACGTCGCCAAGAAGGCGTCGAACATCAAGTCGATCGCCGACCTGAAGGGCAAGACGATCGTGTCGACGTCGGGCACGACCAACCTCAAGTGGGTGACCGAGGAGAACGCGGCCAAGAACATGGGCATGTCGATCCTGACCGCGAAGGACCACGCCGAGGCGTTCCTGATGGTCGAGACCGGCCGCGCGGTGGCGTTCTTCATGGACGACATCCTGCTCTACAGCCTGGTCGCGAGCTCCAAGGCGCCGGCCGACTACGCGGTCGGCAGCGAGGCATACACGGTCGAGCCGTACGGCGCGATGATGCCGAAGGACGATCCGGGGTTCCGCAAGGTGGTCGACGACGCCACCGCGAAGCTCTACAAGAGCCCCGAGATGGCCGCGCTCTACGACAAGTGGTTCCTGAAGCCGGTCCCGCCGAAGGGCATCGCCCTCAACGTCCCGATGAGCGCCGAGCTCAAGAAGACGCTCGCGAGCCCGACGTCCAACGGCGACCCGGCGGCGTACAAGTAAGTCGCGACGCCGCACCGCGGTGCACCATGACGGGGAGCTTCGGCTCCCCGTTTGTTTTGTTTGGTATAGTCGGCCGCGAACGGGGGAGTGGCGGCGCGTGCCCGCGCGTCGCGGCCTCGCGCCGGGAGGCACGCGGTGAAATACAACTGGAACTGGGGCATCCTCTGGCAGACGTCGGCGGATGGCCACACCACGTGGTTCATGACGCTGATCCACGGGTTGGGCTGGACGCTGGTGACCGCGGTCTGCGCCGGCGTGATCGCGATCCTGCTGGGCTCGATCATCGGCGTGATCCGCACCACCCCGCACAAATGGGCGGTGCGCTTCGGCAACGCCTACGTCGAGCTCTTCCGCAACATCCCGCTGCTGGTGCAGCTTTTCCTCTGGTATTTCGTGCTGCCGGAGGTCGTGCCCAAGGCCCTGGGCGACCTGCTGAAGTCGATGGCGCCCCCATGGGGCTCGTTCGTGCCGGCCGTGATCGGGCTCGGCTTGTTCACGTCGGCGCGCGTCGCCGAGCAGGTGCGTGCCGGCATCCAGGCGCTGGCACGCGGGCAGGGGATGGCCGGCACGGCGCTCGGGCTCACGCTGCCGCAGACCTACCGCTACGTGCTGCTGCCGATGGCGTACCGGATCATCCTGCCGCCGCTCACCAGCGAGACGATGAACCTGATCAAGAACACGTCGGTGGCGCTGACCATCGGGCTGGTCGAGCTCACCGCGGCGGGTCGCTCGATGCAGGAGTACACGTTCCAGGTGTTCGAGGCGTTCACCGCGGCGACGGTCATCTACATCATCGTCAACCTGATCACCGTCAACCTGATGCGCTGGTTCGAGAAGCGCGTCGCGATCCCGGGGTTCATCGGCCCGCAGGTCGCCGAGGGGGCGCACTGACATGGACGCGTTCGACTGGAACGTCATCTCGCGGAGCTTCGTCTACCTCTTCCGGGAGGGGATGACCTTCACGCTGACGCTGACCGGGCTCGCGGCGGTGGGTGGCATCTTCTTCGGCACGCTGCTCGCGATGATGCGGCTGTCGTCGTTCAAGGCGCTGTCGCTGATCGCGACCGGCTACGTGAACCTGATGCGGTCGATCCCGCTGCTGCTGGTGATCTTCTGGTTCTACTTCCTGGTGCCCTACATCGGCGCGTGGATGACGGGCGCGTCGCGCCCGATCCAGGTCGGCGCGATCGCGTCGTCGGTGATCACCTTCACGATGTTCGAGGCGGCCTACTACTCGGAGATCATGCGCGCCGGCATCCAGTCGATCCCGCGCGGCCAGGTGTGGGCCGGCTACGCGCTGGGGCTCGACTACTGGCAGACGATGGCGAAGATCGTGCTGCCGCAGGCGTTCCGCAACATGCTGCCGATTCTGCTCACGCAGACGATCATCCTGTTCCAGGACACCTCGCTCGTCTACGTGCTGTCGATCACCGACTTCCTCGGCGCCGCGTCGAAGGTCGCGCAGCGCGACGGCCGGCTGGTCGAGATGTACATCTTCGCCGCGGTCGTCTACTTCGTCGTCAGCTTCGGTCTCTCGCTCATGGTCAAGCGCCTGCAGCAGAAGATCGCCATCGTTCGCTAGAGAGAGTTCCCGCCATGGCCATGATCGAGATGAAGGACGTGTCGAAGTGGTACGGCAGCTTCCAGGTGCTGAAGGACTGCACCACGAACGTTCAGAAGGGCGAGGTCATCGTCGTCTGCGGCCCGTCCGGCTCCGGGAAGTCGACGCTGATCAAGGTCGTCAACGCGCTCGAGCCGTTCCAGAAGGGCGACATCGTCGTCGACGGGATCAAGGTCAACGATCCGAAGACCGACCTGCCCAAGCTCCGCGCGCGCGTCGGCATGGTGTTCCAGAACTTCGAGCTGTTCCCGCACCTGACCATCACCGAGAACCTGACGCTCGGCCAGATCAAGGTGCTGAACCGGTCGACCGACGAGGCGGTGACCCGGGGGCTCAAGTACCTCGACCGCGTCGGCCTGATCTCGCAGAAGGACAAGTTCCCGGGCCAGCTCTCGGGCGGCCAGCAGCAGCGCGTCGCGATCGCCCGCGCGCTGTCGATGGATCCGATCTGCATGCTGTTCGACGAGCCGACCTCGGCGCTCGATCCGGAGATGGTCAACGAGGTGCTCGACGTGATGGTCGGACTCGCGAAGGAGGGCATGACGATGATGGTCGTCACGCACGAGATGGGCTTCGCGAGGAAGGTCGCGCACCGCGTGATTTTCATGGACCAGGGCTCGATCGTCGAAGATGCCTCGAAGGAGGACTTCTTCGGCAAGCCGCGCAGCGAACGGGCGCAGCAGTTCCTGTCGAAGATCCTGCATCATTGACGCGTGCCGCTGAAAGGCGGCGATGGGCGATGGACGATAGGGCACCCGCCGTGCGGCGGGCGCATTACCGTAGCAGCAGCGCCAGCCCGCTGAACACCAGCACGCCGGCGACCAGGCGGCGGAAGGTGTCCGGATCGAGGCGGTCATGCAGCCGGTCGCCGGCGAGCGTGCCGAGCGCGACCGGGATGGCCGCCGCGGCGACCAGCACGAAATCGCCCAGCGCGAACACGCCGCCGACGAGGTACGCGACCGACCGCACGACCGCCAGCGTGAACAGCGTCGTCGACGTCGTCACGCGGAACACGCGCTTGTCGAGCTTGAGGCCGTCGAGCCAGGTCACGTAGACCGGCCCGGCCATGCCGCCGAACAGCGTCGCGACGATCGCGCCGAGCGTCCCGATCGGCAACGCCGCCCAGCGCGGCATCCTCCAGTGACCGAGGCCTAGCTTCGCCCCGAACAGGCTGTAGAGCGCGTAGGTCACGACGTAGGTGCCGAGCGCCTTCAGCACCACCTGCGGGCTCGCCTCGCGGAACACCCAGATGCCGAGCGGCACGCCGATCAGGATCCCGGGCACGAACGCGAGGATGTGCTTCCATGCGATCAGGTTCCAGTCGCGGATCGCCTGCCGCACCGAGACGAACGCGCCGAGGAACGTGACGAGCGGTGCGACCGTCGACAGAGGCAGGACGAACGCCATCAGCGGCGTCGCAACCACGCCCGAGCCGAAGCCCGCGGCGCCGCGCACCGCATAGCCGGCGAACAGCGCCGCGAAGCACCAGAGCGTCGCGGCCGCCGACAGCGGCCAGTCGAGGCTCAATGCGCGCCGCCGGCGTAGGCGGGCCTGGGCTGCGTGAAGTACGCGTACAGGATGTGATAGACCAGCAGGTAGTTCTTCTGCTGGAAGCTCGCGTGCGAGATGCCCGGCATCACGACGAACTGCTTGTCGGGCGACGGGAGCCTGGCGAAGAATTTCATGAGGTCGTCCATGCCCGCGATGCCGTCGTACTGGCCGCGCATGACGATCGTCGGGACCGTGATCTTCGCGGGATCGTTGACCGGCAGCTTCGAGCACATGTCGACGTAGGTGCCGTTGGGCATCGAGTCGTCGAGCGCGAGGATCGCGTCGGCGAACGCGTCGACGGTGCGCATGTCGGCGCAGTCCGGGTGGTCGCGCTGGAAGATCGAGTGGACGAATGCGCGGTCGATCGGCCGGCGGTTGGTCTTCGTGAACTCGGGCAGCTTCCTGCGCCGCTGCTCGAGCGTCGGGCTGCCTTCGCCGGTCCAGACGTACGCATCGAGCGCGAGGCGCGCGACACGCTCGGGGTGGCGCTCGGCGAACGATCCGGCGCGCAGCGCGCCCGACGAGATCCCGTAGACGAGGAACTGCTTCACGCCGCGCGTGCGCATGATG
>DATLIR010000302.1:0-3533 GCA_035539315.1 Casimicrobiaceae bacterium
GCGCGCAGATCCGCGACAACGCGCTGTCGAAGGCGCGCTTCGAGTTCCGCTGGGAGGACCAGTTCAACCTCGGCCTCGATCCGGACAAGGCGCGCGAGTTCCACGACGAGACGCTGCCGCAGCATGGCGCCAAGCTCGCGCACTTCTGCTCGATGTGCGGCCCGCACTTCTGCTCGATGAAGATCACGCAGGACGTGCGCGAGTACGCCGCGAAGCAGGGGATCGCCGAGGCCGAGGCGCTCGCGAAGGGGATGGAGGCGAAGGCCGTCGAGTTCGTGAAGAAGGGAGGGGAGATCTACAGCAAGGCCTGAACGCGGGCGGCGCGATTGCGGTCGTCGCGGCTGCGCGTGTAGGCTGGCCGCCGCATGCCTACGCGTACGCTCCTGTTCACGGACGTCGTCGACAGCACTCGGATGAACGAGCGCCTGGGCGACACGCGCGCCGCCGAGGTCTGGGCCGCGCACGACCGGCGGGCCCGTGACCTCCTCGCGCGGCATCGGGGCCGCGAGATCGGGCGCTCGGACGGGTTCTTCCTGATGTTCGAGACGGCCGCCGACGCCGCAGCGTACGCGCTCGCGTACCACGCGGCGATCGCGGACCTTCCGATCGCCGCGCGGGCGGGCCTGCACGTCGGCCCGGTCACGCTCCGCGAGAATCCGCCCGAGCACGTCGCCCACGGCGCGACGCCGATCGAAGTCGACGGCCTCGCCACGCCGTACGCCGCGCGCATCATGGCGCTCGCACGCGGCCGCCAGACGCTGATCAGCGCGGCGACGCGGGACGCGCTCGGCGACGCGCTCCCGGCGGGAGCAGTCGTCGAGGGCCACGGGCACTACCGCCTCAAGGGCATCGAGGAGCCGGTCGAGGTCTTCGAGCTTGGCGTGCCCGGCTCGGCGCCGTTCGCGCCGCCCGCGGATGTCGACAAGGCGTATCGCGTCGCGCGCCATGGCGCGTCGTGGCGGCCGCTGCGCGACATCCCGAACAACCTCCCTGCCGAGCGCGACACGTTCGTCGGGCGCACCGACGAGATGCACGCGCTCGCGACGAGGCTCGATGCCGGCGCGCGGCTGCTCGAGATCGTGGGGCCGGGTGGCACCGGCAAGACGCGGCTCGCCCGCCGCTACGGGTGGACGTGGCTCGGCGACTGGCCAGGCGGCGTCTATTTCTGCGATCTCTCCGAGGCGCGGACGCTGGAAGGTGTCTGCTTCGCGGTGGCGTCGGCGCTGGACGTCCGGCTCGGCGCAGGCGATCCGATTGCGCAACTCGGTCACGCGATCGCCGGGCGCGGGCATTGCCTCGTCATCCTCGACAACTTCGAGCAGGTCGTACAGCACGCGCCGGGCACCGCCGGGCGGTGGCTCGATCGCGCCACCGAAGCGGCATTCCTGGTCACCAGCCGCGAACGGCTTCATCTCCCCGGTGAAGCGGTGTTCCCGGTCGAACCGCTTCCGCTGGACGCCGATGCGATCGAGCTGTTCGCGACGCGTGCGCGCGCGCAGCGCGCGGACTTCGTCGTCGACGAGCGCAATCGCGCGGCCGTGGCCGACATCGTCCGGCTCGTCGACGGCCTGCCTCTCGCGATCGAGCTCGCCGCAGCGCGCGTGCGCGTGCTGTCGCCCGCGCAGTTGGTCGAGCGGATGCGGGACCGCTTCCAGGTGCTCGTGGGCCTTCGGGGCGCCGTTGCGCGACAGGTGACGCTCCGCGCCGCGATCGACTGGTCGTGGGACCTGCTCGCGCCCTGGGAACAGGCCGCGCTCGCGCAATGCTCGGTGTTCGAGGGTGGCTTCACCCTCGAGGCCGCCGAAGCCGTGCTCGACCTCTCGGCGTGGCCGCACGCGCCAGCGGCAATCGACGTCGTCCAAGCGCTCTCGGACAAGAGCCTGCTGCATTCGTGGACGCCCGCCGTGCAGCGGCGGTACGACATCGACGAACCCTACTTCGGAATGTACGTCAGCATCCGTGAGTACGCGGCGGCGAAGCTCGCGGCGCTGGGGGCGGACGCAGAGCGGTCTTCACAGGAACGGCATGGGCGGTACTACGCGTTGTTCGGAACCGACGCGGCGCGCGAGGCGCGCTCCCGCGCAGGCGGCGTCAGGCGACTTCACGCCCTCACCCTCGAGATCGACAACCTGACGACCGCGTGCCATCGCGCGGTACGCCGCCGCGACGGCGAGGTCGCCGGGGCGACCTACTGCGCCGCGTGGGAGGTCCTCAGCCAGCGCGGTCCCGGCAGCTCGGCCGTCGCCCTCGGCGATCACGTGCTTGCGATGGAAGACCTCCCCGCGGCGCTGCGCGTCACGGCGCTGCTCGCGCGCTCGAGGGCCCTACGGCGGACCGGTCGCCCCGAGCGGGCGCGCGCGGACAGCGACGAAGCTCTCGCCCGCGCGCGCGAGGCGAACGACCGGCGGCTCGAGAGCCGCGTTCTCGCGGAGCTCGGCAACCTGGAACGGGAATCGGGCCGGTCCGACGACGCCCGCGCGTACCTCGCCGCCGGCCTCGCGATCGCCGCGGAGCTCCGCGACCGCCATGAGGAAGGACGTCTGCTCGCCTTCCTCGGGATCGTCCATGCTGAGCAGGGCCGATTCGAGGACGCACGCAACTGCTTCGCGGCGGCGCTCGCGACCCTGAAGGACGTGGGCGACCGCATGATGGAAGGCGTCGTGACCACCAACCTCGCGCAGACGTTACACGACCAGGGGAGGCTGGACGAGGCGCTCGACTGGATGCAGCAGGCGCTGGCGATTCATCGCGAAGTCGGCAGCCGGCGTGAGGAAGGGATCGTCGGCGCCAACCTCGGCATGCTCTACATGCGGCAGGGCCTCGTCGAGGACTGCCGCGCGACGCTGGACGCCGCGCTCGCCGTGGCGAGGGACGTCGGCGACCGGAGGCTCGAGGGCCACGTGATCGGCGCGATGGCCGACGTGATGCGAGAGCCCGATCGCGTGGCCGAGGCGCTGGAGCTCGCGCAACGCGCCGCCGACATCCATCGCGAGACCGGCAATCGCCGCGACGAAGGCTGGCTCCAGACCGTGTTCGCGCGACTCTTCGGCCTTCAGGGACGCCACGGCGAGGCGCTGGACGCGATTGTGCACGGGGAGTCGCTGTTGCGCGCTGTCGGGGATTCGCTGGGCCTGGTCACGCTGCTCTGCGACCACGCGCGCATCGCCATCACTGACGGCGATCCCGACGCCGCACGCGCGGCGTTCGCGGAAGCGCAGGCGATCGCGCGCGAGGCCGGCGTGGCGCCCGACTCCGAAACTGACCGCGGGCTCAAGGAGATTGCGGCGTTGCTCCGCTGAGCCGGACGCCGGCCGTCGCCTACGTGCGTTTGCGCCCGCTGCGGACAGGTTCCGGCGCCGCAGCGCGGTAAGGTCGCCTGGATGCCCGGCACGATCCGCATCGGCATCTCCGGCTGGCGCTACGAGCCGTGGCGCGGCGCGTTCTATCCGCCCGGCCTCGCGCAGGACGACGAGCTCGCCTACGCGTCGCGGCACCTCTCGACCATCGAGATCAACGGCTCGTTCTACTCGCTG
>DATLIR010000303.1:0-2538 GCA_035539315.1 Casimicrobiaceae bacterium
AGGCGCGCCGGCGACACGGTGGCGCGCGGCGAGCCGGTGTACGTGGTCGAGACCGACAAGAGCACGGTCGAGCTGGAAGCGCCGTTCGACGGCACCATCGAGCGCTGGACGGTCGCTCCGGGCGACGTGGTCGCCGTGGGCGCGGTGGTCGCGCTGATCACGCTGCCCGAGGGCGTCGTTCCGGCCGCCGTCGCTCCGCGCCTGGCGCCCACGATCCCGCCACGCACCCGAGCCCATGCCCGCGAGCACGGCGTGGCCGAAGCCGAGCTCGCGCGCATCCCGGCGACATCGGGCAAGCTGATGCCCGCCGACATCGACGCGTGGATCGCGCGATCGGGGACGCCTCCGGTGTCGGCGCAGGACCAGCCGCTCTCGCCCGAGCAGCGGCGCCTCGTGTTCCGGATGCGGCGCAGCGCCGAGCGCGTGATTCCCGGCACCATCGCCATCGAGGTCGACTACCGGGCGCTCGAAGGCGTGCGCGCGGCCGGCGCCGAGCCTTCGGCCGTTCAGGTGCTCGCGCACGCCGCCGCGCGCATCGCGGCGGGCCTGCCGCGCTTTCGCGCGACGCTGGTCGGCGACGACACGCTGCGCACGCACGACGCGGTCAACGTGGGCATCGCGCTCGCCCGTCCGGGCGACGAGCTCGTCACGGCGGTCGTGCGCGCGGCCGACCGCATGACGCTCGACGCGTTCGTGCGCGAGGCGTGGCGCCAGATGCGCGAGGCGCTGCGCACCGGCGACCAGGCGGGCGACGACACGCAGCTGCTGGTGACGCATCTCGGCCGCGAAGGCGTCCTCGACGCCGTGCCGACGCTGGTCGCGCCGGCGAACGCGATCCTGTTCCTCGGCGCGCCGCGCGCCGACGGCCGCGCGCGCGTCGTGATGACGTTCGACCACCGGATCCACAACGGCGCCGGCGCGGCGCGCTTCCTCGCCGCGCTGCGCGACGCGCTCGGCGCGCCCGCGCCCTAGTCGGCGGCGCTTGCTTCCGGGTGACGTTACTCGGCGAGGAAGTCGCCCACCACTGGCCACAGCGTGTCGCGCATGCGCACGCGGAAGAACCCGAAGTGACCCACCGGCGGCAGGCCCTCCGCGCGCGGATCGATGCGCCGCTCGCGGATGCGGCAATGCCGGAACAGCCCCGCGATCCGCTGCGTCGCCTCGCGCGTGGCGAACGGATCGTCCGCCAGCGACACGACCAGCGTATCCGCGCGGAACGCATCGAACCGCGCGATCACGCCGTCGATGCGCGCCCGATCGGGCGTGCCGTCCGGCCGGCGCAGGTTCCACCACGGATCGGGCTTGCGGCGCGCCGACCAGTCGCGCGCGACGCCTGCCGGCAGGTCCTCGGGCAATCCGAAGCGCCGCGCCGGCACGTAGCCCAGCGCGCGCACCACCACAGGCATCGCGAGGTGCCAGGTCAGGAACATCGGCAGCCGCACGCGCCGCGCGTAGTCGCGCCAGTACCCGGTGTGCGTGCCGACGAGCACGAGGCGCTCGATGCGCTCGCCGCCGGGCATGAGGCCGGTCACGAAGCCGCCGATGCTGTGCCCGACGACGGCGGCCCCGGCCCCTGGGAAGCGTCGGGACAAGCTGTCCAGCACAGCGGCACAATCCTTGCTTCCCCACTCCTCGACGCGGACCTTGAAGCCCTTGAGCGAGGCCGGCGCGGACGCCGCGATGCCCCGGTAATCGTAGGTGAGCGTCGGCAGGCCCCGGTCGGCGAGCCAGGCCGCGAAGCGGTCGTAGTAGCGCGCCGGGATGCCGGCGCCGGCGTTGACGACGACGTAGCGCGACGGCGGTGCGCCGCTGTCGGGCAGCCACAGCGTGGCGGCGAGCGGATAGCCGTCGGTGGCGGGGACGGCGAGTTTTTCGGCGACGGACACGGGCGCGGCGCGCGGGACGGCGTCGACGACGCCAACGGATAGAATGCCAGAGTGACCCACGGATGACGCAAGGCCCACCGACGATGCGGCAGTGGACGACCCCCGAGGGCTGGCGCTCGATGCTCGCGCGCGTGCAGCGGCCCGAGCTCGAGCAGGCGGTCCTGCGGCTCGTGCTGGTCGCGCTCGTCTACCTGTACGTCGTCTGGACCGTCCACCGCGACGGCTCGTTCGACGGGACCGATCTCGAGTTCGTGACCGCGGGCGCGGGCTTCGTCACGCTCGCGTTCATCCTGCTGCTGCGCGTGATCTCCGCCGGCGGCCACTCGAACCTGCGCCGCGCGATCGGGATGCTCGCCGACAACGGCGCGACCACCTACTGCCTGATCCGGATGGACGAGGGCGGCGCGTTCGTCCTCGGCGTCTACCTGTTCGTCGCGTTCGGCAACGGCTTCCGCTTCGGGCGCGGCTGGCTGCACGCGTCGCAGGCGCTGTCGATCCTGGGCTTCTCCGTCGTGCTGTGGCTTTCGCCGTTCTGGTCGCAGCACGTCACCGTCGGCATGGGGTTCATGGTGGCGCTGCTGGTGCTCCCGTTCTACGTCGGCGTGCTGTCGCAGCGGATCACCGAGGCGAAGCGTCGCGCCGACGAGGCGAA
>DATLIR010000304.1:0-9250 GCA_035539315.1 Casimicrobiaceae bacterium
GCGCTGCTGCTGTGGCGAGCCGCGCAGCTCGCCGAAGATCCGACGCGCCGCCGCGCGTTCGCGAGCTTCCATGCCTCGCTCGTGCAGCTGTCGCTCCTGATCGTCGCGGCGATCGCCGACCCGCTGTTCCGTGGCTGATCCCTCGCCCGATCCGAAGGACCTCAACCGCCTGCTGCTCGCGGCCTTCATCGGGCTCGTGCTGCTCATCGCGTGGAACCTCGCCGTCGGCCAGGCGCTGCCGGCCGGCACGGCGCTCGAGCAGCGCACGGCCATCGCCACCAGCCAGGCGGCGATCGGGACGACCCTCGGCGACCATGCCCTCACCGCGGGCGACGGGAGCGTCGTCCGCCTCTCGGCGCTGCGCGGCAAGCCGCTCGTCGTCTCGTTCGTGTACACCGGCTGCTCGCAGGTTTGCCCGACGACGACGAAGTTCCTGGGACAGGCCATCGGCGCGGCGCGCAACGCGCTCGGCGACGACAGCTTCAACGTGCTGACGATCGGCTTCAACCTGCCGTTCGACTCGCCCGGCGCGATGCGCGCCTTCGCGGCTCAGCAGTCCGTCGGGGACGTGCACTGGATCTTCGCGTCGCCATCGCCCGAGGCGCTCGACGCTCTCGCGCGCGAGCTCGGATTCCAGTGGGTGCCGACCGCCGGGGGCTTCGACCACCTGACGCAGGCCACGATCGTCGATCGCGACGGCCGCGTGTTCCGCCAGGTCTACGGCGACAGCTTCGAGCTGCCGATGTTCGTCGCGCCGTTGCGCGAGCTCGTGCTGGGCGACCCCGCGCCGCGCAGCGACGTGGCCGCGTTCCTCGAGCGCGTGCGCGTCCTGTGCACCGTCTACGATCCGCGCGCCGGACGCTACCGGCTCAACTACGCGCTCTTCGTCGAGCTCTTCACCGGCACGACGATCGTCGTCGCTACGGTGTGGTACGTGCTCTCGGCGTCGCGCCGCCGCCGCCGCGGACCGGGCGCCCAAACGCGTCCCGCGTGATCCAGGTCAAACCGCCGGGCTTCGCTGCGGCGCACCATGGCATCCACGATCGGTCTATGATTTGACCCCCGGCCCGGGCGCTTTGCCTCCGTCCGCGGCCGGTTTTTTTTGTTGGCGCCGCGCCCGCGCGGCCCCCGGGGTCGACGTCACGATGCTGCGCTTCATCCACCACGCCGGCCAGTCCGCGTTCCTCGCGGTCGAGAAGCTGTTCAACCGCGCGTTCGGCGAGGCGTCCAATCCGTTCTACTTCCTCGGCGCGATCAGCTATTACCTGTTGTGGATCGTCGTCGCGAGCGGCCTCTACCTCTACGTGTTCTTCTCGACCGGCGTCACCGAGGCCTACCAGTCGGTCGAGCAGATCACGCACGGCCAGCGCTGGGTCGGCGGCATCCTCCGGAGCCTCCACCGCTACGCGTCCGACGGGATGGTGCTGACGATGCTGCTGCACGTCGTCCGCCACTTCGTGTTCGACCACTACCGCGCGTTCCGCTGGTTCTCGTGGGTGTCGGGGATCGTGCTGCTGTGGCTCGTCTACGTGTCGGGCATCAACGGCTACATGCTGCCGTGGGACCGGCTGGCGCAGTTCACCGTCGTCGCGACGGCCGAGTGGCTCGACTGGCTGCCGATCTTCAACGGCACCCTGGTGCGCAACTTCATCACGCCCGACGCGGTGAACGACCGCCTGTTCTCGCTGCTGTCGTTCCTGCACATCGGTTTCCCGCTGGGCGTGCTCGCGCTCCTGTGGATCCACACGCAGCGCGTGCCCGGCGCGCACACCAATCCGCCCAAGGCGATCGCGATCCCGCTCACCGCGGCGCTCGTCGTGCTGTCGATCGCCAAGCCCGCGCTCTCGCTCGCCCCGGCCGATCTCGCCAGCGCGCCGGCGACGCTCGCCTTCGACTGGTTCTACCTGCCGATGCTCGCGGCGCTCTATTCGTGGGGACCGGCGACGCTGTGGGCGGTCGTCGGCGGCGGCACGCTCGTCGCGCTCGCGCTGCCGTGGCTCCCGCCCAAGCGCGGCTCGCGGGTCGTCCGGCACCTCGCGATCCGGCCGGACAACCGCATCGTGCCGGCGCGGCCCGGCGAGACCGTGCTCGAGGCGGCGCTGCGCGAGGACATCCGCATGCCGTACGACTGCCGCAACGGCGGCTGCGGCCAGTGCAAGTGCACGGTGCTCTACGGCGAGGTGGACCCGGGGCCGTACCAGCCGGCGGTGCTGACCGATGAGGAGCGGCGTGCCGGCAAGGTGCTCGCCTGCATCGCGCTGCCGCTCACCGACCTCGAGATCGAGTACGTTCCGGTGGCCCTGCCCGGCGGAATCGCGCCCAAGGTCTGGCAAGCGACCGTCGCGTCGCTCGCGAAGGCCGCGGACGACGTGATGATCGTGCACCTCGCGCTCGCGGGCGACGAGCCGATCCACTTCTACGCCGGCCAGTACATCAACATCCTGCTGCCCGACGGCGCGAAGCGCAGCTTCTCGTTCGCGACCGCGCCGGGCGCGGGACGCACGATCGAGCTCCAGGTGCGGCGCATCGCGGGCGGCCGCTATACCACGCACGTGTTCGAGGCGATGAGGGTCGGCGATCCAGTGACGTTCGAAGGCCCGCTCGGCTCGTTCTTCCTGCGCGAGGACGCGTCGAAGCCGATCGTGTTCGTCGCCGGCGCCACCGGCTTCGCGCCGGTCAAGAGCATGGTCGAGCACGCGTTCGCGACCGGCCTGCGGCGCAAGATGGTGCTGTACTGGGGCACGCGCACGCTCGCCGACATGTACGCGCGCGAGCTGTGCGAGCGGTGGGCGCGCGAGCACCCGAGCTTCACGTTCGTGCCGGTGCTCTCGGAGCCCCGGCCCGAGGACCACTGGACCGGTCGCACCGGGCTCGTGCACGAGGCGATCCTCGCCGACTTCCCGACGCTCGCCGGCCACCAGGTCTACGCGTGCGGGTCGGTCGCGATGGTCGAGGCGGCGCACCCGGCGTTTCGCGCGCGCGGCATGGATCCCAACGACTGCTTCTCCGACGCCTTCCGGCTCTCGCCGCATCTCGCGCGCGCCACGGCGGCCGAGGAATTGGTCAGGCTCGGGGGGGCGTGACGCGATGAATGCCCACCCGGTGAACCGCGTCGTGAGCTATGCCGGACAGGCGCTCGGCTACGCCGCGTTCTGCGCCGTGCTCGCCTATTTCTCCACCGCTCCGGCCTACCGTCACCTGCCGCCCGACGTCGCGCTCGTGAAGCTGTCGCTGCAGCATGCCGGGCAGCGCAAGGAAGCGTGCCACGAGCGCTCGGCCGAGGAGCTCGCGAAGCTCGCGCCCAACATGCGCGCGGCGAGCGTGTGCCCGCGCGAGCGCGTGCCGGTGACGGTCGTCATCGAGCTCGACGGAAGCACGATCGTGACCGCGACGGTGACGCCTTCGGGCCTCTCGAAGGACGGAAGCTCGACGCTGTATCGCCGCGTGGACGTGCCCGCGGGCCGCCATCGCGTGGTCGCCCGGCTGGCCGATGCGCCCACGCCCGGCTTCGGCTATGTCAAGGAAACGACGGTGGACCTCGCCCCCGGCGCGATCCTGCTGATCGACTTCGACGCCAAGCTCGGCGGCTGGGTGTTCCGCAGCTGACTTGAGGTTACCGCCGTGCCGCGCCGCGCCAGTCGCGGAACACGTCGATGTCGAAGCCGTCCGGGTAGTACAGGTAGCCCGGCGCGTGCCCGGGCGTGTCGGTGACGCCGTACTGCCAGAGGATCTTCCGGGTCGCCCGGTCGACGACGATCACGCGGTGACGCAGGTCGTCGGCGATCAGGATGTCGCCCGTCTCCGGCAGCTCGCGCGCGAGCGAAGGGTGGTCGAGCATCCCCTCGCCGGTCGCGACGCGGTATTCCCAGGTCACCTTGCGCGTCGCGGGGTCGAAGATCACGACGCCGCCCGGCTTCACGAAGTCGGCCACGATCACCTGCTTGCCGTCGACGGTGGGAAACGCGTCGGACGGATAGCTGATGTGTGGCGCGCGCATGTCCCATACGACCTTGCCCGCGCGCGTGATGCGCGTGATCCAGGCGCCGCGGATCTCGCTCAGCAGGATGTCGCCGCCGTCCATCGGCGTCGCGCCGTTGGGCGAGCCCAGCGCGACGGGCGGCTTGTGGTAGCAATGGGCGCGGCCGGTCGTGCCCCACTGCGTCACGATCGACCGCGTCGCCGGGTCGATGATGACGACGCGGCAGTTGCGAATGTCGGCGGTCAGGAACGTGCCGTCCTCGAGCAGGTGCGCGTCGTCCGGGTAGTTGAGCTGCCCCGGCCCCGAGCCGCTCCGCTCAGGGGTGCCGTAGGTCCATAGGAGCTCGCGCTTCGCGTAGTCGACGATGTGGACGTCCGCGTTGTCCTCCTCGCTGACCGCGAGCCGCATGCCGTCGGGCGAGAAGTTCACGTCCTCGTTGCCGCTGTAGATCGCGAGGTTCGGCGTCGGGAATTCCCACACGATGCTCTTGTCGGGCGCGATCTCGATCAGGCGGTTGTTGCGCCGGTCGGCGATCACGATCGGATACGGCAGCGGCTTGCCCCACGACGCCACCGGACGCTTCCGGTCGCCCGTCGCCGGGGGGATCGGAGGCAGCGTCGCGCCGCTCGACACGATACCCGCGCCCTTCGGATCGTCGATGCCCCCGGTCAGCGCGACGTCGGCGGCGACCCGCGGAGGCTTCCGAGGCGGGTCCGCCGCGAGCGCGGCCGGAAACGCCGCCGACACCGCAAGCGCGGCGGCCAGCGCCGCGAAGCAAGCCTGCCGGAGCGATGCGCCGTTCAGCGTCGGAACCATCGTCGTCCTCCACGGCCGCGACTCCGGGCCGAAAGCGCGATGAGTACCGCAATTCGCCCCGCGGCGCCCGCCCCGGCCGCGCGCGATTGATCGGCGTCAATTCCGGCGGCGGACGGTTAACGCACGTCATGTCCCCGCCGGGAGCGCGGCCGTACACTCGGGGCATGCCGGAGGCGCAACACCCGGTAGCGAGCGTCGGCGTCGCGCGGTCGTCCCCGCGCGAGCCGCTGCGCTCGCTCGCCCGCGCGATCTTCGACCGCGTCGAGATCGGCTTCGACGCGGCCTTCGGCGCGGACGCGAATCCGTGGCGCATGCTCGGGGCGCTCGCGTGGCTCCTGTTCTGGGTCGTCGCGGCGACCGGCATCTATGTGTATGCGGCGTTCGACACGAGCGCCGAGGGTGCCTATGCGTCGGTGGAGCGCATCACCGCGAACGCGTGGCCGCTGTCGGGCCTCGCGCGCAGCCTCCATCGCTACGCGTCCGACGCGTTCCTGCTCGTCGCGCTCCTGCACCTCGCGCGCGAGTGGGCGCACCGCCGGTACGCGCACGTGCAGCGCTTCGCCTGGCTCACCGGCGTCGTGCTGGTCGGGTTCGTCTATGCGTCGGGGCTGGGCGGGTTCTGGCTGGTCTGGGACCGGCTCGCGCAATTCTCGATCGTCGCGACCACCGAATGGCTCGACGCGCTGCCGCTGTTCGCCGAACCGCTGGCCCGCAACTTCGACGCCGACGCCAAGGTGGGCGACCGGCTGTTCTCGCTGCTGATCTTCCTGCACATCGGGATCCCGCTCGCGACGCTCGCGGCGATGGCGATCCACGTCCAGCGGCTGAAGCGGCCGGCGACGCTTGCGCCACGGCGGCTTGCGTGGGGCACGGTCGCCTCGCTGGTCGTGCTCGCGCTCGCGAAACCTGTGACGAGTGCCGCGCCCGCCGCGCTCTCGAGCACGCCCTCGACCCTCGACCTCGACTGGTTCTACCTCGCGCCGCACGCGCTGCAGTACCTGTGGTCGCCGCAGGCGCTGTGGGCGATCGTCGGCGCCGCCGCAGCGCTGCTCCTGCTGCTGCCGTACGGCTCGCGCGCCGCGCGCGAGCCGCGCCGTGCCGCCGCAGTCGTGGAGCTCGCCAACTGCAACGGCTGCCGCCGCTGCTTCGCCGACTGCCCGTACGAGGCGATCGGGATGGTCGCGCGCACCGACGGCCGTCCGCACGCGTTCCAGGCGAGCGTCGACGCCGACCTGTGCGCGGGGTGCGGCATATGCGCCGGTGCCTGTCCGTCGTCGACGCCGTTCCGCTCGGTCGCCGACCTCGTGAGCGGGATCGACCTGCCGCAGAAGCCCATCGGCGCCGTACGCTCGACGCTCGACCGCGAGCTGGCGCGCATCGGCGCCTCGCGCCGTGCCGCGGGGACGGGATCGCCGCGCATCGTCGTCGTCGGCTGCGACGAGTCGATCGACGTCGTCGCGCTGCGCTCGCCCGACACCGCGGCGCTGTCGCTGCTGTGCGCGGCGCAGCTGCCCTCGTCGTTCGTCGAGTACGCGTTGCGCAGCGGCGCGGACGGCGTCCTCGTGACCGGCTGCCGCGAGGGGGATTGCACCTGGCGGCTGGGGCAGCGCTGGGTCGCCGAGCGCTTCGCCGGCGACCGGCCGCCGCGCCTGCGCAGCGCAGTCCCGCGCGAACGCGTGCGCCTCGCGTGGGCCGGTCCACAGGATCGCTCGCGGCTCGCTCGCGAGATCGACGCCTTCCGGGCCGAGCTGCGATCGCTCCCTGACGCCTCGCGCGTCACGCCGGTCCCGCCCAAGCGCGACCGCCGCGTCGTCGACGCCGCACGGTGACGCGCCCGTTCCGATGAAAGCCGACGTGACCGCTCCTGCCGCCCAGGCGCCCGTGGCGCGCATCGGGGTCGACATCGCGTTCGGCCGCTATGCGCTCGCCGTGCCACGCGACGAGCGCGCGCGCCTCGCCACCGGCTGGCTCGCGCTGGGCGTCGCGGCGCTCGCGGCGTCCGGCCTCCTCGCCGTCTTCCTCGCGCTCGCACGCACGCCCGGCGTGGGCCGCTTCCTGCCCGCGGGTGATTTCTTCCGCACCGTCCTCGTCGCGCACGTCGACCTGTCGGTGCTGGTGTGGTTCGTCTCGTTCGCCGGCGCGATCTGGAGCCTCAACAGCACGACGCGCGGCCTCGCGCTCGGCCGCGCCGCCCTCGCGCTCTCGGTCGCGGGATCGGCGGCGATCGCGGTCGCGCCGTTCCTCGATCCCGCGGCGCCGATCATGGCGAACTACATTCCGGTGATCGACGGGCCGGTCTTCAAGGCCGGGCTCGGCGTGTTCGCGGCAGGCGCCGCGCTGCTCGTGGCGCGCGGGCTGTTCGCCTCCCCGCTGGTCGGCACGCGACTCGACGGCGCCGGCACGCTGCGCTTCGGCGTCAACGCCGCGATGGTCGCCGGGGCGGTCGCGCTGCTCGCCTTCGCCTGGTCGGGCGTGACGGTTCCGCGCTCGCTCGAGCCGCGCGCGTACTACGAGCTGGTGTTCTGGGGCGGCGGGCACGTGCTGCAGTTCGCGTGGACGCTCCTGCTGCTAGTCGCCTGGCTGCTCCTCGCCGACGCGTCGGGCGTGCGGGTGCCGATCTCGCCGCGCGTCGTGGCGTTGCTCTTCGGCATCCAGCTCGTCGCGGTGTTCGCCACGACGCTGGTCTACCTCGCCTTCGACGTGACCTCCGTCGAGCACCACCGGCTGCAGACCTGGCTCATGCGCATCGGCGGCGCGCTCGCGATTCCGGTGGTCGCCGCCGCGGTGATCGTGGGGCTCGCACGTCGGCTCCGCGAGGGAAGGTTCGAGCCCCAGACGCGTCCGCTGCTCGCGGCGCTCGTCGTCTCGCTCGCCCTTTTCGGCGTGGGCGGTGCGATCGGCTTCCTGATCGAGGGCAGCAACGTCCGGATTCCCGCGCACTACCACGGCGCGATCGTCGGCGTGACGATCGCGTTGATGGGCCTCGCCTACTGGCTGCTGCCACGCCTCGGTGCCGCATCGCCGCGGCCGCGGCTCGCGGTGTGGCAGGCGGCGCTCTACGGGACCGGACAGCTCATGCACATCGCCGGGCTCCTGTGGTCGGGCGGCTACGGCGTGCAGCGCAAGGTCAGCGGCGGCGAGCAGGTGCTACGCACGACGAGCGAGGTTGCCGGCATGGGATTGATGGGGGCGGGCGGACTGGTCGCCGTGATCGGCGGCGTGCTGTTCGTCGTCGTCGTCGCGCTCGCGGTGCGCGACCGGCCGCGCGCCGCATGAGCGCGGCCGCGCCGTCCCGGGTTGCGCCGGCGACAACCATGCGAAAGGTGACGCGGTGACGGGACGTCCGCTCTCGCGGCGTCTCGCGCTCGGCGGCGCGGCTGCGGTCTTCCTCGTCATCGTCGCGAGCGCCTGGCTGCGCCACACGCAGGCCGGGCTCGGGTGCGCGGACTGGCCCGCGTGCTACGGGCGGATCGCCGACGTGGAGAGCGTCGCGCCGGTCGGAAGCTTCCTGGCCCGGCTCGTGCATCGCCTTGCCGCGTCGAGCGCGCTCGTCGTGATCGCGTTCCTCGCGTTCGTCACGCTCAAGCCCGCCGCGGAATACGCTGCCGAGCGACGCTATGCCTGGGTCGCGCTCACGCTCGCCCTGGGCCTCGCCGCGCTCGGCCTCGCGACCGCCGGCTGGCAGGTGCCGGCGGTCACGCTCGGCAACCTGCTCGGTGGCTTCGCGCTCTTCGCGACGCTCGCGGCGCTCGCGGCGCGACTGCGCGAGCCCGACATGCTCCCCGCGGCTCCACCGTTCGCGCCGTTCGTCTTCGCCACCGCCCTCGTCGTGGCGATCGCGCACGTGGCGCTCGGCGGGATGATCGGCGCGCAGTTCGCGGCGACCGCGTGCCCGCCTGCCCTCGCCTGCGCCGACGCGGATTTCGCGTCGCTCCTGGGCACCGGTATCCTCGATCCGGCGCGTCCCCTGACCGTCGTCGGCAGGCGCGTGGAGGCGCCGGCCGGCGGGGACGCGCTCGTGCTGCTGCATCGGTTCACTGCGATCGTCGTCGTGGCGGCAGCGCTTCTGGCGGCCTGGAGCGTGCGCGTCGATCGCGCGAGGGCAGCGACGATCGCCGCCTGCGCCATTGCCGCGCTGGCGCTGGGAGTCGCAGCGACATTGCGCCAGCCCGCGCTCGTCGCGACCGTTGCGCACAACGCGCTGGCGGCGCTGCTGGTCGCCGCACTCGCCTCGGCGCTCGCTTCGTCTCGCCGCCGCGACGATTGACCGTCTCGCAAGCGGCGTGTAGCGTCGCGCGCTTCGCCGCCCACGAAATCGCCGACGAGAGGAGGCCCCGATGTCCGCACGCACGCCCGAGGAATTGCATGCGCAGTTCCAGCGCCATTTCATCGCCGGGGACATGGACGCGCTGCTCGCGCTCTACGAGCCGAACGCCGTGCTGGTGCCGCAGCCCG
>DATLIR010000305.1:0-7578 GCA_035539315.1 Casimicrobiaceae bacterium
ACATCTCGACCGCCAACGACGCGACGCCGCTGTGGATCCCTCAGCTCGCGATGGCGGTGGGAACGCTGGTCCTCGCGATCGCGCTGGTGGACGAGCTGGTCGCCGAATGGCAGGGCCGGCGCGCCCACGTCACGCCCGAAGAGATGCTTCACAATGAGTGACCCCGTCGTCACGCTGCTCCTGATCGTCGCGCTGTTCGCGCTTCTCGGCACCGGCGTGTGGATCGGGCTCGCGCTGGCCGGCGTCGCGTGGATCGGCATGGAGCTCTTCAGCTCGCGCCCGGCCGGCGACGCGATGGCGGTGACGATCTGGGGGTCCGCGTCGTCGTGGACGCTCACTGCGCTGCCGCTGTTCTGCTGGATGGGCGAGATCCTGTTTCGCACGCGGCTCTCCGAGGACATGTTCCGCGGGCTCGCGCCGTGGCTCGAGCGCGTGCCCGGGCGGCTCCTCCACACCAACATCATCGGCTGCACGATCTTCGCCGCGGTGTCGGGCAGCTCCGCGGCGACCTGCGCCACGATCGGCAAGATGACGCTGCCCGAGCTCAAGTCCCGCGGCTACCCGGAAGGCATCACGGTCGGCTCGCTCGCGGGCGCGGGGACGCTGGGGCTCCTGATCCCGCCGTCGATCATCATGATCGTGTATGGCGTCACCGCGAACGTGTCGATCGCGCAGCTCTTCATCGCGGGCGTGATCCCCGGCATCCTGCTCGCGGTGCTGTTCTCCGGCTACATCGTCGTGTGGGCGCTCGTCTACCCGGACCGCGTCCCGGTGGCGCACGAGAGGACGACCTTCGCGCAGAAGGTGTACGCGTCGCGCCACCTGATCCCGGTGATCCTGCTGATCGTGATCGTGCTCGGTTCGATCTACGCAGGCATCGCGACAGCCACCGAGGCGGCGGCGTTCGGCGTCGTCGGCGCGCTCGCGGTGTCGGCCGCGCAACGATCGCTGACGCGGCAGACCTTCGTCGACAGCCTGATGGGTGCTACGCGCCTCTACTGCATGATCGCGCTGATCCTCGCCGGCGCCTCGTTCCTGACGCTCGCGATGGGCTACATCGGCCTGCCACGACACCTGGCCGAATGGATCGCGTCGCTCGGCCTGACGCCGTTCGCGCTGATCGTTGCGCTCGCCGCGTTCTATGTCGTGCTCGGCTGCTTCCTCGACGGCATCTCGATGGTCGTGCTCACGATGGGCGTGATCCTGCCGACGGTCGAGGCCGCGAAGATCGACCTCCTGTGGTTCGGCATCTTCGTCGTGCTGGTCGTCGAGATGGCGCAGATCACGCCGCCGGTCGGCTTCAACCTGTTCATGCTGCAGGGGATGACCGGCAGGCAGATCACCTGGATCGCGCGCCAGGCGGTTCCCAGCTTCCTGCTGATGTGCGCCGCGGTGCTCCTGATCTGGGTGGTCCCCGACCTCGTCACCGGGTTGCCGCGGCAGATGAAGATGGGGTAACCAGGGATCAGGGATCGGAAGACAGGGATCAGCGGCGGCAGTGTTTCCCTGGGCGGCGCATCGAGCGTCGGCGGACGTGCAGGGGTGCGGGGAATGGGCAATGCCGCACAATGGGGGCGCGATGAAGGCCCGACGCGACTTCGACGAGTTCCCGACGCGCGTGCGCACGCCGTTCGCGACACTCGGCATCGCCACCGACGGACGCGCGGTCACGCGCGTGGCGTATCTCCCCGTGTCGGCGGAGGAGGCCGCGCCGGCCGATGCGGTCGCGGAGCGCGCGGTGCGCGAGCTCAAGCGCTACCTTGTCGATCCTTCGTTCCGCTTCACCGTGCCGCTCTCGCCGGCGGGAACGCTGTTCCAGCGCCGCGCCTGGGCCGCGATCGCCGAGATCCCCGCCGGGCAGTCGCGCACCTACGGCGAGCTCGCGCAGAAGCTCGTCACCGCGCCGCGCGCGATCGGGCAGGCGTGCGGCGCCAACCGCATCGCGCTGATCATCCCGTGCCATCGCGTCGTCGGCGGGATGGGATCGATCGGCGGGTTCATGGGCGAGGCGGGCGGCGATGCCGGCGCAAGCGATCTCTTCGCGTGGGAGGGTGACGCGGGCGCGGGCCGCGTGTACCCGGCGACGATCAAGCGCTGGCTGCTTTCGCACGAAGGCTACCGGTTCGGGCGGTGAGCGTGACGAAGCGGACGGCGCGTCGGGAGAAGGGCGCGGTGGCGCGAGGCGAGGTCGTCGGGCTGAAGCACGACCCACAGAAGAAGCCCGACGCACGGAAGAAGCCCGTTCCGCGCCCGAAGCCCGGTGCGCAGGTCGATCCCGCGGTCGCGGCACGCCTCGACGCGTTCTGCGACCAGCTCTGGCTGCGCGACGGGCTCGCCCAGGCTTCGTTGGCCGCGTACCGGCAGGACCTCGGGGCGTGGGCCGCGTGGCTCGCCGCGCGGCGCAGCACGCTCTCCGGCGCCGATCGCGCGGACGTCGAGGCCTGGCTCGCCGACCAATTCCGCGCCAAAGCGCGCGCGACGTCGATCGCGCGGCGGCTCTCGGCACTGCGGCGCTTCTACCGGCTCGAGCTCGAGCGCGGTGCAGTGTCCGAGGACCCGACCGTGCGCGTGCGCCCGCCGAAGAAGCCGCGCCGGCTGCCCAAGAACCTGCCCGAGCGCGACGTCGAAGCGCTGCTCGAGGCGCCCGACGCGGACGCGCCGCTCGGCCTGCGCGATCGCGCGATGCTCGAGACGCTCTACGCGACCGGGTTGCGGGTCTCCGAGCTCGTCGGCCTCAAGCTCGGGCAGGTGTCTCTCGACGCGGGCGTGGTGCGCGTGCTCGGCAAGGGCAGCAAGGAGCGCCTGGTGCCGCTCGGCGACGAGGCGGTCGACTGGCTCAAGCGCTACGTCGCCGGGGCGCGCCCCGCGCTCGCCGGCGACGCCAAGGTCGACCACCTGTTCCTGACCGCGCGCCGCGCACCGCTCACTCGCCAGGCGTTCTGGCACCTGGTCAAGCGCTACGGAACGATCGCCGGCATCGCGCGCGCATCGCTGTCGCCGCACGTGCTGCGCCATGCGTTCGCCACGCACCTCCTGAATCACGGCGCCGACCTGCGCGTCGTGCAGCTCCTGCTCGGTCATGCCGACATCACGACGACCACGATCTACACGCACGTCGCGCGCGAGCGCCTGAAGCGCCTGCACACGCAGCACCATCCGCGCGGTTGACTGCGGGGGTCGGTCGCGAACCTGGTTCGCAACCCGACCCCCGACGTAAGATGCGCGTCTTGCCGCCATGACCCGCCTCGCTTCCGCCCGCACCCTCGCCTCGCGGCTGTGGCGCCGCGTCCATCGCCCTCCCGGGGCGGTTGCGGCGATTGCCGACGACGAGACGACCATCGGCGACGTCGATCCGCGCACGCTCGCGAGCGACGCGCCGATCGCGTTTCGCTGCAACCTCTGCGGAACGAAGGCCCGCTCGACGCTCGCGGGTCTCTCGCGCGAAACACCCTCCTGCCCGAGCTGCGGCTCCACGGTCCGCTTCCGCGCGATCGCGCACCTCGTCGTTCGCGAGCTGACCGGCGACGCTGCGCCGCTGCCTTCGCTCGCCCCGCGCCGCGACCTCGTCGGCATCGGCCTGTCCGACGCGGCGTGCTACGCCGAGCCGCTCGCCCGCGCGTTCCGCTACCGAAACACGTTCTTTCACGCGAAGCCGCGCCTCGACATCACCGCGATCGATCCGGCCCTGCGCGGCACGCACGACTTTCTCGTCGCGAGCGACGTGTTCGAGCACGTCGCGCCGCCCGTGGCGCGCGCATTCGACAACGCGCTCTCACTGCTCAAGCCCGACGGGACGTTCGTGCTGACGGTGCCGTTCAGCCTCGAGGCGGACACGGTCGAGCACTACCCCGAGCTGCACGACTGGTCGCTCGAAGCGACGGACGGCGCGTTTCGCGTGCTCAATCGGACCGTGGACGGCCGAATGCAACGCTTCGCCTCGCCGGTGTTCCACGGCGGCCCGGGCACGACCCTCGAGATGCGCCTGTTCTCGCGCGACGCCCTCCTGCGCGAGCTTCGTCGCGCTGGCTTCGCGAGCGTGCGCGTCGCCGACGAGCCGTACCTGCCGTTCGGCATCCACTGGCCCGAGCCGTGGTCGGTGCCGATCGTCGCGAAGCGGCCATGAGCAGGGAGAAGCTCCCGGTGACCAACGCGATACGCGTGCTGCGCGAGCACGGCGTCGCGTGGACCGACCATCCCTATTCCTACGAGGAGCGCGGCGGCACCGAGGTGTCGGCGCGCGAGCTCGGCGTCCCCGAGCACCAGGTGATCAAGACGCTGGTCATGGAGGACGATCGCCGCCAGCCGATGATCGTGCTGATGCACGGCGACCGCGAGGTGTCGACCAAAAGCCTCGCGCGACACCTCGGCGTCAAGACCGTGTCGCCGTGCGCGCCTGCCGTCGCGGACCGGCATTCGGGCTACCAGGTCGGCGGCACGAGCCCGTTCGGTACGCGACGCGCGATGCCGGTCTACATGCAGTCGACGATCGCCACGCTGCCGCGCGTGTACGTCAACGGCGGCCGCCGCGGCTACCTCGTGGGCCTCGCGCCCGCCGACGTCGTGCGCGTGCTGAAGCCGGTCCTCGTCGACATCGCCACCGCCGCGAGCCCATGACCTTGCTGCCCGCCGATCCCGACGGCAGCGCGATCCGGGCCGCGTTCCTGGCCGACGAGACCGCGACGCTGCGCGAGCTGGCGTCCGACGCCGCCACCGGCGACGAGGCCAGGCGCGCCGTCGCCGCGCAGGCGACCGCGTGGATCGACGGCGTGCGCGAACGGCAGGCCGGCAGCGCCGGCATCGAGCAATTCCTGAGCGAGTACGGCCTCGGCACGCACGAAGGCGTGCTCCTCATGTGCATCGCCGAGGCGCTGCTGCGCATCCCCGACGCGGCGACCGCCGACCGGCTGATCCGCGACAAGCTCTCGCGTGGCGACTGGGAGAAGCACCTGGGTGGCAGCTCGGCCCTGGTCAACGCGTCGACCTGGGCGCTCATGCTCACCGGCAAGCTCACGCGGATCGCCGACGCCGACGCGCAGGATCCGGCCGCCGGATACGAGCGGCTGGTCGCGCGCCTGGGCGAGCCCGTCGTGCGCGTCGCGTTGCGCCGCGCGATGAAGCTGATGGCCGACGAGTTCGTGATGGGGCGCACGATCGGCGAGGCGATCGAGCGGAGTCGCAAGGCGCCGCATTCCAACGCGCGACATTCGTACGACATGCTCGGCGAGGCCGCGTATACGGCGGCGGACGCAAAGCGCTACGCCGACGCGTACGCCGGGGCGATCGCGTCGATCGGCGTGTCGGTGGCCGACCGCAAGGCGCCGCCGTGGATCCAGCCCTCGATCTCGGTCAAGCTCTCGGCGCTGCACCCGCGCTACGAGTTCGTGCAGGCGCAGCGCGTGCTCGGCGAGCTCGTTCCGGTCGTCGCCACGCTCGCGCGCCAGGCGCGCGACGCCGGCATCGGCTTCACCGTCGACGCCGAGGAAGCGGACCGGCTCGAGCTGTCCCTCGAGATCTTCGCGCGCTTGCGGCGCGACGCGTCGCTCGCCGGCTGGCACGGCCTGGGGCTCGCGGTGCAGGCCTACCAGAAGCGGGCACGCCCGCTGGTCGACTGGCTGGCAGCGCTCGCCCGCGCGACGCGCGCGCGCGTACCGGTGCGCCTGGTCAAGGGCGCGTATTGGGATACCGAGGTCAAGCGCGCGCAGATGCTGGGTCTCGCCGAGTACCCGGTGTTCACGCGCAAGGTCCATACCGACGTCGCCTTCCTCGCGTGCGCGAAGGCGCTGCTCGACGCGGGAACGGCCGTGTACCCGATGTTCGCATCGCACAACGCGCACACCGTCGCATGGGTGGCCGCGCGCGCGGCCGAGCGCGGCGTGCGCGAGTTCGAGTTCCAGCGGCTGCACGGCATGGGCGAATCGCTCTACGAACAGGTGTGCGCGGCGCCGCACGGACATGCGTGCCGCATCTACGCGCCGGTCGGGAGCCACGAGGACCTCCTGCCCTACCTCGTGCGCCGGCTGCTCGAGAACGGCGCGAACACCTCGTTCGTCCACCGCATCGCGGATCCGTCGGTCGACATCGCCGACCTCGTCGCCGATCCGGTCCACACGGCGGCGGCGCGCGACTTCGCGCCCAACGCCTTGACGCCGCGCCCGCGCGACCTCTACGGCGAGCGCCCCAACAGCGCCGGCGTGACGCTCGCCGACCAGGGCGCGATGGCGCGCCTCGACGCCGCGCTCGCCGGCAGCGAGGCGCCGCGCTGGCGCGCCAGCCCGATCGTCGGCGGCGAGCGACGCTCCGGCACCGCCCGCGACGTGTTCGACCCTTCCGACCGCCGCCGCGCGATCGGCACGGCGATCGATGCCGACGCGCCGACCGTCGATGCGGCGCTGGCCGCGCTCGCGGCCGCGCAGCCGGCGTGGAATGCGCGCGGCGGCGCGGCGCGCGCCACGCTCCTCGAGTCGATCGCCGACGCCTTCGAGCGCACGGCCGACAACTTCGTCGTGCGCCTGACACGCGAGGCCGGCAAGACGCGGCTCGCTGCGGTGGCGGAGGTGCGCGAGGCGGTGGACTTCTGCCGCTACTACGCGGCGCAGGCGCGGGCGCAGTTCGGCGCGCCGCTCGCGCTTCCGTCGCCCACCGGCGAGACCAACGCGCTCTCGCTGCACGGCCGCGGCGTGTTCGCGTGCATCTCGCCGTGGAACTTCCCGCTCGCGATCTTCGCCGGGCAGGTCGCGGCAGCGCTCGCGGCAGGCAATACGGTCGCGGCCAAGCCGGCGGAGCAGACGCCGCTCACCGCCGCGCTCGCGGTCGAGACGATGCTCGAGGCCGGCCTTCCGGGCGAGGTGATCGCGCTGCTGCCGGGGAGCGGCGAGGTCGTCGGCGCCGCGCTGGTGGCCGATGCGCGCGTCGCCGGTGTCGCGTTCACCGGATCGACCGAGGTTGCCGCGATCATCGCGCGCACGCTCGCCTCGCGCGTGCCGCTGGTCCCGCTGATCGCCGAGACGGGCGGGCTCAATGCGCTGATCGCCGACAGCTCGTCGCTGCCCGAGCAGGTCGTGGCCGATGCGATCGTGTCGGCGTTCGACAGCGCCGGCCAGCGCTGCTCGGCGCTGCGCGTGCTGTGCGTGCAGCGCGACATCGCGCCGCGCGTCATGGATCTCCTCGCCGGCGCGATGGACGAGCTCGCGGTCGGCGATCCGGCGCTGCTCGCCACCGACGTGGGCCCGGTCATCGACGAGGAGGCCCGCGATGCGCTCGAGAAGCACATCGGGGCGATGCGCACGCTGGGGCTCCTGCGCCATCGCGCAGCGCGTTCCCCGTCGGCGTCGCGCGGCGCGTTCGTCGCGCCGGCGCTGATCGCGCTCGACCGCCTCGAGCGGCTGCGGCGCGAGGTGTTCGGTCCGGTGCTCCACGTCGTGACCTGGGAGGCCGCGGAGCTCGATGCGCTGGTCGACGCGATCAACGCGACCGGCTACGGCCTCACGATGGGCATCCACAGCCGCATCGACACGACCGTCGCGCGCATCGCGGCGCGCGCGCGCGTCGGCAACCTCTACGTCAACCGCAACATCATCG
>DATLIR010000306.1:0-6041 GCA_035539315.1 Casimicrobiaceae bacterium
GCGCCGCGGCGCCCGCCGAGCGCACTGCCGACGCCGCCGAAGAGCAGGATCGCGATCCACGCGATCGCCGCGGCGCCGAGCGCGATCGCGATCGACCCGAACACGAACCACGCAACGCCGCCGGCGAGGCCGCCGCCCACCGTCGCGCCGCCGAGCTTGCCGAACATCGACTTAAGCGCGCCGCCGACCAGCGGCACCACGATGAGCGCGAGGATCGCCAGCGTGCCGAAGTCGATGCTCCCGCGGGCGCGCCGTGCCGTGCCCGTGCGCTGCTCGGGCGGCGGCAGGTCTCCCTTCGTGACGATGCCCACAATGCGCTCGACGCCGGCCTCGATGCCCGCGGCGTAGCGCCCGTCGCGGAACTTCGGCGCGATGTCCTCGGCGATGATGCGCCGGGCAACCGCGTCGGGAATCAGTCCCTCGAGTCCGTAGCCGACCTCGAGCCGCAGTTTCCGGTCGTCCTTCGCGACCAGGAACAGCACGCCGTCGTCACGGCCCTTGCGGCCGATCTTCCACGCGTCGGCGACGCGCATCGAATAGGTCTCGATCGGCTCGGGCTGCGTCGAAGGCACGATCAGCACGGCGAGCTGCGCCCCGGAAGTGCTTTCGAACGCGGCGAGCTTCGCATCGAGCGCGGCGCGCTCGGCGTCCGACAGTGTCGCCGTCAGGTCGGTGACGCGCGCGGACAGCGCGGGGATCGGCTTGAGGCCATCCGAGCCACCCTCCCAGGCCGGGGCTTGCGCGAGCGCCACGCCCGCAGCGAGCGCGGCGAGCGAGGCGGCAACGAGGGCGAACGCGGAACGCATGGCGCGAGCCGCGCGACGCGGCGCGGTACGACGCGCGTACCGCGCACCCCCGGCACGTGGTGCGTACGTGATGCCGGGGGCGACCGCGTGCGCGGTCAGTAGCCCTTCTTCATCAGGTCCGCGGCGGGATCGGCGACCGCGGCGGTCTTGGCGTCGGTCGCCGGAACCTCCGACTTCTTCTCGGGCGCCGGCGCGGTCGGCGTCTTGCCGAAGTCGACGGTCGGCGGCTTCGCGATCACGGCTTCGTTCTCGACGGTGAAGTTGGGCTTCACGTCCATCTTGAAGAGCATCGCCGTCAGGTTGGTCGGGAACGACCGCACCGTCGTGTTGAAGTCCTGCACGTTCTTGATGTAGCGGTTGCGCGCGACGGTGATCCGGTTCTCGGTCCCCTCGAGCTGCGACTGCAGGTCGCGGAACAGCGCGTCGGATTTGAGGTTCGGGTAGTTCTCGACGACGAGCAGCAGGCGCGACAGCGCGCCGGAAAGCTGGCCCTGCGCCTGCTGGAACTTCTGGAACGCCACCGGGTCGTTGAGTAGCTCCGGCGTCGCCTTGATGCCTGCGACGTTCGATCGCGCGTTGGTGACGGCCTCGAGCACCTCGCGCTCCTGCGCCGCGTAGCCCTTGACCGTATTGACCAGGTTCGGGACCAGATCGGCACGCCGCTGGTACTGGTTGACGACTTCCGACCAGCCGGCCTTGACCTGCTCGTCCTGCGACTGCAGCGTGTTGTAGCCGCAGCCGGAGAGGGTGAGCGCGGCGGCGAGCGCCGCAGCCGTGGCGAGCGTCCTGAGCATCGGTGCCTCCATCAGTGGTCCTGGGCGCGCCACTCGCGCGCGATCCCCACTATGCGGGCGGGACCGGGGCCGCGCAAGGGGGTCACGCGACGGGCGGCGTGCCGGTGGGTGCCGATGACGCCACGCGGCGCGCGAACAGCAGGTCCTCCCACGCCTTCGCCTTCTCGGCCGGGCTGCGCAATAGGTATGCCGGGTGATAGGTGACGACGAGCGGCGTCGTCCCGTAACGATGGGCGCGGCCGCGCAGGCTCGCGATCGACGCATCGGTCGACAAGAGGAGCGACGCGGCACTCTTGCCGAGCGCGACGATCAGCTTCGGGCGCAGGAGCTCGATCTGACGCTCGAGGTAGGGCCGGCACGCATCGGCCTCGCCCGGCTCCGGCGCGCGATTGTTCGGCGGCCGGCACTTGACGACGTTGGCGATGTAGACGCGATCGCCGCGGCGCATCCCGAGCGCGGCGAGCATGGCGTCGAGCAGCTTGCCCGCCTGGCCCACGAACGGCTCGCCCTTCACATCCTCCTCGGCGCCCGGACCTTCGCCGACGAGCAGCCAGTCGGCGTCAGGATCGCCCACGCCCGGCACGGTGCGCTTGCGCGAGCGGCACAGCGGGCACGCCGTGCATGCGGCCACGTCGGCGTCGAAGGTCGTCCAGTCGAGCGCGGCGATGCGCGCGCGCCGCGCCGCCGGGTCCTCGACGCTCACCAGGCGCTTGGCGGGCTCGGCGATCGCGGCGACGCCCGGCGCGGCCGCGGATGCGGGCGTGCCCGCGCGCAGTCGCCACGGCGCGAGCTTGAGCTCGCGCAGGATCTCGTCGCGCGACGCCATGCGCTAGCGTCCGCTCGTGGAGGGCGACGGCCGCGGCGCGAGCTCGCGCCGCAGGACCAGCGCGTCCTCGCGCGGCGTCGTGGCGGTCGCCGGGTAGTAATCGTGGCGCCGTCCGATCGGACCGAAGCCCTCGGCGGCGTAGAGCGCCAGCGCAGCGGTGTTCGACACGCGGACCTCGAGGAAGCATTGCTCGGCTCCCGCGCGCGCCGCCACGTCGACCAGCCGCTTGAGCAGCGTGCGGCCGAGCCCCTGGCGGCGCGCATCGGGCACCACGGAGACGTTGAGGACCTGCGCTTCGCCCGGCCCGAGCATCAGCACGCCGAAGGCGACGATGCGACCCTCCCGCTCGCCGACCATGCCGCAGTAGCCGGCGGCGAGCGCGTCGCGGAAATTCGCGAGCGTCCACGGCGCAGCGTGGATCTGGCGCTCGAGCGCCGCGACATAGGCGAGGTCCGCGGACTCGAGCGGCCGCCACGCGACGCTCCCGCGCAAGCCGGGCTGCGGAACCAGCGTCGCCATCGCTACAGCCGCTCGCCCACCGCCCGCTCGCCCGCGGTGAGCGCGACACGGTGGCGAACGTAATGCGGTTGCGCATCGCGCGCGGCGACGGCCTCGCCGCGGCGCACGGCGCCCGCCGCGAGCTCGCCGATCGCGCGTGCCGTGGGACGAAGCGCCGCGTCGAACCGCGTGAGCCTAAGCCTGGCGGCGAGCGCGGGATAGATCGCGAAGCCGTCGCCCGCGCCGAACGACGCGGCGTCCGCCGTCACCGCGTCAGGCGGGACCACGACCGGTGCCGAGCCGGTGCTCCAGCCCTCGCCGTCGCGCCGATAGCTTGCGACGTACACCTCGCGCATGCGCGCGTCGAGGCACGCCACGACGTTCGTCGCGCCGTGCGCGCGCCAGGCCTCCTGCGCCAGCGCTTCGAGCGTGCCGACCGGGACGACGCCGACGCCGCTCCCGAGGGCGAGCCCCTGCGCGATGCCGCAGGCGATGCGGACGCCGGTGAACGCCCCCGGTCCCGCGCCGAACGCGATGGCGTCGAGCGAGCCGAGCGTCCAGCCGCACTCGGCGAGCACCTCGCGCACGCGCGGCAGCGCGCGCTCGGCGTGCGCGGGTCCGGCGCGCTCGTCGCGCACGGCGAACGTGCGCCCGTCGCCGCAGGCCACGGAAAGCGTGTCGGTCGAGCTGTCGATCGCGAGGAGGCGCACCCCGTCATTCTACTGGCGGCGCGCGGCCGCGTCGTCCGCCGCCCAGGCGGCGCGGGGTCGCCCGGTACAATGCGCGTTTCCCCGCAGGACCGTGTTCATGGTCACCGTCGACGTCGCCGCGCTCGACTACGAGGGCCGCGGCGTCGCCCGCGTCGAAGGCAAGGCGGTGTTCGTCGAGGGCGCGCTGCCTGGCGAGACCGTCGCCATCGAGACGCTCAGGCGCAAGCCGACGTGGGACCTGGCGCGCACCGTGCGCATCGACGTCGCCGCCGCCGACCGCGTCGCGCCGCGCTGCCCGCACTTCGGGGTGTGCGGCGGCTGCACGCTGCAGCACGCCTCCCCGTCGCTGCAGGTCGCCGCCAAGCAGCGCTCGCTCGAGGACGCGCTCGCGCGCATCGGACGCGTCACGCCCGCGACGCTCCTGCCGCCGATCCACGGGCCGACATGGGGCTACCGCACGCGGGCGCGGCTGTCGGTTCGCCACGTCGCGAAGAAGGGCGGCGTGCTCGTGGGCTTCCACGAGCGCAAGTCGAGCTACGTCGCCGACATGCGCGAATGCCACGTGCTGCCGCCGCGCGTCTCGGCGCTGCTGCCGCGGCTGCGCGAGCTCGTCGGCGCGCTCACGATCCGCGACCGGCTCCCGCAGGTCGAGGTGGCCGTCGGCGCGCGGCTCGACGCGCCGGGCGTCGAGCTCGTCGTGCTGGTGCTCCGCGTCCTCGATCCGCCGACGCCCGAGGACGACGCGCAGCTGCGGGCGTTCGCCGCCGACCACGACGTATCGCTGTGGCTGCAGCCCGGCGGTCCCGGCAGCGCCGCGCCGCTCGAGGGCAATGCGCCCGCGCTCGCGTATGCGATCCCCGAGTTCGGGATCACGATGCCGTTCTCGCCCACCGAGTTCACGCAGGTCAACCCGCAGATCAACGAGGTGCTGGTGCGCCGCGCGATCGGCCTCCTCGATCCGCGCCAGGGTGAGCGCGCCGCGGATTTCTTCTGCGGCCTCGGCAATTTCACGCTACCGATCGCGCGCCGCGGCGCCGAGGTCGTCGGCATCGAGGGCAGCGACGCGACGGTGCGCCGCGCCCGCGAGAATGCCGCGTTCAACGGCCTCGCCGCCAGCACGCGCTTCGAGACCGCGAACCTGTTCGCGGCGACCGCGGAGTCGATCGCTCCGCTGCTGCCGCTCGACAAGGTGCTGATCGACCCGCCGCGCGAGGGCGCCGTCGAGCTCGCCAAGGCGCTGCCGCCGGCCATCGACGAGCGTTCGCCGCGGCGCATCGTCTACGTGAGCTGCAACCCCGCGACGCTGGCGCGCGACGCCGCCGTGCTGGTGCACGACCGCGGCTATGCGCTTGCGGCGGCGGGCGTGGTCAACATGTTCCCGCACACCGCCCACGTCGAGTCGATCGCCCTGTTCACGCGCGACGGGTGAGCGGGCCCTCTCGCAGGGCAAAAAAAAACGGGGCGAGTCGCCTCGCCCCGTCCGTGGGTCGATCGGCCGTCAGTCGCGCTGGCCCGTGAACGCCATCAGCAGGTTCAGCAGGCTGATGAAGATGTTGTAGAGGTTGAGGAAGATGTTGAGCGTGGCCATCACGTAGTTGGTCTCGCCGCCGTTGACGATGCGGCTCACGTCGAAGAGCAGGTAGGCCGAGAACAGCAGCACCGCGATCGCCGAGATCGTGAGCGACAGCGCCGGCACCTGGAAGAACACGTTCGCCAGCGACGCGACCACGAGCAGGATCAGTCCGATGAACAGGAACTTGCCCATGAAGCCGAAATCGCGCTTGGTCACGGTGGCGATCGTGGCCATCGCGAAGAAGATCGCGGCCGTCATCCCGCCGGCGAGCGCCACCAGCTGACCGCCGTTCCTCAGCCCCGCAGCGACCGACAGGATCGGCGTCAGGAACACGCCGGACACGAACGTGAACCCGAACAGCGCAGCCACCCCCCATGCGCTGTTGCGCAGGAGCGTGACGGCGAACAGCATGCCGAGCATCGCGGCAAACATCACAAGCGGCGTCATGATCGGCGCCGCCTTGAAGTACGACACGAAGTCGAGCCTCATGCCGAGCCACGCGCCGGCCACCACCGGCAGCAGCGACAGCGCGAGCAGCCAGTAGGTGTTGCGCAGGACGCGGTTGCGTTCGGCGGCGAGGGAGTCGGTCCCGCCGGGCAGCGGCATCGGCCGGCCGGAGATCGAGACAGGCTGCAGTTTGGGGTCCATCGATTCCTCCACGGGGCCCGGGTCGGGCCACAGGTTCCTTAGACTAGCAGAAACCCCGGATCGTTCGGGGGCCGGGCCCCGCTACTCCGGGGCAGCGATGACCGCCATATGCCGGCGCTCCGGCGCCGATCAAGGGCTGGCGGCGCCCGCGGCTCCGGCGATCGGGACGGTACCATCCGTCCGGTC
>DATLIR010000307.1:0-17378 GCA_035539315.1 Casimicrobiaceae bacterium
GCCAGCGGCGGCGGAAGAACGGGATCTCCCACGCCCGCGCCACCTGCGCGACGAACCGGCGCTCCTGCAGCTCGCGCAGCGCGTCGCGGGGCATGCGGTAGACGGTCCGGAAGTACTGCGGCGGCGGCGGATAGTCCTCGACCAGCCTGGCGAAGTCGAGCGCGCGCCAGTACTGCGGCGGCGCTACGCTCGCCATCCGTTCCATTTCCGCCAGGCGGGCGGAACGATCGTCTTGCATCCGGCAAGGCTCCTGCGCCACGCGGCTTCGACCCATAATACCGACCGTTGCCCCGACGCGCAGGAGGCTTCGATGCGATCGATCCGGCTTGGCGTTGCGCTCGTGCTCGGCGTTGCCCTGTCCTGGCCTCCGCCGGCGCTGGCGCAGGACGCGATCTGCTGCATGGAGCTCATCGGGCTCAACGGCCCATGGTTCGGCGCCGTCCGGCTCGAGAACTGCCAGGACTTCTTCAACAAGGCGGAGCCCGCGACGCTGCAGCGCATGTGCGAGCAGCGGCGCGCGCTTCCTTGCATCGACACGTCGCGTTGCGACGGCCTGCCGCCGTCCGAGAAGTCGCCCGAGAAGGGTGGTTCCAAGGGCGGCGAGACGCCGCCCCTTCCGCCGGACCCGGATCGCGACGGCGTGGCGGACGGCTTCGGCACGCCGCCCGCACCCACGACGACGCCCCCGCCGGCCGGGGGCGTTTCGCCTCCGCGGCTGGTCTACCTGGTGCACGCGCGCTCGAGCGGCGGAGGCGCGCCGCTCACCGCGTTCACCGTCTACCTCGACCGCATCGCGTGCGCCGTGCCGCTCGCGCCGAACGGCCAGCCCGTGAAGGCGTCCGACGCCGAGCGTGTCGTGCGCGGCCGCATCGTGCGCGCCGACGGCCGCGTGCGCGTCGAGGCGGAGGTGACGTCGATCAAGGACGGCGCAGTGATGGCGAAGGCGACCGGCGAAGCGACCGGCGACGATCGCGCCGCGGTCGCCGCGGCGACGCGCGCGGCCGCGAAGCAGCTGAAGCTCGTGTGCGCGCGCTAGCCGCTCGCACGCACGGGCGCGTGGCCCATCCTCACTGATTCACCTCGAGCACGTCGCCCTCCTTCGCCGGGAACGGCAGCTTGTTGCCGTTCACCTCGACCACGTAGTCGCCCGGCAGCAGCGTGATCTGGCGCGTGACCGCATCGAACCGCGCGACCTCGCTGCCGTCGGCGGTGGTGATGCGCGCGTTCTGCCGGTCGACGTTCACCGCGAGCACCACCTGCGCCGGCCTGAAGAGGACGGTCTTGCCGCCGTCAACCTTGATGTAGCGGGCGACGGTCTTGCCCATCTGCAGGTCGTAGACGCCCGGCATCAGCGTCACCGCGCTCGACATCCGGTCGAAGCTGCCGTGCTTCTCGCCGGTCTCCGAGTCCGTGACGACGGCGCCGGCGGTCGGGTCGAGCTTGAGCTGGCCGGGCGCGATCGTCGTCGTCTCGCCGGCCTTGACCTCGATGCCCTTCCAGCTGCCGGCGCCGAACTTCACTTCGTAGATGCCGGCCGGCAGCTTGATCTCGGGCGACGCGCTGTCGAGCTTGCCGACCTCCTTGCCCGTCTGCGCGTCGATCACCGCATGCGAAGCGAGCCACGTGGCCGACGTCGTGCGCAGCTTCCCGGGGGCGGGGTTGGTCGGGATCTTCGCGATCACCTTCCTGCACGCGCCGAGCGCGGACTTGAGGAGCTCGGGCAGCTCGGGCCCGTTCGGCGCGTCGAAATAGGTGCCGCCGGTCGCGCGTGCGATCGCCTGCAGCTGCCCGCGCGCCGCGGTGTCGACGACGAAGCCGACCGTGTGCACGGTGACGCCCTGTCCTGCGAGCGCGCGCGCGGCGAGCACCGGATCGCCCTGGCAGGTTTCCTTGCCATCGCTGACCAGCACGATCACCCGGTCCTTCGCGTTCACCGGGAAGTCGCTTGCCGCCTGCCCGAGCGAATAGGCGATGGGCGTGTAGCCCCGCGCCTTCGCGCCGTCGACGGTCGACACGATCGCGGCGCTGCTGGCGGTCGCGGGACCGAAGGGGACGGCGAGATGCGTGTCCTGGCAGTTCTTCTGGCTCGCGGCCGATTGCGCCCCGTACAGGCGCAGCGAGAGTTGCGCCTGGGCGGGAACCTGGCTCGCGGCGCCCTTGATCGCACGTTGCGCGACCGCGAGCCGCGTTTCGCCGCCCGGGAGCTTCGCGTTCATGCTGCCGGAGAGGTCCATCAGCAACAGGACCGACCGATCGGCGGTGTTGCAGCTCTGCGCCCCGGCGCTGGCCGGGACGAACGCGATCGTCGCCGCGAGGAGCAGGGAACCGAACCGGGTCATCGGGGCCTCCTTGCCCGACCGTGGGCACGCGGCGCCAGGGCGAGCGGCGCCAGGCGGCCATGATGCTCCAATGCCCGGGCGGTCCGGTAGTGCTTCCGTCCCCGCCGTGCGGAGGGCCGAGCGTTTCGCAGCCGCCGCGATCGTGGACGTCGGGGGCCTCGGGGGGTCGTTACCCCACCGAACCGACGAAGTTGGGATTCCGGGAAGGGACGCCGACCGGCGACGTCGCGACCGGGACCTAGCCGCCGATCCCCTCGGCCTGCGCCTGCGCGGTGAGCGCGAGCTCGCACACCTTGTAGCAGTGCGCGTGCGTCATCGCGGTCTGGGTGCGGTGGACGATGTCGTGGTGCAGGTTGCGGTAGTAGGGCAGCGGCGCGTCGCTGCAGTCGATGTGCCGCGTGCCCTGCGCGTCGACCAGGAACAGGTGGTCCTTGCCCGGGCGGCCGGCGATGTCGACGTACTTGCGCAACTCGATCGTGCCGCGCGTGCCGACGACGAACAGGCGCCCGTCGCCCCAGGTGGGCAGCCCGTCGGCGGTGAACCAGTCGACGCGGATGTAGCCCGACGCCTTGCCCGCGGCGAGCGCCACCTCGCCGAAGTCCTCGAACAGCGGGTCGCCGGGATGCGCGACGTTGCCGGCGCGGGCGAGCGTGATGCGCGCATCGCTCGCGCCGGTGAACATCAGGAACTGGTCGATCTGGTGCGACGCGATGTCGGCGAGGATGCCGCCGTAGCGGCGCTTGTCGTAGAACCAGTCCGCGCGGGTGTGGCGGTTCTCGCGGTGCGGTCCGAGGCCGACCGTCTGCACGACGGTGCCGATCGCCCCGCCCTGCACGAGCTCGAGCGCGCGCGTGACCGCGCGCACCTCGAAGCGCTCGGTGAAGTTCACCGTCCAGATGCGCCCGGTCGACTGCTGCACGTCGCGCACCCGAGCGAGCTGCTCGAGCGTGGTCACGCCCGGTTTGTCGGCCATGAAGTCCTTGCCGGCGAGCATCGCCTCGATCGCGAGGTCGGCGCGCTGGTCGAACACCGCGGCGCAGGTGAAGAGCTGGATCGACGGGTCGTCCAGGAGCGCGCGCCGGTCGGCGACGCGCGGAATGTGCGGGAAGCGCTTGACGAAGCCTTCGAGCGGGCGCGCGTCGTCGCCGGTCCAGTAGCCGACGCAGGTCCCGCCGATGTCGATGAGGCTCTGGACCTGGTCGTAGATGTGACGGTGGTCGAGGCCGACCGCGGCGAACCGCAGCGGCGGCAGCTCAACCCCCGTCACAGCGGCATGCCCGCGGCGCGCGCGATCGACTCGGCGATCGCGCCCGCGTGCTCGTCGGCCAGCGCCTTCTCGCGCGCTTCGACCATCACGCGCAGCACCGGCTCGGTGCCCGACGGCCGCAGCAGCACGCGCCCGGCGTCGCCGAGCGCCAACACCGCGCGGTCGCGCGAGCGCCTGACCGCGTCGCTGCCCTGCCAGTCCCAGCCGCGCCGGATCGGCACGTTGATGAGCGTCTGCGGGAACATCGCCACCGGCGCGGTCGCCTGCGCGAGCGTCGCCCCGCCCTCGATCAGCGCCCGCAGCACGGCGAGCGCCGCGACGATCGCATCGCCGGTCGTGTGCTTGTCGAGGCAGATCAGGTGCCCGGAGCTTTCGCCGCCGAGCAGCCAGCCGCGCTCGACCAGCTTCTCGAGCACGTAGCGGTCGCCGACCTTCGCGCGGTCGAGCGGCACGCCCGCGGTGAGGAGCGCCTGCTCGAAGCCGAGGTTCGACATCACGGTGCCGACGACGCCGCCGGGAAGCTCGCCGCGCCGCTTGGCGTCCATCGCGATCACGAACAGGAGCTCGTCGCCGCCGTAGATGCGCCCGTCGCGGTCGACCATCACCAGCCGGTCGCCGTCGCCGTCGAGCGCGATGCCGAGGTCCGCGCGATGCCGCACGACTTCGGCGGCGAGGAACGCCGGATGCGTCGCACCGCAGCCGGCGTTGATGTTGAGGCCGTCGGGCGCGATGCCGACCGGGATCACCGTCGCGCCGAGCTCGCTGAACACCGGCGGCGCCACGTGGTAGCCGGCGCCGTGCGCGCAGTCGACGACCAGCGTCACGCCGCGAAGATCGAGCGACGTCGGGAACGTCGACTTGCAGAACTCGACGTAGCGCCCGGCGGCGTCGGCGACGCGGCGCGCCTTGCCGAGCTCGGCGGAGGCGACGCACTCGAGCGGCGCCGCCATCGCGGCCTCGATCGCGATCTCGGTCGCGTCCGGCAGCTTCGCGCCCGACGCCGAGAAGAACTTGATGCCGTTGTCGTCGTAGGGATTGTGCGAGGCGCTGATGACGATGCCGGCGGTGAGCCGCAGCGCGCGCGTCAGGTAGGCGATGCCCGGCGTCGGCAGCGGCCCGCACAGCGCGACGTCGACGCCGGCGGCCGACAACCCGGCTTCGAGCGCGGCCTCGAGCAGGTAGCCGGAAATCCGCGTGTCCTTGCCGATCAGCACCGCGGGCCGTCCGGCCGGGCGCCGCGGATCGGCCGCGAACGTGCGTCCCGCCGCCCAGCCGAGCTTCATCACCGTCTCGGGAGTGATCGGCGCCTCGCCCACGCGCCCGCGCACGCCGTCGGTGCCGAAGTATTCGCGCTTCATCGTTGCATTCCCCGTTCCCTCCGCGACGTAGCTACCGCCTGCGCGACCGCGACGGCATCGACCGTCTCGCGCACGTCGTGCACGCGCACGATCGACGCGCCGCGCTCGACGGCGAGGACCGCCGCCGCGACGCTCGCGGCGAGCCGCTCCTCCTCGCCGCGCCCGGTGATCGCCCCGAGCGTCGACTTGCGCGACCAGCCGGCAAGCACCGGATACCCGAGCGTCGCGAACTCGCCGAGCCGGTCGAGCAGTTCGAGATTATGCGCCCGCGTCTTGCCGAACCCGAACCCCGGATCGACGACGATGCGCTCGCGCGCGATACCGGCGTCCTCGCACGCTTGCGCGCGCGCGCCGAGGAAGTCGCGCACCTCGGCGACGACGTCGCCGTACTCGGGCGCCTGCTGCATCGACGCCGGCGTGCCGCGCATGTGCATCAGGCACACGGCGGCGCCGCTCGCCGCGACCGCCTCGAGCGCGCCTGGAGCCTGCAGCGCGCGCACGTCGTTGACCATCGCCGCGCCCGCCGCGAGCGCGGCGCGCATCACCGCGGGCTTCATCGTGTCGACCGACACCAGCGCGCCCTCGCGCGCGAGCGCCTCGACGACCGGCAGCACGCGCGCGATCTCGGTGGCCTCGTCGACTGCCGCCGCGCCGGGCCGTGTCGACTCGCCGCCGACGTCGACGATGTCCGCGCCGTCGGCGAGCATCGCGCGCGCATGGTCGAGCGCGCGAGCGACATCCTCGAACCGGCCACCGTCGGAGAACGAATCGGGCGTGACGTTCAGGATGCCCATCACGCGCGCTCGCGCGAGGTCGAGCACGTGGCGGCCGGCGAGAAGACGGGAAGGGCGCGAGCGCATCGGGCGCGTAGTGTAGCGCCCGCCCCCGGGCTTGCCGCGCGACGGCGCGTCCCTCAAAAGCGAAGGGCGCGCCGGCGGCGCGCCCTTCGTCGTTGCCGGACCGGAATCGCTAGGCCGGATTGGCGGACGGCGCCGTGCCGGCGGATGCCGGTGTTCCCGACGGTCCGCTGCCGGACACCGGCGGCTGCGTCGGCCGCGGCGGCCGCGGCGGCTTGCCGGCCATGATGTCGCCGATCTGCTCGGCGTCGATGGTCTCGAGCTCGAGCAGCGCCTTCGCCATCGCCTCGACCTTCTCGCGGTTCTCCTCGAGGAGCTTCCGCGCGACCGCGTACTGGCCGTCGATGATCTTGCGCACCTCGGCGTCGACCTTCTTCATCGTCTCTTCGGACATGTTGACGGTGCGCGTGATCGAGCGGCCGAGGAAGATCTCGCCCTCGTTGTCGCCGTAGACCATCGGGCCCATCAGGTCGCTCATGCCGTAGCGCATCACCATGTCGCGCGCGAGCTGCGTCGCGCGCTCGAAGTCGTTCGACGCGCCGGTCGTCATCTGGTGCATGAAGATCTCCTCGGCGATGCGCCCGCCGAACAGCACCGAGATCATGTTGAGCATCCGGTCGCGGTCCATGCTGTACCGGTCCTCGGTGGGCAGCTGCATCGTCACGCCGAGCGCGCGCCCGCGCGGGATGATCGTGACCTTGTGCACCGGGTCGGTCTTGGGCAGGAGCATCGCGACGAGCGCGTGGCCGGACTCGTGGAACGCGGTGTTGCGCCGCTCCTCCTCGGGCATCACGATCGAGCGCCGCTCGGCGCCCATGATGACCTTGTCCTTGGCGCGCTCGAAGTCGTCCATGTCCACCAGGCGCTTGTTCGAGCGCGCGGCGAACAGCGCCGCCTCGTTGACCAGGTTGGCGAGGTCGGCGCCGGAGAATCCCGGCGTGCCGCGCGCGATGATGTCGGCCTTGACGTCGGGCGCCATCGGCACCTTGCGCATGTGGACGAGCAGGATCTGCTCGCGGCCGCGGATGTCGGGCAGCGGCACCACGACCTGGCGGTCGAAGCGCCCGGGACGCAGCAGCGCCGGGTCGAGCACGTCGGGCCGGTTGGTCGCGGCGATCACGATGACGCCGGCGTTGCCCTCGAAGCCGTCCATCTCGACCAGCAGCTGGTTGAGCGTCTGCTCGCGCTCGTCGTTGCCGCCGCCCAGGCCCGCGCCGCGCTGGCGGCCGACCGCGTCGATCTCGTCGATGAACACGATGCACGGCGCGTTCTTCTTCGCCTGCTCGAACATGTCGCGCACGCGCGCGGCGCCCACGCCGACGAACATCTCGACGAAGTCGGAGCCGGAGATCGAGAAGAACGGCACCTTGGCCTCGCCGGCGATCGCCTTGGCGAGCAGCGTCTTGCCGGTGCCCGGCGAGCCGACCATCAGCACGCCGCGCGGGATGCGGCCGCCGAGCTTCTGGAACTTCGACGGGTCGCGCAGGAACTCGACCAGCTCGGCCACTTCCTCCTTCGCCTCGTCGCAGCCCGCGACGTCGGCGAAGGTCACCGTGTTGTTCGACTCGTCGAGCATGCGCGCCTTGCTCTTGCCGAAGCTGAACGCGCCGCCGCGCCCGCCGCCCTGCATCTGGCGCATGAAGAAGATCCACACGCCGATCAGGAGCAGCATCGGGAACCACGAGATGAACACCTGCGCGAGGAAGCTCTGCTCCTCCTCGGCCTTGGCGTCGACTCGCACGCCGTACTTGAGCAGGTCCGACACCATCCAGATGTCGCCCGGGAAGGTGGTCACGAAGCGCTTCTTGTCGGTGCCGGTCCACTTGATCGTGCGGCCCTCGATGACCGCCGACTCGACCTTGCCGCTCTTCGCCGAGTCCATGAACTCGGAGTAGGAGACCGTGTCCTTCGACGTCTGGCGCGCGTCGAACTGCTTGACCACGGTGAGGACCACCAGGCCGATCGCGAGCCAGATGAGGATGTTCTTGAGCAGGCTGTTCAATTGACGCTCCTCGCCGTGGCGCCTCGGCTCGAGGCCGGGGGACGCCGCCGCCGCGCGAGGAAGGCCGCGCCGCGGAACCGGGGCGGGACGCCCCGGGACGTACGTTCGATTCTACCCCAGCCCCCGGCATCACCCGGGAGCCAGCCCCGAAACCCTCAAGCGTCCGGCACGGCGCGGCAGCCCTTGCCGACCAGGAAGACCTCGCGGCTGCGGTCGCGGCTCGCCTTGGGCTTCCTGACGTAGGCCTTCGCGAACCGCTCCCGCACCGCCTTTTCGAGCGGCGCGAGGCCGGACCCCTGGAAGACCTTGACCGCGAAATCGCCGCCGGGTTGCAAGTGCGCCGCCGCGAAGGCCAAGGCCAGCTCCGCGAGCCCGACGCTGCGCGCCTGGTCGACGGCGTCGATGCCGGAGAGATTGGGGGCCATGTCACAGACCACAAGGTCGACGCGGCGACCGCCGAGCGCTGCTTCGACCGCCGCGAGTCCTTCGTCGGTCGCGAAATCGGCCTCGACGACGGTGACGCCGGCGAGCGGGTTCATCGGCAGCACGTCGACCGCCACGATGCGACCCCTGGGACCGAGGCGCTCGCGCAGCACCTGGCTCCAGCTCCCTGGCGCCGCGCCCAGGTCGACCGCCGCGATGCCCGGCCGCAGGAGCTTGTCGCGCTCGTCGAGCTCGAGGAGCTTGAACGCCGCGCGCGAGCGGTAGCCGCGTCGCTGCGCCTCCTGCACGTAGGGATCGTTGACGTGGTCGTGCATCCACGCCTTGCGGGAGCGGTGCTTCTTTCGCGACGGGTTGAGGGGGGAAGGCATCAAGGCAACGGCGGCGATGGGCGATGGGCGATAGGCGATGGGAACGGGCCCGCCACATTGTAGGGGCGGGTCGCGACGAGCTCGAGGGAGGGTTGGCTATCGCCTATCGCCTATCGCCCCTTTGCGCTTCCGCTACACTTTCCCGATGCTTCCCCTCTCCCCCGCCCAGCGCCGCGAGCTTCGCGCCCGCGCGCATTCGCTTCACCCGGTCGTCGCGATCGGCAACGCCGGCCTCACGCCGACGGTGCTGCACGAGGTCGACGTCGCGCTGAAGGCGCACGAGCTCGTCAAGGTGCGCGTGCATTCCGACGACCGCGACCAGCGCGAGGCGCACCTCGCCTCGATCTGCGCCGAGCTCGCCGCCGCGCCGGTGCAGCACCTCGGCAAGCTCCTGATCGTGTGGCGTCCGGCGCCGAAGCCTGAGCCGCTCGCCGTCGCGCGCAAGCGCGACGGCAAGCCGAACCGGCGCCGCAACACCGAGGCGGCCAAGGCGCCGCGCGGTCGCGGACCCACCGATCCCACGGTCGGTCCGCGCGCGCGCAAGCACCGGCGCGGCGCGGCGCGCCACGCGCCGGCGCCGATCACGACCATCGATGCCCCGCGGGCGTCGAAGCGACGGCCCGGCGCCACGGCGAACGAGCCGATCGTGCCGACCACCGCTGCTTCGCGCGGCCGCCGTTACGCCGGCGGACAAGCGGTGATGCCGAACAACCCGCGTGCGCCGACGTCGCGCAGGCGCGTGTCGGACGCGCCCGGCGCCAAGCCGGCACCGTCCGCGCGTCCTCCGAAGGCGGCGGGCAAGCGCCCGCCGCCCGGCGGGCGACGCCCGCCCTCCAGTGGCGCGCCGGCAAGCGTGCAGCGCCGTCGCCGCCCGACCGGCGGCCGCTAGGAGCGGCGCCCGCGCGTCGCGCGGAAGCAGTGCCTTGGCGACCGTCGGGGCAGGGTCGATCCTGATCGGTCTTCTGGCCGCAGGGCTGGCGCTTGCCGCGAGCGACCTGCCCCGCGATCGCGCGGTGCCCGGCGGCGTGGCGCTGGTGCCGCTCGGTGCCGCGCCCGAGCCGCCCACCGCGCGCGCCGGCGGCGTGCCTCTCCTGGTCACCGGCGATGCGCAGCACTGGGTTGCGCTCGTCGGCATTCCGCTCGCCGCGAAGCCCGGCACCGCGACGCTGGTCGTCCAGCGCCCCGGCCAGCGCGAGGAAACCCGGCGCTACACGATCGCACCATTCCGCTATGACGAGCAGCGGCTCGCGGTGCCCCCCGCGCAGGTCGATCTCTCCGCGGCGGACCTCGCGCGCTACGAGCGCGAGCGCGACCACCTCGCGCGCGTCGCGGCGACGTTCAGCGCCGCGGCGCCGGCGACGCTCGCGCTGCGCGCGCCGGTCGGCGGCGTGCGCTCGAACTCGTTCGGGATGCGGCGCGTGTTCAATGGGCAGGCGCGCAGCCCGCACAGCGGGATGGACATCGCGGCGCCGCTCGGAACGCCGGTGGTCGCACCCGCGGCGGGGCGCGTGATCGACACCGGCGACTACTTCTTCAACGGGCGCACCGTGTGGATCGACCACGGCGCGGGACTGCTGACGATGGTGTGCCACCTCGACACGATCGCCGTCGTGAACGGCGCTGCCGTCCATGCGGGCGACGTGGTGGGCAGCGTCGGCGCCACGGGTCGCACGACCGGCCCGCACCTGCACTGGTCGGTGAGCCTCAACCGGGCGATGGTCGATCCGGCGCTGTTCCTCGACGACGCGGACGGCGCCCGCCCGCCGCGCTGAAGGCGACGCCGACGCGCCGGGCGCGCGCTACGCCGCGCGCGCAGCGATGCTGCGCGCCGCGATGCGCGTCGCGAGGTCGAGCGCCGCCTGCAGCCCCTCGACGTTGGCGATGCCGCGTCCGACGATGTCGAACGCGGTGCCGCTCGCGCAGGTCGCGACCGGGACCGGCAGGCCTCCGTGCAGCGTCACGCCGCGGTCGAAGCCCATCAGCTTCATCGCGATCTGGCCCTGGTCGTGGTACATCGACACCACGGCGTCGTAGTCGCCGCGCTTCGCCGCGACGAACACGGTGTCCGAGGGCAGCGGGCCTCTCACGTCGACCCCTTCGCGACGCACCGCCTCGACCGCCGGCGCGATCACGTCGATCTCCTCGCGGCCGAGCGAGCCGCCGTCGCCGGCGTGCGGATTGAGCGCGGCGACCGCGATGCGCGGCGCGGCGACGCCGGCGGCGATCAGGTAGCGGTTGACGATGCGCACCGCGTCGATCACGCCGGCGCCGGTGATCGCGTCGGCGACCTCGCGCAGCGGCACGTGCGACGTGACGCGCGACGTCCACAGGTCGCCGGTGATGTTGAACTCGCTGGTGAACCCGTCGACGCCGAGGCGCTCGGCCATCCAGCGGAGCTCGTCCTCGTGCGTCATGCCGGCGAGCCGCAGCGCGTGCTTGTTGAGCGGCGCGAAGACGATGCCCTGAACGTCGCCGCGGCGCGCCGCGTCGACGGCCGCGGTGAGCGATGCGAGCGCCGCGCGGCCACCCGCCTCGGTCGACTGGCCGGGGGTGATCGCCGCGTCGCCGCCCAGCGACAGCGCGTGCAGCGTCGCGCGGCCGGGCGCCGGCGTCGGCGACAGGAGCGCACGCACGCCCGCGATGCGTTCGCCGGCGGCGATCGTCGCGGGATCGGCGTAGACGACGATCTCGGCGTGCTCGAGGTTGCCGGGCCGCGCGAGCAGCTTCGCGGCGATCTCCGGGCCGATCCCGTTGGGGTCGCCGGGCGAGAATGCGATGCGGGGTTTGATCATGCGTCGGGTCGTGTCGCGTGGTTGCGGGCGATCGAAGGGCCGCCCGGAGGTCGCCTGGCCCCCTGCGGGGAGGCGGCCGCAGGCCGATTCCGGGGGATCTATTCCGCCTTGATGTTCGCGGTCTTGATCAGCTTGCCGAAGCGGTCGTACTCCGCCTTGTTCATCGCGGCGAACTGCTCGATGTTGAGGTTGCCCGGCTCGCCGCCGAGGCCACGCAGCTTCGCCTGCACGTCGGGCAGCGCCAGCACGCGCTTCAGTTCCGCCGCAAGCTTGTCGACGACCGGCTTGGGTGTGCCGGCGGTGACGTAGAGCCCGTACCACGTCGTCATCTCGGCCGACGGATAGCCGGCCTCGGCGATCGTCGGTACGTTGGGCAACTCGGCAGAGCGCGCCGGCGAGGTGACCGCGAGCGGCTTGAAGCGCCCCGACTTGATGTGCGGCATCGCCGAGGAGGTCGTGTCGAACATCATCTCGACGTTCCCGCCGAGGATGTCGACGTGCGCCTGGCTCGAGCCCTTGTACGGGATGTGCGAGGTCTTGATGCCGGCCGCGACGTCGAACGCCTCGCCGGCGATGTGCTGCGTGCTCCCCACGCCCGACGAGGCGTACCGGAGCTCGCCCGGCTTGGCCTTCGCGAGCGCGACCAGCTCCTTGACGTCCTTCGCCGGCACCTTGTCGCCGACGATCAGCACGTTGGGAACCACCACGACGAGGCCGACCGGCGCGAGATCCTTCAGCGGGTCGAACGCGAGCTTCAGCATGTGCGGGGCGATCGCCTGCCCGGTATTGGTCGCCACGAGCAGCGTGTGGCCGTCGGCTGGCGCCTTGGCCGTCATGTCGGCGGCGATCGTGTTCGACGCGCCCGGGCGATTCTCGATCACGAACGGCTGCTTGAACGTCTCGGCGAACTTCTCGCCGAGCATGCGCGCGATGACGTCGGTGCCGCCGCCGGCATTCGCGCCGACCATGATGCGCACCGGGCGGGCCGGGTAGTCCTGCGCGAGCGCGGGAGCGGCGAAGGCGAGCGCGGCGAGCGCCGCGGCGATGAGGGGCTGGATCACGGTAGTCCTCCTGGGCCGCGACCTCACAGGCGGGCGCGGATCTCGGGGCCATTCTGCGCCCGCCGCAGCGATAACACCTAATCGTCTTTGATGATCTTGTGATAACTTGCGGGAATGCCTCGCGTCCCCTCCCCGGCGGTCGCCCCCGATCGCCGCCTGCAGGCCCGCCTGCGCGGGCGCCACCTCGCGCTGGTGGTGGCGCTCGACGCGCACCGCAGCCTGCGCCGCGCGGCGGCCGAGATCGCGGTGACGCAGCCGGCCGCGACCAAGCTCTTGCAGGACCTGGAGGATGCGCTGGGCGCGCCGCTGTTCGAGCGCCACGCCTGGGGCATGTCGCCGACGCCCTACGGCGACACGCTGGTGCGCTATGCGCGCGGGATGCTGAACGACCTCGCGCACGCGCGGGACGACATCGCCGCGCAACGCGACGGCGCGCTCGGGTCGCTGCGCGTCGGGGGCGTCACCGGTGCGGTGCCGCGCTTCCTCGCGCCCGCGATCGGCACGCTGCGCGCCGCGCATCCGCGCGTGCGCGTCTACGCGCTGGTGAACACCGGCGAGGTACTGGTCGGCGCGCTGCGCCGCGGCGAGCTCGACGTGGCGGTCACGCCGCGGCCGCCCGACGACGAGCTCGACGGGCTCGACACGCAGGCGCTCGCGGACGAGCCGCTGACGATCGTCGCGCGCGCGGGTCATCCGGCGGCGCGGCGGCGACCGGCCGCGCTCGCCGCGTTGAATCGATTGCCATGGATCGTGCCGCCCGCCGGCAGCCCGCTACGCCGCGACTTCGACGCGCTGCACGCTGCCGCGGGGCTGCGGCCACCGGCCGACCTGATCGAGACCGTGTCGATCGTGGCGACGCTCGCCCTCCTGCAGACCAGCGACGCGGTGTCGCTGCTGCCGGAGGGCCTCGCGCGCCACTACGAGGCGCCCGGGCTGGTCGCGCGGCTCGCGGTGCCGCTGCCGGGCGCCGGGACGCGCTACGAGGTGATGACGCGCGCGAGCCGCACGCTTGCGCCTGCCGCGCAGGCGTTCGTCGCCGCGCTGGCGGCCATCGCAACGACCCGCGCCCCGGCGCCACGCACTGCGCGGCGCTGATGCCGCGGGAGGCGTCAGTGCGCGCGCCGCGGCCGCGGCGGCTGGCGACGCCAGCCCGCCACCCAGCCGCGCAGGACGTCCATCCCGTCGCACACGGCGTCGACGATGCCGAACGCCAGGCGCGCCTGCGCCCGCGCGACCTGGCGGTCGTGGGCGCCGATGGGAAGCTCGTCGAGGCGTCGCAGCAGGTCGGCGTGCGACGCCAGCGTGGTCGGGGACATGGTCGGCCTCCTGAGGCTCCGCGCCGCTCGTGGCGGCGCACCGACCCACTCTAGGGGCGAACATGCCCAGGCGTGATCGTCTTTTCGGATCGCCGCGATCGGGAAAACGAAAGGCGGCGATGGGCGATAGGAACCGCCGCCCTCCCATCGCCTATCGCCTATCGCCTATCGCCTATCGCCTATCGCCTATCGCCTATCGCCTATCGCCCGTCGCCCATCGCCTCACGCATAACTGACCGAGACGATCTCGTAGGTTCGCACGCCGCCGGGCGCGTGCACCTCGACGCTGTCGCCCTCGCGCTTGCCGATGAGCGCGCGCGCGAGCGGCGAGGAGACCGACACCTTCTGCTGGCGCACGTCGGCCTCGTCGTCGCCGACGATCTGCCAGCGCCGCCGCGCGCCGCTCTCGGCGTCCTCGATCTCGACCGTCGAGCCGAACACGACGCGGCCGTCGCCTTCGATCGTGCGCGGGTCGATGACGCGCGCGCCGGCGAGCTTGTGCTCGATCTCGGCGATGCGGCCTTCGATGAAGCCCTGCCGCTCCTTGGCCGCATCGTAGTCGGCGTTCTCCGAGAGGTCGCCGTGCGATCGCGCCTCGGCGATCGCCTGGATCACCGCCGGCCGCTCGACCGACTTCAGGCGCTGCAGCTCGGCCTTGAGCCGCTCGGCGCCCTCGACGGTCATCGGGAACGTGGTCATTCCACGCCTCGCAACGGCCGCGCCAGCCTCTGGTGCAGCGACTGGATCGACGTCGCGTCGAGCGCGCGCAGCCCCTGCATGCCGATCGCCGCCGCGCGGAAGCCGGCGACCGTCGTGTAGGTCGGGATCTCGTCGTTGAGCGCGGCGCGGCGGATCGCGTAGCTGTCGTGGATCGCGCTGCGCTTCTCCTCGACCGTGTTGACGACCATCGCGATCTCGTCGTTCACCATCATGTCGACGATGTGCGGCCGGCCCTCCGCCACCTTGTTGACCGCCGTCACCGGGACGCCGGCGGCCGCGAGCGCCGCCGCGGTGCCGCGCGTCGCCACGATCTGGAAGCCCAGGTCGTGCAGCATCCGGGCGGTCTCGACCGCGCGCGGCTTGTCGGCGTTCTTGACGCTGACGAAGATGTTGCCCTTGCCGGGAAGTCGCACGCCGGCGGCGAGCTGCGACTTCACGAACGCCTCGCCGAACGTCTCGCCCACGCCCATCACCTCGCCGGTCGACTTCATCTCGGGGCCGAGGATCGTGTCGACGCCGGGGAACTTGATGAACGGGAACACCGCCTCCTTCACCGAGAAGTACGGCGGCACGATCTCGCCGTCGACACCCTGCTCGTCGAGGCTGCGCCCGGCCATGCAGCGCGCGGCGATCTTCGCGAGCGGGCGCCCGGTGGCCTTCGACACGTAGGGCACGGTGCGCGACGCGCGCGGATTCACCTCGAGCACGTAGACGACGCCGTCCTGGATCGCGAACTGCACGTTCATCAGGCCGACGACGTCGAGCGCCTTCGCCATCGCGACCGTCTGGCGACGCAGCTCCTCCTGCACCTCCTGCGACAGCGAGTACGGCGGCAGCGAGCACGCCGAGTCGCCGGAATGCACGCCGGCCTGCTCGATGTGCTCCATGATGCCGCCGATGACGACGCGCCTGCCGTCCGACACGGCGTCGACGTCGACCTCGATCGCGTCGTTCAGGAAGCGGTCGAGCAGCACCGGGCTGTCGTTGCTGACCTTGACCGCCTCGCGCATGTAGCGCTCGAGGTCGCGCTGCTCGTGCACGATCTCCATCGCGCGGCCGCCCAGCACGTAGCTCGGCCGCACGACCAGCGGGTAGCCGATCTCCTCGGCCGCCTTGATCGCGGCGGCCTCGGTGCGCGCCGTGCGGTTGGGCGGCTGGCGCAGCTTGAGGCGGTGCAGCATCTGCTGGAAGCGCTCGCGGTCCTCGGCCATGTCGATCATGTCGGGCGAGGTGCCGATGATCGGCACGCCGTTGCGCTCGAGGTCGCGCGCGAGCTTCAACGGCGTCTGGCCGCCGAACTGGACGATCACGCCCCACGGCTTTTCGACGTGCACGATCTCGAGGACGTCCTCGAGCGTGAGCGGCTCGAAGTACAGGCGGTCCGAGGTGTCGTAGTCGGTGGACACCGTCTCCGGGTTGCAGTTGACCATGATGGTCTCGAACCCGTCCTCGCGCAGCGCCATCGCCGCATGCACGCAGCAGTAGTCGAACTCGATGCCCTGCCCGATGCGGTTCGGCCCGCCGCCCAGCACCATCACCTTCTTCCGGTCCGACGGCTGCGCCTCGCACTCGTCCTCGTAGGTCGAGTACAGGTAGGCGGTCTGCGTCGCGAACTCGGCGGCGCAGGTGTCCACGCGCTTGTAGACGGGACGCAGCCCGAGCGCGTGGCGGCGCGCGCGAACCTCGTCCTCGGTGCGCTTGAACAGGTACGCCAGCCGGCGGTCGGCGAAACCCTTGCGCTTGAGCTCGCGGAACTCGTCGCGCGTCAGCGACTCCAGCGTGCGCTTCTCGACCGCGAGCTCCAGCTGGACGATCTCCTGGATCTGCGCGAGGAACCAGCGGTCGATCTTCGTGTAGCCGTGCAGCTCCTCGAGCGACATGCCGATGCCGAAGGCGTCGGCGACGTACCAGAGCCGCTCGGCGCGCGGATAGGCGAGCTCGTCGCCGATCCGGTCGGGGTCCACCGTCTTCAGGTTGAAGCCGTCGACGCCGACCTCGAGCCCGCGCAGCGCCTTCTGCAGCGATTCCTGGAACGTGCGCCCGATCGCCATGACCTCGCCGACCGACTTCATCTGCGTGGTGAGCCGGTCGTCGGCCTGCTTGAACTTCTCGAAGGCGAAGCGCGGCACCTTGGTGACCACGTAGTCGATCGACGGCTCGAACGACGCCGGCGTCGCCCCGCCGGTGATGTCGTTGGCGAGCTCGTCGAGCGTGTAGCCGACGGCGAGCTTCGCGGCGATCTTCGCGATCGGGAAGCCGGTCGCCTTCGAGGCGAGCGCCGAGCTCCGCGACACGCGCGGGTTCATCTCGATCACGATCATGCGGCCGGTGGCGGGCTCGATCGCGAACTGCACGTTCGATCCGCCGGTGTCGACGCCGATCTCGCGCAGCACCGCGATCGACGCGTCGCGCATGATCTGGTATTCCTTGTCGGTCAGCGTCTGCGCCGGCGCCACGGTGATCGAGTCGCCGGTGTGCACGCCCATCGGGTCGAGGTTCTCGATCGAGCAGACGATGATGCAGTTGTCCTTGCGGTCGCGCACCACCTCCATCTCGAACTCCTTCCAGCCGAGGAGCGATTCCTCGATCAGGAGCTCGTGCGTGGGACTCATCGCGAGCCCGCGCTTGCAGATCTCGTCGAACTCGTCCTTGGTGTAGGCGATGCCTCCGCCGGTGCCGCCGAGCGTGAACGACGGCCGGATGATGCACGGGAAGCCGATGTCGGTCTGGATGCGCCTCGCTTCCTCGATGGAGTGGGCAACGCCGGAGCGGGCCGAGCCCAGCCCGATCTCGGTCAAGGCGTCGCGGAACTTCTGGCGGTCTTCCGCCAGGTCGCTGGCCACGGCGTTGGCGC
>DATLIR010000308.1:0-21500 GCA_035539315.1 Casimicrobiaceae bacterium
CGTTCGCCAGGAAGAACGGCGAGATGCTCTGCGGCGCCTGGCGCGTCAGCATCGCGTACGACAGCGCGGCCAGGCCGCTGCCGATCGCGATGGCGACGACGACGTCGCGGCTCCGGCGCCAGCGCGCGCGGCCGCGGGTCAGCGGATCGTCCTGTTCGACGCGTCGCGGCAGCCAGCGCAAGCCGAGCAGGAACAGCACCAGCGTGACGGCTTCGACGGCGAGCTGCGTCAGCGCGAGGTCGGGCGCCGAGAACCAGGCAAAGGTGAGGCAGGTGACCAGCCCCGCGCCGCCCAGCATCGTCAGCGCCGCGAAGCGGTGGAACCGTGCCTGCGTTGCCGCACCCAGCGCGCAGGCCACGCCGATCGCCCACAGCAGCACGAAGTCGAGCGTGGCCGGGACCCGTGGCCGGTCGCCCCAGTCGAACTCGTGGTTGGCGGCGGCGCCCAGCGCGGCGGCGAGCGTGACCGTCACGAGCCAGCCGAGCTGCGGCTGCAGTCGCCGCGTCTGCGCGTGACGCGCGACGGCACGTGCCATGACACTCGCGCCGCGCAGCACGGCAATGAACGCGCGCCGGCCGTCGATCGCGCCGATGAGCGGCGGTCGCGCGAAGTCGCCTCGCAGCATGCGCGGCTTGAGCCAGCGGTAGGCGAGCGTCCCGGCGACCAGCGCGACCACGCTCATCGCGAGCGGCGCGTTGAATCCGTGCCACAGCGCGAGGTCGTAGTCGGGCAGCGCGCCGACCACCGGCCGGGCGGCGACGGCGAGGAACGGCCCGATCGACCACGCCGGCGCGACGCCCACCACCAGGCACACGAGCACCAGCACCTCGATCGGCACGCGCATCCAGCGCGCCGGCTCGTGCGGCTCGCGCGGCAGGTCGCGCGACGGCGTCCCGAAGATGATGTCGACCGAGAAGCGCAGCGAGTAGACCACCGCGAATACGCCGGCGAACGTCGCGACGGCAGGCAGCAGGGCCTCCGCCACCGGGTGCGCCGCGATGAACACGGTCTCCGCGAAGAACATCTCCTTCGACAGGAACCCGTTCAGCAGCGGGACGCCCGCCATCGCCGCGCTCGCGACCAGCGCCAGCGTCGCCGTGATCGGCAGCGCGTGGACGAGGCCGTTGAGGCGCCGGATGTCGCGCGTCCCGGTCTCGTGGTCGATGATGCCGGTGGCCATGAACAGCGACGCCTTGAACGTCGCGTGGTTGATGATGTGGAACACGGCGGCCACCGCGGCGAGCCGGCTGTTGAGGCCCAGCAGCAGCGTAATGAGGCCGAGGTGGCTGATGGTCGAGTAGGCGAGCAGGCGCTTGAGGTCGTTCTGGAACATCGCGGCATAGGCGCCGAGCATCAGCGTGCAGGCCCCTGCCCCGCTGACGATCCAGAACCACAGCTCGGTGTCGGCGAGCGCCGGCCACAGGCGCGCGAGCAGGAACACGCCGGCCTTCACCATCGTCGCCGAATGCAGGTAGGCGGACACCGGCGTCGGCGCGGCCATCGCGTGCGGGAGCCACACGTGGAACGGGAACTGTGCGCTCTTGGTGAGCGCGCCCGCCAGCACCAGCACCAGCGCGAGCGGATAGAGGTCGTGCGCGCGCAACCGCTCGCCCGCGGCCAGCACCGCGTCGAGATCGTAGCTGCCGACGATGTGCCCGAGCACCAGCACGCCGGCGAGGAGGCACAGGCCGCCGGCGCCGGTGATGACGAGCGCCATGCGCGCGCCGCGCCGCGCGTCCGCGCGATGGTGCCAGTAGCCGATCAGCAGGAACGAGACGAGGCTCGTCAGCTCCCAGAACACGACGAGCTGCACGAGGTTGCCGGACACGACCAGCCCGAGCATCGCCCCCATGAACGCCAGGAACAGCGAGAAGAAGCGCGGGACCGGGTCCGAAGGCGACATGTAGTAGCGCGCGTACAGCGCCACCAGCGCCCCGATGCCGGTGACCAGCATCGCGAACATCCAGGCGAACCCGTCGACGCGCAGCACCAGCTCCAGGCCGGCGAGCGGCAGCCACGGATAGGCTTCGCGCAGCACCTCGCCGTCGCGCACCGCCGGATACAGCCAGGCGATCTGCACGGCGCAGGCGAGCGCGACCGCCGCCGCCCACGACGCCGCGAGGTTGCGCGCGTTGGCGGGCAACAAAGCGGCGACCACGCTGCCGGCGAACGGCAGCGCGACGAGCAAGGCGAGCGACATGGGCCGAGTCTACGATGACCGGCGCTCCGACGTCAGCGCGGGTCGCTCGCGCCAGCCTCGAACGGCAGCGCGCGCGCCGTTGCCGGCGTCCTCGGCCGCTCGTTGCGACGGGCGCGATCGGAACGACGGAACCGCGTGGTCGTGAGCCGCCGCCCCTTGCGGCGTCCGTGGCGGCGACCGGTCAGTCCGTCACGCCATCGCCGCCGCCCGGTGCCCGGGCCGACGCGGCCTTCGAACGGGCCTGCCAGGCCTCGACCGCCGCGACGAATCTGCGCGCTTCGGCGGGAGGGAGCGGCGTGCCGCACTCGTAGCATGCGTCGGTCATGCGGTCGAACCAGCGGCAGCCGCAGGCGTCGCAGCCCAGCTCCGGAGCGCCCGCGGGATTGCGGAAGATCATTGCGGCGCGCTCACCGGCACGCGCCGAGGAACGCGAGGCCGAGCGAATCGAGGAAGTCCTCGTAGCCCGCGTCCTGCAGCTCGGCCTTGCTGCGGAACACGTAGAACATCACCGCTCCCTCGCGCAGCAGACGCTTCATCGCCGGCAGCACCGCATCGCTGGGGAGCGCTTCGAGGGCGGCCTGCGCGCGATCCTCGGCGACGAACAGCAGGTCGACGCCCGCACGGTCGACGCCCCCGAAGCGCCGCGTGTCGACGCGGATCCGGCCGCCCGCGGCCTCGAATGCGAGCATCGGGATGTCGGCGGCGCCCCATTCGGCGGCGCGCATCGCGGCGATGCGCCGACCGGTGCCGGCGTGCCACGCCGATCGCGCGATCAGCCCCATGCACGCTCCCTCGCGCAACTCCGCGAAGAGCGTCGCCACACGGTCGAAGCTCGCTTGCCACCGCGCGACGGCATCTTCGCGGGCGCTGGTCGGAACGACCGACGCGGCGGGCGGGTCCATCGTCGTCGACCCGCGTCCGCTACAGCCGCGCGCCCAGCCTGAACCCGTCGTGGATCGCCGCGTCGAGGCCGCGCGGCACCAGCGCGTCGCCGCAGCCGTGCACCTCGTCGATCATCCACTCGAAGTCGTGGAAGAGCTGCTGGTTGGGTGCCCGTGCCGTGGCGGCGATCACGGTGTCGGCGGCGAGGTGGCGCTCGCCATCCTTCTCCGAGGCGACGTCGACGCCCTGCGGCGTCACGCGGAGCACCCGCGTCTGCACGAGCGTCGCGATGCCGAGCTCCTCGACCCAGGTCGCGTGGCGCCACTTGAACGACGGCATGACGTCGCCGGCGATGCGCTTGTCCTCCTCGACGATGGTGACCGTCGCCCCCTTGCTCGCGAGCGATTCGGCGACGGCCAGCCCGATCTTGCCGGCGCCGATCACCACGACGGTGCGACCGGTGGCAACGCGGCCGTGCGCGACGTCGATCGCGTCGAGCACGAGGTCGCGCCCGGCGATCGCGTGCAGCCGCTCGCGGTCGATGCGCGCACCGGCGGCCACGACGGCCGCATCGAACTGGTGCAGCAGGCCGCGCATCAGCCTGGGGGTCGCCTCGACGCCCAGCCGGACCTCGATGCCGAGCTTCCGCGTCATCACCTCGTAGTGGCGCACGATGCTCGCCAGGTCGTCGGTGCGGGCGAGGTCATTGCGCGCGTAGGCGACGAGGTTTCCGCCGATGGCCGCCGCCTTCTCGAGGACCACGACCTCGTGGCCGCGCTTCGCGGCGGTGATCGCGCACTCGAGCCCGGCAGGGCCGGCGCCCACCACCAGGATCTTCTTCTTCACCGCGGCCGGCGTGATCGCGTAGCCGGGCTCGACCTCGTGGCCGAGCGCCGGGTTCATCGTGCAGGTGTACGGCAGGTCGCGGAACAGCCGCGACAGGCAGTTGAGCGAGCCGACGCAACGGCGCACCTCGTCGAGGCGGTCCTCGGCCGCCTTGTGGACGAGCTCCGGGTCGGCGAGCAGCGGCCGGCAGACCTCCCAGAAATCGAATTCGCCCGCACGAATGCACTCGTTGGCCATCACCGGGTCGGGAAGCCGGTTGCCGAACGCAATTGGCGTGTCGGGGAACAGCGTCTTCGCCCGCGCCGCGAGGTAGTTCCAGTGCCCCGGCGCGATGTCGCGCCCGATCGACGACTCCGGCGCCTCCTGCCAGCCGACCGTGACGCTGATCATGTCGACGCCGCAGTCGACCGCCTGCTGCATCAGCTCGAAGCATTCGTCCTCGGTGTTGCCGCCCCAGCGGTCCATGAGCTCGGCACCGTTGAGCCGCACGATCAGCGGATGGTCGGGCGTCGCCTGCTTGATCCCGTCGATCAGCTCGCGCATGAAGCGGCCGCGATTCTCGATCGAGCCGCCGTAGGCGTCGGTGCGCTGATTCGTGAAGCGCGAGTTGAAGTTGGCGAGCAGGTAGCCCATGAAGCTCGTGATCTCGGTGCCGTCGAACCCCGCCCGGATCGCCCGCTGCGCCGCGTCGGCGTGCTGGCGCACGACCGCTGCGATGTGGTCGACGGTCATCTCGCGCGGGGGCCGGAAGTGCGGCAGCGTCTGCGGGACCACCGAGGGCTGGATGCAATAGCCGAGGTCGATCCCGCCGTATCGGCCGGCGTGCAGGATCTGCTGGATCGCGACCGCGCCGGCGTCGTGGATGTACCCGGCGATCTCCTCGAACTGCGGCAGGAAGCGGTCGTCGTGGATCGCGATCTGGCGGAAGTACGCCTTGCCCTCGCCGAGCGGGTCAGGATAGGCGCCCTGGTTGGTGATCATCCCGCAGCCGGTGCCGGCGATGATCCGCGTGCGCGCGAGCTCCCGCTCGCTGATGCGGCCGTCGCGCTCGTTGTAGTTCGACACGCAGCACGCGCCGTACTTGATCAGGTTCTTCGTCGTGAACCGGCCGATGCGGCCGGGCCGGAACAGCTCCGGCAGCTTGCGCTCGCCTGGCTTCAACTCGTCGCTCCCTGGATCAACGTTCCGATCACTGCGAGGCGTGCGCCGCGCGTGCGCCGCGTCAGCCGCCCTCCTCGCTCTCCTCGCGCAGCAGGCCCAGCACTTCCTGCACCGGGCGGTCGGAGTAGCAGAACAGGACCGACTCCTCGTCCGACTCCAGCGTGCGCGGCTGCCACGACGGCACGACAAAGACGTCGCGCGGTCCCCACGCGAGCGCGTTCCCGTCGACACGCACGCGGCCCTGGCCTTCGACGCAGCAGAACACCGTCGCGTCGGTGGATCGCGCCGGGCGGCCGCGAAATCCGGCGGGGAGCCACTGCAGCCAGGTGCCCAGCGTCGGCATCGCCCAGCCGCCGGTGACCGGGTTCACGTAGCGCATCCGTACGCCATGCGCCGCGTCGATGCCCCCTGCCGCGCCGACCGCCGCGAGCGCCGCGCGACTCCGTGCATAGGGATAGCTGAACACGGGCGACGTGCGCGTCCCATGACGGTGATCAAGGACCGCCATGTTCGATCCCCAGCGCGCCTCGCAATCCCCCTCCGTCCGGACGAGCGGCTGGACCGGCGCCGGATAGCGCTCGGCGAACTGCGCGTCGTGCAGGGCGACGATCGGGATGTCGAGGCCGTCGAGCCAGACCACCGGCTCGTTGCCCTCGTTGCCGTGGTCGTGCCAGGTCCACGACGGCGTGATGATGAAATCGCCCGGCGCCATCGTCGTGCGCTCGCCGTCGACGGACGTGTACGCGCCACGGCCCTCGACCACGAAGCGCAACGCGCTTTGCGCATGCCGGTGGGACGGGGCGACCTCGCCAGGCAGGATCAGCTGCAGCCCCGCGTAAAGGGCGCCGCTCACGCGCGACGAGCCGGGCAGCCCCGGGTTCTCGAGGATCAGCACGCGCCGCACCGCTTCCAACGCCGAGATGAGCGCGCCGGACTCCATCAGCGCCGGGCGGACGTCGTCGTAGCGCCAGAGCGCCGCGCGGGTGGCCGGTTGCGGGAAAGGCGGCACGAGGTCGTCGAGGACGTCCCACAGCGGCCGGAGGTTCCGGCCGGCGATGCGGGCGGCGAACGCGGCGAGGTCGTTCATGGGGGCGGTCCTTCCGGATGACGGGCTTCGTAGGCGGCGGCGAGCGCGGGGTCCCGCTGGCGGATGTCGTCGTGCGAGACGCGGCCGGTCCGACGCAGGTAATCGTAGGCGAACGAGACCGGGTCGAGCGCGAGGCGATCGCGCACCGATTCGTACCACTCGGTGCTGCGGATGGCCGCCGCCTGCAGGGCGTCCGATCCGGGGCGTCGCCGACGCTCGAAGTCGTCGAGCGCGGCGGGCACCTCGCGCGGCGCGGCGGCGAACGCTTCGAACAACGCGATCGCGTCCTGCATCGCGAGCCGGGTCCCCGAGCCCACCGACGGGTGCCCCGTGCGCAACGCATCTCCCAGCAGCACGACGTTGCGCCAGTGCCAGCGGCGGTTGCTCACGATCGCGTAGCGAAACCAGTCGGAGCGATTGGACAGCAGCGTCTCGCCATCGAGGTCGTCGCGAAAGGCCTCGGCGCAGGCCGCGAGGCTCTCGGCCGGACTCCTTCGGTCGAGGCCGGCGGCGCGGAACGTGTCCGGGTCGCATTCGACGAGGAACGTGCTGTGCGTGGCGCTGTAGCGATAGGCGTGCGCGATGAACAGTCCCGCGGGAACGGAACGGAAGATCAGCGACAGCGGGTCGAAGAGGCGCTTCGTCCCGTACCAGGCGAGCCAGTTGGGGCGCACGTCGAGCGTCGGGCCGAAATGGCCGGCGAGGCTTGCGCGGATCGCGCTGCCCGCACCGTCCGCCGCGACGACGAGGTCGCAGTCGCCGAACTCGTCCAGCGCCTCGACGCGGCGGCCGTACTCGATCGCGATGCCGCGTCGCGCGCACTGCGAGCGCAGCTTGCGCAAGAGGTCGATGCGCGCCATCCGGACGAACGGATTGTTGGGCAGCATCACCTCCTGCCCGCGGTGCACGATCCGCATCGCGTCGTGTCGCAGCTGCCCGCGCGTGATGTCCTCGTACAGCTCCGGCGCGATGTCGCGCACGAACGACAACGCCACGTCGGAGAACACCACGCCCCACCCGTAGGTCGCATCGGCCGGGTCGCGCTCGACGATGCGGATGCGATGCGACGGGTCGTGCCGCTTCATCAGCCAGGCGAAGAACAGCCCGGCGGGCCCGCCGCCGACGATGCCGATGTTCATGCGCCGGGCCCGCGCGCCGATTCCTCCGCGAGCTTGGCCGTGATCCGGTCGCGCAGCTCGCGCTTCAGGATCTTGCCCACCGGAGAGAGCGGAAGCTCGCCGACCAGCTCGAGGCGCTCGGGCAGCTTGAACGAAGCGATGTTCTGCGCGCGCAGGAACGCGATCAGCTCCTCGAAGCCCAGCGTCTCCCCCGCGCGCGGGACGACGAACGCGCACGCCTTCTCGCCGAACAGCGGGTCGGGCATCGCCACCAGCGTCGCGACGCGCACCTTGGGATGCTGGTAGATCAGGGCCTCGACCTCCTCGCAGCTGATCTTCTCGCCGCCGCGGTTGATCAGGTCCTTGCGGCGCCCTTCGGTCCACAGGTGGCGACCGTGGCGGCGCACGATGTCGCCCATCCTGTACCAGCCATCGTCCGTGAACGCCTCGCGGTTCTTCTCGACCGCCCGGTAGTAGCCGCGGATCGTGTACGGCCCGCGCGTGTGGAGCTCGCCCGCCTCGCCGTCGTCCACCTCGCGGCCATCGTCGTCGACCACCCTGATCTCGTCCTCGTCCGACACCGGTGCGCCGGAGCTGTCGAGCAGCAGCTCGTCGGGGCCGTCCAGCCGGGTCATGTTGATCAGGCCCTCGGCCGTGCCGTAGATCTCCTGCGGGACGCACCCGAAGCGGTCGCGCAGTCGGGCGCGGAGCTCGGGGGCGAGTCGCGCGCCGCCGTTCTGGATCACGCGGAGCGTCGACAGGTCGCGACGGTCCGCCGCCGGCGAGGCCAGCCACGCGGAGATCAGGGGAACGGCGGCGGCGATCGACGTCACGCGCTCCGCCTCGACCAGCCGGAACACGTCCTCGGCGTCGCCGGAAGGCGCGAGCACCACCGTGCCACCGTGGTAGAACGCGCCGAGCAGGCCGGGCGAGGCGAGGTTGTAGTTGTGCCCGAGCGGCAGGATGACCAGGTGGACGGTCGACGCGTCGAATCCGCCGGCGGCGCCGCACAGCCGCGCGTTGAGCACGTAGTCGTCGTGCGTTCGCGGGATCAGCTTCGAAAGCGACGTGGTGCCGCCCGACAGCAGCATCGTGGCCACTTCCGACGGGTCGGGACGCACGCCGGCGAGCGTCGAGGCGACCGCCGCGTCGCTCCGGGCATCGTCGACCAGGGGCGTCAACGCACGCTGGCCGGGCGCCGGCTCCCCCGCCACGAATACCGTGCGGAGCGCGGACGCCTGGGGCGCGAGTTCGAGCGCCATCGCCCGGTAGTCGAAGTCCTTCAGGCGATCGGGAATCACGTACGCGGCCGCGCCCGACGCACGCAGGAAGTGGCCGACCTCCGTGTGCCGGTGCGCGCGCAGCGCGGTCACCGGGATCGCGCCGAGGCGGACCAGCGCGAGATAGGCGTAGACGAACGTCGGCGTGTTGGGCAGCTGGAGGACGACGCGATCGAGCGGCCGGATGCCGCTCTCCAGGAACCCGCACGCCAGCCGGGCGACCGTCCGCTCGAGCGCGGCGTAGCTGATGCGCTCGTTGCCGTGCACGAGCGCCGGGTGCGCCGGGCGGCGCGCCGCGGTGCGGGCGAGCATCCCGGCAATCGTGACGCCCTCCCAGAGCCCCCGCGTGCGGTAGCGCCGGGCGAGATCCGCGGGCCAGGGCGTGCAACCGTCGAGCATGGCGGTCTCCGTCGCGTCGCGCCGGGCGGCGCCGGGCACCCCGCCGGCCCGGCCGCCCCCGCTGCCGTGGCCGCCAATCTAGTCCTCGGAACCATTTGCGCAATGGATGCGCGGTGATTAGTATCATTCATGTCATGAATATCGACGACCTCGACCTCAACCTGCTCTCCGTGTTCGATCGCGTGCGCCGCGAGCGGTCGATCACGCGCGCGGCGGAGTCCATGGGCTTGAGCCAGCCGGCGATCAGCAACGCGCTGGCGCGCCTGCGCGCCCTCACGCACGACCGGCTGTTCGTGCGCGGGTCCGCGGGCATGGTGCCGACCGCCTACGCGGAGCGTATCGCGCCCGCGATCGGCCAGGCGCTCGACGCGATCCGGTCGACGCTGCAGCGCGATGCCGACTTCGACGCGGCGACGTCGGAGCGCTGCTTCACGCTGTACGTGACCGACCTCGGCGAGGCCTATTTCCTGCCGCGCCTGGTCGCCCGTCTCTCAGCCGCGGCATCGGGCATCCGCTTTCGCACGATGCCCACGCCGCGCGACCATCCGGCGGAAGCCCTGCAGGCCGGCACGGTCGACCTCGCGATCGGCAACCTGCCCGACCTGCGGGCCGGCTTCTATCAGCAGCGGCTGTTCCGCGAACGCTACGTGTGCATCGTGCGCGACGCCCATCCGTTCATCGGCGCGCGCATCACCCCCAGGCGGTTCGAGACCGCCGGGCACGTCCTCGCGGCGCCGTCGGGCACCGGCCACGCCGCCATCGAGCGCTTCCTGCTCGAGCACGGCGGGCGCAAGGCCATCGCTGTGGAGGTGCAGCACTTCCTCGCCGTCCCGGCGATCGTCGCGCAGACCGACCTCGTCGGCATCGTGCCCACGCGCATCGGACGGCAGGCGCTCCGCGACCATCCGGTCAGGCTGGTCGAGCTGCCGATGCCGATCCCGCCGTTCTTCGTGAAGCAATGCTGGCATGCGCGCGCGCACCACGATCCGGGCAACCGGTGGCTGCGTCGCCAGTTCGCCGAGCTGTTCGTCGAGGGGGACTAGCCGGCATTGCGGCGCCCCGGGCAGCCGACGCGTCCTGGCACCGACCCGCCGACCCGGTCGTCGCGCGGCAGGACGATGGGGTCGGGGGGCGCGGGAAATCGAGTCTGACCCCGATTGCGTCCGTTCAACGGTGCTCGGCCTCCATGCGGATCGCCCCGCAGGGACACTCGGAGACGCAGATCCCGCACCCCTTGCAGTAGTCGTAATTGAACTGGAAGCGCTTGCCCGGCCCCAGCTTGATCACGGCGTTGTCGGGACATACGCCGTAGCAGTTGTCGCACTCGAAGCAGTTGCCGCAGGAGAGGCAGCGCCGCGCCTCGAACAGCGCATTGCCCTCGTCGAGGCCGCCTTGCACTTCGTCGAAGGTCGAGGTCCGCCGCACGAGATCGAGCATCGGGCGCACGGTCTTGGGAGCATCCGCGTAATACCAGGGATTGAGGTACTCGGGCTTCGCGAGCTCGTGCTTCTCCACCGGCTTCACGGAGCCGCCCCCGAGCCACGCGTCGATGTGCCGCGCGGCCTTCTTCCCGTGCCCCACCGCTACGGTCACGGTGCGTTCGGACGGCACCATGTCGCCGCCGGCGAAGATCCCCGGATGGCCCGTCATCATGTTCGGGCCGACCTCGACCACGCCGTCACGAATGGCGAGCCCCGGCACGCCCTCGAGCAGCGATAGATCGACATCCTGCCCGAGCGCGAGCACCAGCGAATCGGCCTCGAGCGTCTCGAATTCGCCGGTCGGCTGCGGGAAGCCCGTGTCGTCGAGCTTCATCTTCTCGACGGTGAGCGTGCCCTGGTCGGCCATGTTCCGGATCGTCGACAGCCACTTGATGAGGATGCCTTCCTGCAGCGCCTCCTCGACCTCGAAGTCGTGCGCGGGCATCTTCTCGCGCGTACGCCGGTAGACGATGATCGCCTCGGACGCCCCCAGCCGTTTCGCCGTGCGCGCGACGTCGATCGCCGTGTTGCCGCCGCCATAGACGACGACGCGACGTCCCAGCAGCGGCCTGTCCTCGCCTTCCATGCCGCGCAGCACCGACACCGCGTCGAGCATGCGCGCGGCCGAGCCGGCGGGGATGAACGCTCGCTTGCCGATGTGCGCGCCGACCGCGAGGAACGCCGCGTCGAAGCGGCCTGCGGCCATCTCGGCGCCAAGGTCGAGCACCTTGTGGTTGAGCGCGAGCTCGACGCCGAGATCGAGGATGCGGCGCACCTCGGCGTCCAGGACATCGCGCGGCAGCCGGTACTTCGGGATGCCGAACCGCATCATGCCGCCGGCGTACGGCCCTGCCTCGACGATGCTGACCGCGTGGCCCGCCCGTCGCAGGTGATAGGCGGCCGCGAGGCCCGACGGACCGGCGCCGACGACCAGCACTCGCTTCCCCGTCTCGCGCACAGGAGGCACGAAGGCCCAGCCGCGCGCGATCGCGAGGTCGCCCAGGAAATGCTCGACCGAGTTGATGCCCACCGCCGCGTCGATCGTGCCGCGGTTGCACGCGCTCTCGCACGGGTGGTAGCACACGCGCCCCATCACGGCGGGCAGCGGATTGTCCTCGACGAGGAGGCGCCACGCCGCCTCGTAGTCGCCGCCCTCGGCGTGGTAGAGCCAGCCCTGGATGTTCTCGCCCGCGGGACACGCGTGGTTGCACGGCGGCAGGCGGTCGACGTAGACCGGTCGCATCGTGCGCCAGCTGCCGGTCTTGTTGGCGAGCGAGCTGCCGACGTCGAGCGTGATCGCGAATGGCTTGTCCATCACGCCGGCTCCGGGGCGAGGTCGAACTTCATGACGTTGCGGTCGGCGATCGCCTGGATGTGCGCGAGCCGCGCCTCCCCGCCGGCGCCGACCACGTGCGCGAAGCGCTTCTGCAGCTTCAGGTACTCGACCACCGGCACGCGGCGGCGGATCGGCGTCGACGACGCGATCTCGCCGTTGATCGCCTCGAACAGCGGGAAGAGCCCCGACTCGACGGCCAGCCGCGCGATGCGGATCGTGTCGGCGGGCGCGCTGCCCCAGCCGAGCGGGCACGGCACGTGGATGTGCAGGTAGCGCGCACCGCGGAACTCCATCGCGCGCGTGACCTTGTGCTCGAGATCGCGCAGGTTCGCCACGCTCGCGGTGGCGACGTAGGGAATCTGGTGCGCGACGGCGATCAGCGGCACGTTCTTGCCGGTCCCGAACACGTTGCCCGGCTCCGCGCCCATGGCCGGCGTCGTCGCCGTGCGGGCGGCCGGCGGCGTCGCGCTGGAGCGCTGCACGCCGGTGTTCATGTAGGCCTCGTTGTCGTAACAGATGTAGAGCACGTCATCGTTGCGCTCGAACATCCCCGACAGGCAGCCGAAGCCGATGTCCGTCGTGCCGCCGTCGCCGCCCTGCGCGATCACGCGCACGTCGTCGCGACCCTTCATCCGCATCGCCGCGGCCACGCCCGAGGCGACCGCCGCGGCGTTGCCGAACAGCGAATGGATCCATGGCACCTGCCAGGAGGTCTCGGGATACGGCGTCGAGAAGACCTCGAGGCATCCGGTCGCGTTGACGGCGATGATCCGGTTGCCAGTGGCGCGCATCGCCGCGTCGATCGCGTAGCGCGCGCCCAGCGCCTCGCCGCAGCCCTGGCAGGCACGGTGGCCCGACGTGAGCGAGTTGGCCCGCGCCGCCTCCGCCTGCACCGATCGCTCGTGCGGCGCGAGCAATCGGTTGCCCACCGTGAAGGTGCCCGTCTGGTAGAACTTGACGGCCTGCATGTCCATGGCGGTCTCCTAGCCGATCCGCGCCGATACCGCGCCCAGCCGGCGCAACAGCGCCTCGGCGGTCGGTCCGGTGCGCCGCGCGTTTGCCTCGCGCTCGAGCTCGTGCTCGATCAGGTCGGTGTTGAGGTCGAGGAACGTCACCTGCGCGAGCGCGTCGCGAAGGGCGTCGTCGAACAGCCTGCGCAGCGACACGCGCGTGATCGCGCGGCCGCCGAGCCCGGCCACCACCGTGTAGCCGTTGAGCTGGATCCCCGACAGGCTCTTGCGCACGCCGTCCGACACGATGCCGCCGAGGCCGACGGCGAGGCATTTCTCCAGCACGACCACGCGCTTCGCGTCGGCGAGCGTCTCGCGCAGCGCGGCGAGCGGGAACGGTCGGAACGACGTGATGCCCACGGAGCCGATCGCCACGCCTTCGGCGCGCATCTCGTCGACGACCTCCTGCACGGTGCCGTTGATCGACCCCAGCGAGACCACGATCGTCTCGGCGCCTTCGGTCCGGTAGGGCCGGATGAGCCCGCCCGAGTCGCGGCCGAAGCGCGCGGCGAATTCGGCCGCGAGCTGCGGAATCCGGTCGAGCGCGCGCATCTGCTTGTGGTGCGCAAGGTAGCGCACCTCGGTGAACGCTTCGGGGCCGACCATCGCGCCGATCGTCACCGGCTCGGCGGGGTCGAGCACCTGACGCGGCTCGAAGGGCGGCAGGTACGCGTCGACGTCCTCCTGCGCGGGCACCTCGATGCGCTCGTAGGCGTGCGTCAGGATGAAGCCGTCCATGCACACCATGACCGGGCAGGACAGCTCCTCGGCCAGCCGGAACGCCTGGATGTGCAGGTCGAGCGCCTCCTGGTTGGTCTCGGCGTAGAGCTGGATCCAGCCCGCGTCGCGCATCGACATCGCGTCGGAGTGGTCGTTCCAGATGTTGATCGGCGCCCCGATCGCGCGGTTGCCGATGGTCATCACGATCGGCAGGCCCAGCCCCGACGCGTTGTAGACCGCCTCGGCCATGAACAGGAGCCCCTGGCTCGACGTCGCGGTGTAGGTGCGCACGCCGGCGGCCGACGATCCGATCGCGACCGACAGCGCGGCGAACTCGCTCTCGACGTTGATGAACTCGCACGCCGCCAGCTCGCCGGTCTTCACCATCTCGCCCAACCCCTCGACGATGTGCGTCTGCGGCGTGATCGGGTAGGCGCAGATCACCTGCGGTCGGCACAGCGCGACACCCTCGGCGATCCCGCGCGAGCCTTCGATCTGCTTAAGCATGCGTGGTCTCCAGGAGCCTGCGCGTCTGCTCGTACGCCGCGTGCACGGCGGCGACATTGGTCTCCGCGAGGCGACCGGCGAACTTGCCGCGGATCGCGGCGACCACCGAGTCGAGGTGCACGATGCCGGTCAACGCGGCGAACGCGCCGAGCAGCGGCACGTTGGGGACCGCGCGGCCGACGTGCTCGAGCGCGATGTCGGTGGCGGGCAGCGCCAGCAGCCGCTCGGGGCGCATGCGTCGCATGAGATCGCCAAGGCCGAGCGCCTCGTAGCCCTGCCGCGAGTTGAGCAGCACGTAGCCGTCGGGCGACAACCCGTTGAACAGGTCGACCTGGTGCAGCAGCGTCGCGTCCTGGATCACGAGGACGTCGGGCGCCATCACCGGCTCGCGCAGCCGGATCGGACGGTCGTCGATGCGGCAGAACGCCATCACCGGCGCGCCCATGCGCTCGGAGCCGAAGCTCGGGAACGCCTGCGCGTGCCGCCCCTCGTGGAATGCCGCCACCGAGAGCATCTCGGCGCCCGAGACGACACCCTGGCCGCCTCGGCCGTGCATGCGGACCTGCAACACCGGCTCGACCTCCGTCGCCGGACGTCCCGCGATGCCCAGGCGAGCCTCGCGCGTCCGATGCAACCATCCTGCGCGCAAGCGCGGGGAACCTCTTGACCGAAGTCAAGAGGGGCGCGGACGGGGCGGCGGGATCAGAATCCGACGGCGACGAGCGCCACCAGCGCGACCGCCGTGACGAGCGTCGCGCCGCCGTAGCAGGCGACCTTCGTGACGATGCCGGTCGGGATCCCTAGGTCGTGCAGGCTGTGGAAGATCCGGTGCGCGGCGTGCCATGCGAACAGCACGATCACCGCGGCGAGGAAGGCCTTGCCGGCCCAGTGCTGCGCGAACGCGAGGGCGCGCGGATAGGAGAGGAGGTCGGGCGGCAGCGTCCACCCGAGCGGCACGGCAATGCCGGTGATGAACACCAGCATCGGTCCCAGCAGCGCGGCGAGCATGCCGCCGGCGCCGAACAGGAGCCAGAGCAGCGGCGCGCGCGATGGCGTCAGGCGCAGCGTCGTCATGGCCGCAGCATCCACGCGACGGCGAACAGTGCGGCCGCCGCCAGCACGGCGGCGACGAAGCCCGCACGCGTAATCGTGCTCGCCTCGACCCGCTTGCCGCCCACGAACAGCATCGGCATCGTCTTGGGCATGATGTCGAACCAGCTCCACGCATGGCAGACCATGCCGGCGAGCAGCAGGAGGTGGAGCGCGATCGACACCGGGCTGCGCATCGCCGCGAGCCAGCCGTTCCACGCCGGCTCCCCGCGTGCGAGGCACACGACGCCCGCCAGGAGCACGAGCGCGTAGACCGCGACGCCGACGGCGGTCACCTCGCGGACCATGTACCAGAAGAAATAGGGGTTGCGGCGCCACCAGCCCGCCATCGGGCGCCGGTAGCCGCGGCCGCGCGGCGCCTCGACGGGAGGGATCACCTGGACGCTCCCTTGAGCCCGACCCGCTGCTTCACCCAGTCGAGCGCGCCGTTGACCTTGTTCTGGTTGACGGCGTTCGCCGGATCGACGTGCTTGGGACAGACCACCGAGCAATAGCCCACGGCGGTGCAGGACCACACGCCCTGCTCGGCGTTGATGAGCTCCATGCGCTCCGCGCGCGCGCCGTCGCGCGAATCCTCGTTGTAGCGATGGATCAGCGCCATCAGTCCCGGACCGATGAATTCGGGGTCGAGCCCGTACTGCGGGCACGCGGCGTAGCACAGCATGCAGTTGATGCAGCCGGCGTACTGGCGGAACTGCTCGAGCTGACGCGGCGTCTGCAGGTGCTCGCCCTGTGCGAGCGTGCGCGCTTCGCGCGGCACGAGCCAGGGCGTGATGCCTTCGAGCTTGCGCACGAAGTCCTCGGCCGACACGACGAGGTCGCGCTCGATCGGCAGGTGGTCGAGCGGCGCCACCCGCACCTTGCCGGGGAAGAACTCGCGCAGGAAGGTGTGGCAGGCGAGCCGCGGCACGCCGTCGATCATCATCCCGCAGCTGCCGCAGATCGCCATGCGGCACGACCAGCGGAACGAGAGCGAGCCGTCCTGGTCGTCCTTGATCGCCTGCAGGCCCTCGAGCACCGAGGTGTCGTCGAGGAAGGGCACGCGGAAGCTCTGCCAGACAGGCTCGGCGTCGGTGCCCGGCCGGTAGCGCAGCACCTCGATCTCGATGTGACGCGGCTCGACGGTCATTTGGCCGCTCCCAGCGCCGCCTCGGCGTGCTCGCCGGCGGCGCCGTAGGCGCGCGTTCCGGGCGGCGAGCGCGTGATCGTCACGTCGCCGTAGCCGATCTTCGGCGCATTCGCGCCGTCGCGGTGCGCGAGCGTGTGCTTGAGGAACCGCACGTCGTCCCGCTGCGTGAAGCCGTCCAGGCGCTGGTGCGCGCCGCGCGACTCCTCGCGCTCGAGCGCGCTGTGCGCGATCGCCTGGGCGACCTCCAGCTGGTAGCCCAGCTCGATCGCATTGAGCCATTCGGTGTTCCAGGCGGTGGACACGTCGTCGAGCCGGACCCGGGCGTAGCGCTCGCGCAGCTCGGCGAGCTTGTCGCAGGTCGCCTGCATCTCGGGGCCGGTGCGGAAGATGCCGCAGCCATCCTCCATGCTCTGCGCCATCTCGCGGCGCAGGGCCGCGAGGCGCTCGGTACCGTCGGTCCGGCGCACCATCGCCGTCGCCAGGGCGATCGCGTCGCCGGCCTGCGTGGCCAGCGCGGCGTTGTCGCCGCGGCGCGCGGTGCGCGCGAATCGTGCGGCCTCCTCGCCCGCCACCCGGCCGAACACCGAGAGCTCCGCGAGAGAGTTGGAGCCGAGGCGATTCGCGCCATGGATCCCGACGCTCGAGCATTCGCCCGCCGCGTAGAGGCCGGGCAATGGCGACGCGGTGCGTCCGTCGACGAGGATGCCGCCCATCGTGTAGTGGACCGCCGGCCGCACCGGGATCGGCGAGTTCGCGGGGTCGATGCCGAGGAACTCCTCGGCGAGCTCGCAGATGAGCGGCAGGCGTTCGCGCAGCTTCTTCGCGCCGAGGTGGCGCAGATCGAGATTCACGGCGCTGCCGTGCGGCGTCTGCACGGTGCGGCCCTTGCGGTCCTCGTGCCAGAACGCCTGCGAGAGCCGGTCGCGCGGCCCGAGCTCCATCGCCTTCTTGCGCGGCCATGGGTCCGGCGGACCGAGGCCGTAGTCCTGCAGGTAGCGGTAGCCGTCCTTGTTGGTCAGCAGGCCGCCTTCGCCGCGGCACGCCTCGGTGAACAAGAGCCCGGTACCCGGCATGCAGGTCGGGTGGTACTGCATGAACTCCATGTCGCGCAGCGGCACGCCGTGGCGGTAGGCGAGCGACATGCCGTCGCCGGTCACGATGCCGCCGTTGGTATTCTCGCGGAAGACGCGGCCCGCGCCGCCGGTGGCGATCACCACCGCGCCGGCCTCGATCAGGACGAAGCGGCCGCTCGCGATGTCGAGCGCCACGACGCCGCGGCAGCGGCCCTCGTCGACCACGAGGTCGACGGCGAAGTGCTCGTCGAAGCGCCGGATCGACGGGTACTTGAGCGAGGTCTGGAACAGCGTGTGCAGGATGTGGAACCCGGTCTTGTCCGCCGCGAACCAGGTGCGCTCGATCTTCATGCCGCCGAACGCGCGCACGTTGACGTGTCCGTCCTCCTTGCGGCTCCACGGGCAGCCCCAGTGTTCGAGCTGGATCATCTCCGGCGTGCACTGCGCGACGAAGTAGTCGACCACGTCCTGCTCGCACAGCCAGTCGCCGCCGGTGACCGTATCGTCGAAGTGCTGCTGCAGGCTGTCGTGCGCCTGCACGACGCCGGCCGACCCGCCCTCGGCCGCGACCGTGTGGCTGCGCATCGGGTAGACCTTCGAGACCAGCGCCACCGTGAGCGACGGGTCGAGCTCCGCGGCGGCGATCGCCGCGCGCAGGCCGGCGCCGCCGGCGCCGACGATCGCGACATCGGCCTTGAAGGTTTCGAGCGGGAGCATCGTGCTTGGGGTCGCGTAACCGAGGGCGCGCAGGATCGCGACGCGTCAGCGCGTGATCACGACCTTCTGATAGAGCGCGCCGAAGTAGGTGGAGCGGACCATCGCCGCGGGGACGATGCCGCGCGGCATGAAGGCGTCGAGCGGGTGTCGCCACAGGTCGATCGCGTACGGCTCGAGCCGGCGGAACACCATCCGCATCAGGCCGCGCATCGGATGCGCGCGCCACGGCCGGTGGTAGTCGACGATCACGATCCGGCCGCCGGGGCGCACGACGCGCATCGCCTCCGCGAGCGTGGCGCGCCGGACCGCCTCGGGCTGCTCGTGCAGCAGGAAGAACAGCAGCAGCTGGTCGACGCTCGCGTCGGCATGCGGGAGCGCCGACGCGTCGGCCTGGCGCAGCGTGACGCGCGGATCGGCCGGAAGCTTGTCCCGCAGGTTGGCGAGCTGGATCGGCAGGATGTCGACCACCTCGAGGCGCGCGTCGGGCGACAACCGCTCGAGCAAGCGCGGCGTCAGGTTCCCGTACACGCAGGCCACCTGGAGCGTCAGCCCGTCCACGCGGGCGCCGAGCTCGTCGAGGGCGGCCTCGCGCAGCCGGGCGTAATTGCCGAACAGGATCGCGTTGACGAGCCACTCGCGCTCGAACGTCTCCACCGCGCGCGGGGTGACGTAGGCCCAGCTGTAGACCTGCTCGAGGTAGCGCGGGACCGACGGTGCGTCCGCCGCCGCGACGCCGAATCCGGGCGCGGCCGCCGCGCCCTGGTTGCCCGGCAGCGAAACCTGGAGCACATCGCGCATCGTCGTCACCGCATCCCCCGGCTCGTGAGCCCTCGCCTGCGTCCGTTCTACTCCGTCGCCGGCCGGCGCGGTTGATCTTCGTCAAGGGCCGGGGGGCCCCGGAAGGACCCCGACCGGACAGTCGCGCGCGGATCGACGCAAGTCAAGTGGGCTGCCGCACCGCGGGGTCAGCCCCGCGGCCTGCTAAAATGACGTGCTGCCGCATCGCGACGGCATCGCGTCGCGCAACCCGGCATCGCCATGAGCGGATTCTCCCGACCCGACATCACGCGCCGCCCCACGCGCACCGTGCGCGTGGGCGGGGTCGCCATCGGGTCGGCGCATCCGATCGTCGTGCAGTCGATGACCAACACCGACACGGCCGACGTCGCGGGCACCGTCGCGCAGGTCAGGGCGCTCGCCGAGGCGGGCTCCGAGCTGGTCCGCATCACCGTCGACACGGCGGAGGCTGCCGCCGCGGTGCCGGCGATCCGGGAGGGACTCGACGCGCTGGGCTGCGGCGTGCCGCTGATCGGCGACTTTCACTTCAACGGCCACAAGCTGCTGTCGGCCTACGCGGAGTGCGCGAAGGCGCTCGCCAAGTACCGGATCAACCCGGGCAACGTCGGGCGCGGCGCCAAGCACGACACGCAGTTCGCGGTGATGATCGAGCGCGCCATCGCGTTCGGCAAGCCGGTGCGCATCGGCGTCAACTGGGGCAGCCTCGACCAGGAGCTTCTCGCTGCGCTGATGGACGAGAACGCGGCGTCCGCACGGCCGCTCGACGCCGCCCACGTGACGCGCGAGGCGCTGGTGCAATCCGCGCTGCGCAGCGCGGCGCTCGCCGAGTCGCTGGGGCTGCCGGGCGACCGCATCATCCTCGCCTGCAAGGTCTCCAACGTGCAGGACCTGGTCGCGGTCTACACCGAGCTCGCGCGCCGCTGCGACTACCCGCTGCACCTCGGGCTCACCGAGGCCGGCATGGGATCGAAGGGCATCGTCGCCTCGACCGCCGCGCTCGCGGTGCTGCTGCAGCAGGGCATCGGCGACACGATCCGCATCTCGCTCACGCCGGAGCCCAACGGCGATCGCACGCGCGAGGTCGTCGTCGCGCAGGAGATCCTGCAGACGATGGGCCTGCGCTCGTTCGCGCCGCTGGTCTCCGCGTGCCCCGGCTGCGGGCGCACCACCAGCGTCGTGTTCCAGGAGCTGGCCGAGAGCATCCAGGCGTGGCTGCGCGCGCAGATGCCGCTGTGGAAGGCGCGCTATCCCGGCGTCGAGAACATGACCGTCGCGGTCATGGGCTGCGTCGTCAACGGTCCCGGCGAGTCGAAGATGGCGAACGTCGGCATCAGCCTGCCGGGCACCGGCGAGGTGCCGGTCGCACCGGTCTTCGTCGACGGCCACAAGACCGTCACGCTCAAGGGCGAGCGCATCGCCGAGGAGTTCGGCACCATCGTCGCCGACTACGTGCGCGCCACCTACGGCGGCGAAACGCCCGCGCCGCATTTACGACCCGAGCGCAAGTCGATCGCGGTGAAGCAGGCCTGAAGCGCGATCACACCGCCCGGGTGGTGGAACGGTAGACACAGCGGACTTAAAATCCGCCGGCGCGAAAGCGCCATGCCGGTTCGATTCCGGCCCCGGGTACCGAAGGATTTTCAGCGATCGTCGCTGACCGTCGCAGCCCTCCGCGCGCGCTGCGCGTCTCATCAGCGCGTGCGCGGCGCTGCACGCCCGCGCGGTGTGGTTCTTGCGGTCGATGCCTCCGCGCTTCGATTCGGCCCGCGTTCAACCGAGAAGGCGAGCGATGTCAATGGCTTGCAACTTTTGGCGACCGTGGTCGCCAAACTTTACCGCCGCCTCCTACGTCTCCGGCATCACGAGCTAGGACATTAGGTTCCACACCACCGCACGCGAAGGCTTCGCTTCCGTTCGTTTGAACTTGGTGTGGCAGATGCGGCACTCGTATGTATCGATGTCCTCGTTGGCGAATACCTTGGACTCGCCATAGGTGTGCAACGCGCCGTGCGGCTCGGTGACGTGCGGGTGGTCGATCAACTCACGACAGTCTGGGCACGGGTGGCTCATTGTCATCGCATGTCCCTTGGGTGTGGTGGTTGGGAACGCATGCGAATGGTACGGGACTCAACGCTCCGACCGCACAGACGGCCCGCTGACGCACGCAACGCACCGCGTTGACCTCCTGATACCTCCGCGCGCGCTGCGCGTCCCTGCGGGCCGATCCTCGGTCCGCGCGCGTGCTGCGATGCTCGGTGTCGCGACCCGGTTCGAGACCTTCGCGGACCCCGTGGTAAGCGTCGTGGTATCAGGCTCGCGCACCGCGCTATTCCCCTAGCACGTTCGATTCCGGCCCCGTACCAGAAGGGTCGACCCCATCCGGGCTCTCCCGGGCCGATTCAGGCAGCGGGTCGTTGACCCCTGCGGACGGTCAGGTGCAGACTCGTCCCGTGCCCCTCATCCAGGGGACCTGCTTTTCGTCATGCGGAAAGGAGGCGGTATGGGCGCACCAGCCATGGCGATCTTGCTGGGTTCGCTCGACTTGGCGCTTGCCGCGCCGTCGCTTGCGCAAGACGCGAACGCCGACCACTATCGCAAGGTCGACGAGGTGGTTCAGATCGCATCGGAAGATGGTTGCGCTTCTGC
>DATLIR010000309.1:0-4157 GCA_035539315.1 Casimicrobiaceae bacterium
AGCGCTCCCTTCGTCGAGGGAATCGCCCCGCCGGTGCGGGGGTCGTGCGCGACGGCCATGCGCAGCGCACGGCCGAACGCCTTGAACACCGTCTCGCACTGGTGGTGGGCGTTGGCGCCGCGCAGGTTGTCGACGTGGAGCGTCGCCAGCGCGTGGTTGACGAAGCCTTGGAAGAACTCGTGCGTCAGATCGACGTCGAACGAGCCGATCCGCGCGCGCGTGAACGCGACGTGGAACTCGAGCCCGGGCCGCCCGGACAGGTCGATCACGACGCGCGACAGCGCCTCGTCGAGCGGCACGTACGCTTGGCCGTAGCGGACGATGCCGGCCTTGTCGCCCAGCGCCTTCGCCAGGGCCTGACCGATCACGATCCCGACGTCCTCGACCGTGTGATGCGCGTCGATGTCGAGGTCGCCCTCGGCCTTGACCGAGAGGTCGACCATCCCGTGCCGCGCGACCTGGTCGAGCATGTGATCGAGGAACGGGATGCCGGTCGCGAGCTCGGCGCGGCCGGTGCCGTCGACGTCGATCTCGACGGCGATGCGCGTCTCCTTCGTGTTGCGCTCGACACGGGCGCGGCGCGAGGATCGTTCGAGCGGTGCGTTCATGGGGCGGCGGTGAGCGCGGCGATGAGGGCGTCGTTCTCGGCGGGGGTGCCGACGGTGATGCGCAGGCACTGGGCGGTCAGCGGGTGGCCCCCGTGCAGATTCTTGACCAGGATGCCCGCCGCGCGCAAACGCGCCAGGGCGGCGGCCGCGTCCGGCACGCGGACCAGCACGAAGTTCGCATCGCTCGGCGTGACCGCGAACCCGGGCATCGCCGCGAGGGCGCCTGCGAGCCGGTCGCGCTCCGCGCGGATCTTCGCCACCTGCGCCGCGAGCACGTCGGCCGCGGCGAGCACGACCGGCACGGCGGCCTGCGTGAGCGCGTTGACGTTGTAGGGCGAGCGGACCTTGTCGAACTCGGCGATCCACGCCGGATGCGCGACGGCGTAGCCCAGGCGCGCCCCGGCGAGGCCGACCTTCGACAGCGTGCGCAGCACGACGAGGTTCGGGAACTCCAGGACGCGCGGCAGGAGCGTGGCGCCGGCGAAATCCGCGTAGGCCTCGTCGACCACGACGAGGCCTGGCGCGACGGCGAGCATCCGCTCGATCGAGGCGAGCGGCAGCGCGCGCCCGGTCGGGTTGTTCGGGCTCGCGAGCCATACCAGGGCCGGGCGCTCGCGTGCGATGGCGGCGGCGAACGCGTCCTCGTCGAGCGTGAAATCCGCGCGCAACAGCACCGGGACGTAGCGCACGTCCGAATGCATCGCGTAGATGCGGTACATGACGAAGGTCGGGTCCGGCGCGAGCACGCACGCGCCGGGGCGGGCCACGGCCGCGGTGATGATCTGGATCAGCTCGTCGGACCCGTTGCCGAGCACCATCGCCGCGCCCGCCGGCACCGGCAGCGCGCGCGTCAGCGCGGCCTTCACGCGATCGCCGGCGCCTTCGGGATAGCGGTTGACCGCCGCCTCGGCCACCATCGCCCCGAGCTCGGCGCGCAGCGACGCCGGCAGCGGCCACGGATTCTCGTTCGCGTGGAGCTCGATCATCCCCGCCGATATCGGCACCGCGTACGCCGACGTCGCGCGGATCTCGTCGCGAACGGTCGCGGCGACGCGCGCGGCGACGTCGGCCGGGCTCGCGGGCGCGGCGGGACGCGGGCGCGAGTCGTTCACGCTCGCCCCTTCGCGGGAGCGTCGCCGAGGCGTGCCTCGGCCGAACGCGCGTGCGCGGTCAGTCCCTCGCCGTGCGCGAGCGTCGCCGCGACCGGTCCCAGCGTGCGCGCCCCCGCCGCGCTGATGCGCAGCACGCTCGAGCGCTTCTGGAAGTCGTACACGCCGAGCGGCGAGCTGAAACGCGCCGTGCGCCCGGTGGGCAGCACATGGTTGGGCCCGGCGCAGTAGTCGCCGAGCGCCTCCGACGCCTGGTGTCCCAGGAAGATCGCGCCGGCATGCCGGATGCGCGGCAGGAGCGCCTCGGGATCGGCGACCGCGAGCTCGAGGTGCTCGGGTGCGATGCGGTTGGCGATCTCGCAGGCTTCGGCGAGGTCTCGCACCTGGATCAGCGCGCCGCGCTTCGCAAGGGAGGCCGAGATGATCGGCGCGCGCGGCATCGACGCGAGCCAGCGTCGCATCGACGCCTCGACCGCGTCGAGGAGCGCCGCGTCCGGCGCGAGCAGGATCGCCTGGGCGAGCTCGTCGTGCTCCGCCTGCGAGAAGAGGTCGATGGCGACCCAGTCCGGGTTGGCGGAGCCGTCGGCGATCACGAGGATCTCGGACACGCCCGCCACCATGTCGATGCCGACCGCGCCGAAGACACGGCGCTTCGCCGCGGCGACGAAGGCATTACCCGGGCCGCAGATCTTGTCGACCGCGGGGATCGTCTCGGTGCCGTATGCGAGCGCGGCGATCGCCTGCGCACCGCCGATCGCATAGGCGCGCGTCACGCCGGCGAGGTGCGCCGCCGCGAGCACGAGCGGGTTGCGTATGCCGTCGGGCGTCGGCACCACCATCACGATGTCGCGCACGCCCGCGACCTGCGCGGGAATCGCGTTCATCAGCACCGACGACGGATAGGCGGCCTTGCCGCCGGGCACGTAGAGCCCGACACAGTCGAGCGGCGTCACGCGCTGGCCGAGCACGGTTCCGTCCGGCTCCGCGACCTCGAAGCCACCGCCGTGCGCCTTCTGCGCCTCGTGGAACGCGCGGATGCGGCGGGCGGCGGTCTCCAGCGCAGCGCGCTGGACGTCGGGAAGCTCCTCGTGGGCACGACGCATCTCGCCGGTGCCGATCGACAACGCCGCCATCGACGGCGCGTCGAGCCAGTCGAAGCGGCGCGTGCATTCGAGCACCGCCGCGTCGCCGCGCTCGCGCACGTCGGCGATGATCCCGGCGACGGCCGCGTCGACCGCGGGATCCTGCGCGGCCTCGAAGGCGACCAGCGCCTCGAGCTCGGCGTCGAAGCCCGGCGAGGCGGTGGACAGGCGACGGAACACGGTCGCGCCCACGGGGATGGGACTCGCGGCGCGGGCGTCGCGGGAGGTCGCGGCGGTCGTCATGCCGCGAGCCCCTGCGCCGCCGCGGCCGCGGCCGCGAGCGCGTCGACCAGCGGCTTGACGGCGTCGCGCTTGAGCTTGAGCGCCGTCGGGTTGACGACGAGCCGCGCTGTGATCGGCATGATCGTCTCGACTTCGCACAGGTCGTTCGCCTTCAGCGTGTTGCCCGTCGACACGAGGTCGACGATCGCATCGGCGAGGCCGGAGAGCGGCGCGAGCTCCATCGAGCCGTACAGCTTGATCAGGTCGACGTGCATGCCCTTGCCGGCGAAATGCTCGCGCGCGATGGCGACGTACTTGGTGGCCACGCGGATGCGCGCGCCGCGCTGCACGGTGCCGGCCCAGTCGTAGCCGCGCCGCGTCGCGACCGACATGCGGCAGCGCGCGACGCCCAGGTCGACCGGCTGGTAGAGCCCGGCGCCGCCATGCTCGAGCAGCACGTCCTTTCCGGCCACGCCCAGGTCCGCCGCGCCCCACTGCACGTAGGTCGGAACGTCGGAGGCCCGCACGATCATCAGCGACACGCCCGGCATCGACGTCGGCAGCACGAGCTTGCGCGACGCCTCCGGATCCTCGGTCGGCACGATGCCCGCGGCCGCGAACAGCGGCAGCGTCTCGTCGAGGATGCGGCCCTTCGACAGGGCGATCGTGAGCGACATGGCGCCGGCCATTCTACCGGAGGGGTCCGGGGACCAAGGCGGCGATGGGCGATAGGCGATGCGCGGCGAGCGTCGAGGGACCCCCGGTCGCCGCGCCACGGCCGGGCGCGAGTTCCTAGCGCCTATCCCCTTCGCCTATCCCGTATCGCCCATTGCCTATCGCCTATCGCCGCCTTTCATTGCCTGACATCGGGCGCCGAGCGCGCCCGCCAGGTCGACTCGCTGGTGCGGAACGGATTGATGTCGAGCCCGCCGCGCCGCGTGAAGCGCGCCTCGACGGCGAGCTTGTTCGGACGACAAGCGGCGAGCACGTCGACGAAGATGCGCTCGACGCAATGCTCGTGGAAGCCGGCGTGCCGGCGGTAGCCCGCGAGGTAGGCGAGCAGGCCGCCGCGCTCG